>DRKN01000105.1 GCA_011051755.1 Gammaproteobacteria bacterium
CAGCAGTGGGTTTCCTTGCGGCTGGTGCAGCCAAAGAGGGTCTTGTTGGAGCAGTAACTGCCGATGTAATGGCACAAGCCGGCCTTGCGTGCGAGCGCCAGGCGTTGTTCGTTGGAATTGCATTGACTCAGACCGATATCTTGCCCCCAGCCGCTGAGTTTGCAGCAGTTCGAGAATCCCAGTATCGCTTTACTGCAACGCAGATCGTCACCTCTGAAAATGACGTTGGCGTCCACGTCGAAGTCTGCCGCCGCATCGCTGATCGCGCCGAGGTTCGCCGCTGCTACACCGAAATCCTGACTGGGTTCATAAGACGTATCAAAGCAGCCACCGTCCATGCACAGGGTCTGGCCGCTGCAATCCATGATTTCCTGGCTGGTGCCGGGGGAAATCTCGCACTGGTAGGTTTGCTCGTAAGACTCGCATAGACTGTTGCTTAACGTACCCGTGCACTGCGAACCGATTTGGGTGCAACCCCGGTTTCGCAGTTCGGCGCAGTAATCTTCTTCCGTGGTCGATGGCGCGGCGCACTCATACGTTTTTTCATAGCGCCAGCAATCACGATAGACATCGATGCCGTCAATCAGGCGTGTCTCGGCGGGTTCCAGGCAGGTCCGTGTCGGTTGCGCACAGATGCCTTGTGCCAGCTGTGTCTCCAGTGCGCCGCAAGTACTGTCCCAGGTTTCCGACCACTGGCAGTCACAATACTGGGTGGCCCTGAATTTCATCCAGCCTTCACCGCCGCCCGCCACCACGACCCGCATATCGATGACATTGGTGCCGGTTTGGAGAAACGGTTTTATGTCAATGTCGAGAGAGCGATTCCAACTGGTGCCAAGTTCGCATCCCCCATAGTTGGAGGAACCGTATTGCACCTGCTTGACAGTGAATCCTGAGAAAATCTCTGTATCAACGACATCCAGCCTGTCCCCGCCATACGGACCGACATAGACCAGGTTTCCATTGACCTCGATCTTGATCCAGTCATCAAATCCGGCCTGGATCAGGGTGAATTCCTTGACCTTGTTAATATCCTCGATGGTGAAGGTGGTTTGCCGGTCGAAGATCGCACAATAACCGCTCCAGATATTGTCGGCGTTGGCGCCGAGCGTAAGTGTGGGATAGGTATAGTTCCACTGCATATCCGTGTTCAGCGATCCCAGCAGTATGCCGCCGGCATCGCATTCGATGGGGCGGTTACAGGATAGCTGGAGGGTTTCCTGGCAAGAGGTTAACTGACTTTCACGCCACTCGACACATGTCTCCTCGCTGTATTGCGGAGGGGTATTTATAGTCGAACTCTGGCAGCCGGAGAATTCGCTGCTGATACTCCCCGCTACCGATTGCGGGTTTTCCTCGATAGCTGTGGAACGTGTAAAGAGGGGATCGTTTTCTTTATCGAACTGGAACTGCGGGCGCGTGGTGGCCGATTCGCTGATAAACGCACCGGTATCGTTCTGATTGACCTGGGTGCGTGCTGTGTCCTCGATAGCCATGGGGTTGTTGGCATACTGGGCTTCTGGCACGTTGGTGCCCTGGTAGCCTGGCACTGTATCGGCGTTTTGGTTGGTGGACAGATCCTGGCTTTGTTGCAGTCCGGCATTGCCGAACGTCTTGCCCGCTTCCAGGGCTTCGGCTACCGGCATGCTTTCTGCAAAGCCTGTGCTTTGGAACACCAACAGTAACAAGGGAAGAAAGTGTCTTCTCACAATCTTTTCCTCCTCATGGTCGCCAGCAGCAGCTGGGCGTCTTCACGCATCGCCGGCACTTCTCTGGCGATAGCCTCCAGCGCATATTCCACGGTGACATCACCTGCCAGACGCACGAATTCCGGGGTGGGGCACCCGGCTTGGGTACAGGCTTGCACCGGTGCGTCCGTGAGGACAAAAGAAGGGACCACCGAGACGCTAAAGCGCTCATATAAAGTAGGGTCGATACTTAACCCACCTTCGATACTCGTATTACCCTTTTTGTCCGCGTCCAGCAGTTTGCCGACCTTGATGCGGGTCTTGTTCATGTCGTTCTCGACCATGCCGCGCAACACCAGTGGTGCGCCAACACGCTGTGCCTGGCTCAGTAGCCGCCGTAGCGTGATATCCGGCATGGAGAAGGAAACGAAGACATAGAACTGGGGGCCACTAGCGGTGCTGGTGTCGGTGAGAGCATCATGTTGTCCTGCAAGATCGAGCAGTTTGCCGATCTCCGCGCGTGCTCGTGTTAACTGTTCGGAATCGGGTTCCGGCAGTTTGGGAAATGAGGTTCTTGGCAGTGTGTTGGGCAGAGTATTGGATCGTTCAATAAGACGCGATGACTCCTGATTCAGCCCGTTAAGAAACTCGGGCGATCTGGATAATTCATCCGCTTGTTTTAACACCTCCGAAGTTCGGTTCTGCATTGTCTCGCCC
Source organism: Gammaproteobacteria bacterium (assembly GCA_011051755.1). Classification (GTDB taxonomy): domain Bacteria; phylum Pseudomonadota; class Gammaproteobacteria; order SZUA-152; family SZUA-152; genus DRQN01. The sequence continues at coordinate 2,406 of DRKN01000105.1, forward strand.
ATTCGATCGGCGTCGTTCAAGGCGGCCGCACTATCCGGCGCGGCATGGACGAATTGAAGAAACGCGAGCAGGGTTGGTAACAGGATCAGTAAGCGCAACATGCTCGGCGTCTCCAGATCATGTAGGCGAAATCTTCGCCCTTGATGGGAAATTCCTTACCCGTGCCCCACAACGTGGTACTGCGTCCGTAGGGATGCGCCATCAAAGGCGTTGGAATAGGGCGCAATAGTTGGGTCTTGTACCATGTCTTCTGCATGATGGGCGCGGGAATGGGGATACACATGGCAACGGGTGTGCTGACATTCATTGCAACCAGCGAACGATGCAGTGTGGCGTGCAGCCGCTCCACTGCAACAGTGGAAGAAGCCAGGCCGCCCTCATGGGGCTTTACCGTACCGGTCAAGGGATGCAGCCCCACCTGGCAACCGAGACACCAGAACAGTGGGTCAAGCGGAAAACCGGCCGATGCGGCCAGGCAATCGGCAGCACAAGCGGCCTGCGCGACAGGGTTGTTGAATAGTACGGCTTCGGGATTGAGGATGAAGCTCATCTCGTCGTTGTTCCACAACGGATCCAGCTCGGTCATGAAGGCGACGTCGAATTGCTCCGGTGATACGCAGGCCTGGTTGGTCATCATGTTGAACCAGTACATCACCGGATAGATAAACCAGTGGACGTGATAAAACGACACCGATTCCGTATGTGCATGGGTCGTGCGGTTGCCACCTTGACCGGCGACGGATGAGCCAGGTGGCGCCAGGGTGATTCCACCCAGCGTAGGTGAACACCAGGGTGTGCGAACGGCTTCTGCAACCCGCGCCGGTTCCCAAAAAACCGTGCCGATTCCGATACGAAACCAGGGCGGGGTGGCCATGGGGCAAACACAGACAGCCGGCGGATAACCATTGGTGGCCCCGGAGTCGGCCTGACCCATGGTGGCGACGGGAACCGGACCGATGAACAACGGAAAGATGCAGCGCCAGCAGATATCGGTGATGGGATTGACGAAGGGCATGGCCCCGCAGGTGCCGGCGGCACGCAACGGTTGCACAGCGAGGCCAGTGAGCAGTGACACAGTCAACAATAAACCCGGCAGCCAGATTTTACGTTTAACCATGCGCTTGCTCCTCCGGCACGACCTCATCGATGCGCAGTCGCTTGCCATCCTGGCTGATCACCGAGGGCAGGGCTTCGATTCCGAAGCGTTCCACCAGTTTGCCGCCCTGATCGAAGTACAAACGGACGCCCCAAGTCTCCATCAGCTTTAATACGGCTCCCTGAGTCAGTATGAGCAGAACTTGTTCGGGATAACGGTTTGCATAGGCCTGCGCCCAGGCGGCCTGATCCGGATCGTCGGCATTGAAAAAGATCCACTGCCGGGACATGGTGATGTAATCCAGCGGATTGACCTTTGTGCCAGCGGGCCAAAGCACATTGCCTTCATGATCCTTGATGCTCTGTGCAAAACGTACAGTGGGGTCGAAATAGCGAACCTTATGTTCTTTGGTTCGGGGCAGGGAGACTCCTCTGGGGCGGTTGGCGTAAGCAATGAAACGCGCCTTCATGTCTTTTTCG
>DRKN01000106.1 GCA_011051755.1 Gammaproteobacteria bacterium
CGGGTAATACCGCAAACAGCTTCAAAATAATTTTGCTGTAAGGGGTGAACATTTTTCGACCCCGGGCATCGACGTGTGCCGCTTCCGGATTCTGCTCAAAATTTTGTCAACTTATTGCCTGAGCTAGTCCTAAAAGCTTTATTTTATCTCTCTTCTTTACGAAGCTTTATAAAAATAAACACGCAAATTAATTATGGATATTATCTTTGATTGGAAAGCTCGGATCCAGGTACAGATGAGTGAGCCTGCCCTCTACTCTACCCTTATTGCGTATTGCGCGGTTTGAGTATGCATGTGTGGGGGGATCGGTTCATTGCCACTTTATTGCCCATTGGGCGTTGACAGCGGATTGAGGTAGCTTTGCGACTATAATGCCGCACTCGAATTACGGTCTTTAAACATTGTTGTCGGACGTTATACTGCAAGAACGAATCCCCTGACCTCTTCAATATTCCGTCACTTGCCAGGCAAATGACACCGACTAGTCGACTAATGGGTAAACCCAAGCCGGGTTCCTATCCTCATTTTTGTTGAAGATTAGCACATCCGCTATTACTATGTGCGTAGGCTGCTCTCTCGCTGGCTCTTTTTTGGTTTGGTTGCAACCAGCAATCACCGAAACAGCTTTTTCTTTATGTTTATCATTGTCTTAGATTTAAAGAAATACCATTCGAATCCGATCCTATCGATTTGTAGATAGAGCATCGCAAGAGCAGTTTTCCGAGTAGATTTATCCTGGCTCAGATATTTCATAAATTTGATTGTAAATCGAAGTGGAACTCGATATTTAACGTAAATAAATCAGGGAAATAAATATGTGGAAAATTAACAAAACAACAATCTTAATTGCACTTTCAACACTTGGATTAATGTCATGCTCGGCACAACAAATCGGGGCGGATATGCAAGAGGGACAACACACCACCAGTGCAATAGGTCAAGTGGTCAACCTGGATCAAGGGTGGACAGTCGACACCCAGCAGTCCTTCTACACCACTACGCAAGGCTCACGCATCCTACCTTACCGTTGGTATCTGAATTTAGAGCAAAAGAATAGCCAAACCCTGTTTAGAGACAATGATCATATTGCACGATTGAAATATCTGCCCAGCAAAAAAAACCGCTGGAACCCGGATGGCCTCGCCGTCGGCTTCACTAAAGATATCGACAAAGAATCCCAACAGGCCTGGATGGGGTTTAATTGCTCAACCTGCCACACCACACAAATTCGCTATAAAGATATAGAGATGCGTATTGACGGTGGACCAACCATGGGGGATTTTGAAACCTTCAATCGAGAGCTGGTCTCCGCCATGTCTGAAACATATAAGAACAGCCAAAAGTTTGATCGCTTTGCAAGCCGCGTATTGGATCCAGGCTACACCCCAAATCAAAAAGCCAAACTACGCGACGCCCTGCTACAACAAACCGAAGTATTGGCCAAACGTAATCAAATCAACCACCCGACCCCGGATCAGCCTCGCTACGGCTATGGCCGAGTAGACGCCATTGGTGCCATATTCAACCAAATATTGGCAGAGTTCAGTGGCGCACCCAATAATGGTCGCGCATCAGATGCCCCGGTCAGCTACCCTTTCCTGTGGGGAACCCACCAATCAAATGTTGTGCAATGGCCCGGGTTTGCACCAAATGGCCCACTAAGCGTGGGTGCATTGATCCGTAACGGTGGTGAAGTGCTAGGGGTATATGGTCAACTATATATCCCGGATAACCCGGCAATCAAACGATACAAATCTTCACTGGCGGTAAAAAACCTCGGGCAGTTAGAACAGTGGGTTGCCGAGCTACGCTCACCCCAGTGGCCCGCACAATACCTGCCCGCCATTGATCCGATCCTGGCCGCCAAAGGGGAAATTCATTACCAACAATACTGTTCAAACTGCCACCAGGTGATAAAACGAGAAGATGAAGGGAAACCCTACAACGCCGTCCTGACACCGTTAGCTGAGGTTAAAACAGATCCTCAAGAGCTACAAAACATGCTGGCCACCCGCCCCGCCGGAAAATTTGAAGGTCGCAAAGAGCTGGTTATTGCGGGTGATGTTATTCCGGCTGAAACATCTGGCCTGGATCCACTTGTTAACGCCGTGGTAGGTGCTCTGCTAGATCAACCCATCAACGCCATTATTGCCGCCGTAAAAGAGTTTGAGGGCGGTGCTGCCGCAGCAACCGCTAACGATGGACAGAGTGAAAAATATGAATCCAGGCTGGTTGAGTTACTGCAAAAGTATGGGGCCATGCGTAAAGAGTTAAAGCTCGCAGATCAATCAGAAACCCAATCAATAGAAGATAATCCGCTTGCCGTATATAAAGCAAGACCATTAAATGGCATCTGGGCAACTGCACCATATCTACATAACGGTTCAGTACCCAACTTGTATGAAATATTACTGCCACAAGCACAACGTTCAGTCACCTTCCATCTCGGCAGTCGGGAGTTTGACCCAAGCAAAGTTGGCTTTATCTCTACACCTGATCTCGCGGAAGGCAAAGCCTTTAAATTTGATACACGCCTAGTCGGCAACTCAAATGAGGGCCATGAATATGGCACTGAATTAAGCAAAGCGGAAAAGCTAGAGCTACTGGAATATATGAAGTCGCTTTAACCTGAACTCTCGAATCCAGGTTAAAGTAACGGAGTAGAATTAATCTAGGTTAAAATGTCTCGCCACAAACCCTAGATGCCCCGTATTTTATGAGTCTTCTCACCTGGATTATCATCTTCAGCCTGTTGGGCGGTGTGCTCAGTGTGTTGGTAGCCGCCAGCTTTCTGCTGCTGCCGGCCTCGGTGCGTTCGCGATTGGTGCCGCACTTGGTCAGCTTCGCCATCGGCTCGCTGCTGGGCGCCGCCTTCCTCGGTCTGTTGCCCCATGCCCTGATGTCGCCGGGGGTGGAGGATTTTCACGACATCTTCCTCGCCGTGCTGCTGGGGCTGCTGACGTTCTTCGTGCTGGAAAAACTGGTGCTGTGGCGCCATTGTCACTCCGACCACTGTGAGGCCCACTCCTTGGCCGAGCACACGCAAGGCGGGCAGGATAAAAATGCCGCCGGTTCCATGATCCTGATCGGTGATGGCCTGCACAATTTCGTCGATGGTGTGCTCATCGCCGCCGCCTTTCTCACCGATATCCACCTCGGTATCGTGACCGCCCTGGCCATCGCCGCACACGAGATTCCGCAGGAAGTGGGTGATTTCGTGGTGTTGCTGCACAGCGGTTTTTCGCGCAGCAAGGCACTGTTGTTCAATGTCCTGTCCAGCCTCACTACCCTCGTCGGTGCGACGTTGGCCTACTGGAGTCTGAGCGATATGCAGGAACTGCTGCCCTATGTGCTGGCGGTGGCGGCCTCCAGTTTTATCTACATTGCCGTAGCCGATCTGATTCCCGGCCTGCACAAGCGTGCCGAGGCCCGCGCCACCCTGGAACAGGTCGCATTGATCGGCGCCGGTGTGCTGCTTATCTACATGACCCATTCAAGCCTGCATTAGGCGGTGTTGTCAATCATTTCGACAGTCCTGTTGTCTCTGAAACAGCGTCAGTCAAGATATGAGAAGAGAGGTTTGGTGGTTCCAAATGAGCGACGAACAATGCAGTATGGCGTTTTTTTCAGAGGTAACCCAAAGGGCCGCTGCTCATTGTTCACCCAGCGGCGTTGGCGCTCGCTGATGCTGAACAACCACACGGCACTCACGCCGCCTTGCTGGACAAAAAATGAGCACTGGCAGAACGATCAAAATAATTGAGAACACTCCCTAGGAGAGCCCTATGAACGATCATTGGTACATGCTGACCCTGGTGGGACGCGACCGCCCGGGTATCGTTGCCCACATCACCCACGCCCTGTTCGAAGGTGGTTGCCACCTCGGCGAGACCTCCATGATGCGCCTCGGTGGCAATTTCACTATTATGATGATGGTGCGGTGCGCCGGTTCCACCCATGTCCTCGAACAGTTGGTGGCGGGACAGGCCGAATCCCTTGGCCTGCGTCTGCATGTGGATCGCATCGAGGGTGGACTGCACGAACACATGGAGCCGGATGTGCGCATCACCGTTTACGGTGCCGACCGCCCCGGTATCGTCGCCCATGTCACGGGTGCCCTGGCCGAGGCGGGGCTGGATGTTTTTGACCTCATCTCTGATGTGGGCGGCACTGCGCAGGCCCCCATCTATATCCTACAGATTGAGGGCCGCGCCCTGGAGGGTATCCCGGCGCTGGCGTCGGCGCTGGAGATCGTCAAGGGCGAGGGTGTGGATGTGCAGATTACCCCCATTGAACTCATGGTGGGTTGAGCGGTGTCTCTGGATATCCTCAAATACCCGGATGAGCGTCTGAAACAGGCATCACAGCCGGTGGTACGCTTCGATAACGCACTGCGCGCCTTCGTCGACGAGCTGGAAGAGACCATGCGTGCGGGATCCGGCGGGGTGGGTATTGCCGCGCCACAGGTGGGACGCTTCGAACGCATCGTCATCGTCGATATCTCCGCCATGCGCAAGCTGCCCGCCGGTTCCTCCAGTTCCGGCCGCATGCTGCTCATCAACCTGGAGATCACCGGGTGGGAAGGCATGGTCATGGGCCGCGAGGGTTGCATGTCGGTACCGGATTACACCGGCAATGTGATCCGCGCGGAAAGAATCCACTTCACCGCGTGTGATGAATTCGGCCAGTCGCACGAATACGCCTGCGAGGGTTTTGAGGCCCGTGCCGTTCAACATGAAGTGGATCACCTCGATGGCCTACTGTTTCTCGACCGTCTGGTGAGCCGGCGCACGGATCTGTTTCGTCGTAAGGTGTATCGGAAAAAGGACTGATGGCTGCGCTGACACTGACGGCGAGTGGGGTTAAAAAGACCTTCAGAGCCTTGGGCGATCCGGCGATTGCGGCGCATTCGCAGGTTTTTTTCAAGACCGCCAGAGGTGAATATGGTGAGGGGGATAAATTTCTGGGTATCCGCGTGCCGGTGATCCGCCAGCAGGTAAAAAAATTCACGGATCTGGCCATTGGCGAGACCTTAAAACTGCTTTGCTCCCCGTTTCATGAAGAGCGCCTGTTCGCCCTGCTGATGCTGGTTGCCCGGTTTTCCAAGGCGGATGAGGTTGGCCGGGAGGCGATTTACCGCCACTACCTGGAGTACACGGCGTTCATCAATCACTGGGATCTGGTCGACAGCTCCGCCAGCCAGATTGCCGGCGCATGGTTGCAGGGCCGCAACAAGCGGGTGCTCCGTGAACTGGCGCGGTCAGATAGTCTGTGGGAGCGGCGGATTGCGATCATTGCGACGTTCCATGCTATCAAGCTCGGCGATTTCGGCGCTGCACTGGAAATATCGGCCATCCTGCAACAGGATAAAGAAGACCTGATTCACAAGGCCGTTGGCTGGATGCTGAGAGAAATCGGCAATCGGGATCCTGCCGTCGAAGAGCGGTTTCTGAAACAGCATTACCGGGAAATGCCGCGCACGATGCTACGTTATGCCATCGAAAAATTTCCCGCGGAAAAGCGGCGGGCATATTTGTCCGGACACATAAAATAGCACTGCTGCCCCGTTAACGGACTATTGGCGCATTTCAAACGCCCGGTTTGCGGGGACAGTGCTGATAAAATAGCCATACTTCAGTCGGGTATCAAACATGTCTTTTCGAATAGGTCACGGCTATGATGTACACCGCTTCGGCGAGGGTGGCCATTTAATGTTATGCGGGGAGCGTATTCCCTTTGGGCAGGGTTTTATTGCCCATTCTGATGGTGATGTGGCCATTCACGCCCTGTGCGATGCCCTGCTGGGCGCGGCCGGGCGGGGTGATATCGGCCGCCATTTTCCCGATACCAGTACCGAATTCGAGAATATCGACAGTCGTATCCTGCTGCGCCGGGTGATTGCGCAACTGCTGGAACAGGGTTACGTCATCGGCAACGTCGATCTCACTATCATTGCCCAGGCGCCGAAACTGGCTCCGTATATTGATGCCATGTGCACAAACCTTGCCGCCGATCTCGGCGTGACCTGCGGACAGATCAACATCAAGGCCACCACCACCGAGGGCCTGGGTTTCTGTGGCCGTGGCGAGGGTATCGCCGTGCATGCGGTGTGTCTCCTGACCTCGTAGGCGTGGGTTATGCCCGCGATACCTTTACCCGGCAATGAAAAATACTGAAAAATAACGCAAAGCAAGTCGCCTGATGGGTTGAGCGTAGCGAAACCCGGGGGATTTGGGATGTGGATAAGAGCAAGCCAATATAAGCCCGTGTTTTGCGGACGGCTAGCACAATAGATCAGGACGATCCACTTGATGGCCGAGTGCATAGTATTGGGCGAGAGTTGGCCAATGTGAGGGCGAGTCGAGTGCCGGCTTCCTTTGCTTCCCGGATTTCGCAAGCTCATCAGGCTACCTTCTATCTTCGCAAGCAAAATAAGGATTCCCCTTGGACAATGCCTCTGCTCGACCTTCCCCGTGCCTTCCCGATTGGCCTCGCGCTCTGGGCGCCCCGCAGGCCAGCGCCCAACTGCGCGCCTGTCCTGAGGATTTTTGTGTCGACGAGTTGCGCGACGGTGAGCCGGACGGTGAGGGTGAGCACCTGTTGCTGCACATCCGCAAACGCAATCGCAACACCGACGAGGTGGCCCGTGCCCTGGCGCGCTGTGCCGGGGTGCGTGCACGTAATGTGAGCTACTGCGGTCTGAAGGATCGTGTGGCGGTGACGACGCAGTGGTTCAGCCTGTGGCTGCCGGGTAAGCCGGATCCGGACTGGTCACCCATTCTCGATGAAAATCTTGTGCTGCTGGGGCAAGCCCGCACCCGCCGTAAGTTGCAGCGCGGTGGTCTGCGGGGTAACCGGTTTACTTTGTTACTGCGAGAGGTGCAGGGAGATCGTGAGGCATTGGAGAAACGTCTGGCGGCCGTTGCCGAACACGGTGTGCCCAACTATTTCGGTGAACAGCGTTTTGGCCGCGAGGGCAGCAATCTTGCCGCTGCCGAGGCCATGTTTGGCGGACGACGGGTGAAGGATCGTCATCGTCGCGGCCTGTATCTTTCCGCTGCCCGTTCACTGCTGTTCAACGAGGTGCTGGCAGCGCGGGTACGCGATGCCAGCTGGAACCGGGCGTTGCCGGGTGAGGCCCTGCAACTGGCTGGTAGCCGCAGTTTTTTTGTCGCAAATGAGATCGATGATGAAATTGCCGACCGTCTGGCTAGTCGCGACGTGCTGCCCAGCGGGCCGCTGTGGGGCAGGGGTGAGTTGCCGTCAATGGCTGCCGCGCGGGCGGTGGAAGAGGCGGTTTTAGTCTCTCACGGTGATTTCCGTGAGGGATTGGAAAAGGCAGGTCTGAAACAGGAACGTCGTGCCCTGCGTCTGCCGGTGGTGGACTTGCGTTGGCGATGGTTGGATGGCGGGCAAGACCTGCAACTGATCTTCAGTCTGCCTGCTGGCTGCTATGCCACGGCAGTGTTGCGGGAATGGGTAATACCCACAATGTAGTGGTTTTCCTGGTCGCGATGAATCTTCCGCCAGGATGATTGCGGCCTGGGTGGCCATTCCTTGTACGGGTGACCCTGTAGCAGTACCGTCAAACCTTGAATTGTCCCACGATGCCCTGTAGCTCCGTGGCCATGTGCGCCAGATCCTGACTGGCGGCTGCGGTGTGTTCCGCGCCCGTGGCGGTCTTTCCGGCGATGTCGTTGATCTGCACGATATTGCGGTTGATCTCTTCCGCGACACAGCTTTGTTCCTCCGCTGCGCTGGCGATCTGGCCATTCATATCATTGATATGTGCCACGGCATCGCGGATTTCGGTGAAGGTGGTGTCCGCCGCCGTCGCTTGGGTCACCACCGATTGAACCTGCTCCCGACTTTCTGTCATGACCCGCACTGCCGCCTGCGAGACCGACTGGAGGCTATTGATCATCTGGTTGATCTCTTCCGTGGACTGCTGAGTACGGCTGGCCAGGGTTCGCACCTCATCGGCCACCACGGCGAAACCGCGGCCCTGTTCGCCAGCGCGGGCGGCCTCGATGGCCGCGTTCAGCGCCAGCAGGTTGGTCTGCTCGGCAACGCCCCTGATGACGTCGAGGACACCACTGATCTCTCCGCTGTGCTGCTCCAGTTGTTGCACGGTTTCCGCGCCACGTTCGATGCGTGAGGCCAGTTGCTGGATGTTCTGGATAGTTCTTTCGATGATCTGCCGGCCGTTGTCCGTATCCCGGTAGGTGTTTTCAGCCGCCTCGGCGGTCACGGTGATGTTATTGGCCACTTCCTGCACGGTGGCGGTCATTTGGTTCATGGCCGTGGCCACCTGTTCCGTTTCGGATTGCTGCTGCTGGATGCCTTCACGGGTCTGGGTGGTCACGATGGACATCTCTTCCGCCGCGGCGGAGAGTTGCTCCGTGGTCTCGCCGATGTGGGAGATCATTTCCAGCAGGCGTGCGTGCATCGCCTGTGCGGATGCTTTCAGCGAGCCGATTTCGTCCCGTCCGTCGCGGCCTTGGGACTGCTGGCGCAGATCACCGCTGGCAATGGCCCCCAATCCCACGCTCACCTGTGACAGGCGTTGCGTGATGTTGCCGGTGATCCGCCAGCTCAAGGCAAGGCCGGCGAGTAGCGCCACCACGGTGATGACGATGAGGGTACTGAGCGCGGTTTGCTCCTGCTGCTCGGCGTGCAGGGCGGCCCGTGCGGTGAAGTCGCTGATCGTGTCGAGCAGGGTGTGGAGATTCTTGTCCAACTGGTCTTCTTCTACCTCCACGCGTTTGACCAGTGTTTCAGCCTCCTCGATGTTGCCTTCGTGGAGGAGGGCAAAGACTGTCTGCACATGCTGGGCATAATTGATATGTTCATTCTCGATGCTTTTCAGCGCCGTCGCCACCTGGGCGAATTCGAGCTGTTCTTTTGCAGTGAGATTCTCCTGTGTTTCGGCCAGGTGTTGACCCGCGCGTATTTCCTCTTCGATCTTGTGATTGAACGCCTCGAAGCGTTGCATCTCCTCCTTGAAAAGGGCAATGTTTTTCTGCAATGCCCCGCTGAAGCGCAGGGCCCGTTCGAGATGCAGGGCCTGCTGCAACTGGTGTTCGGTGATATTGGTGACCTTGGTCGTCAGGGGGATGTCGGCTTTGGTGATGGTCTGGAGACTGGCGCCGATCTGTGTCATGGCGTAGATACCGTACAGAGAACTGCACGCGAGCAGTAGCAGGAGGATGCCCGCATTGCCGACGATCTTCATCCTGACCGGGAGATTGCTGAGGAAAGTATTCATGAATTGTGACCTCATAATTCATATTCATATTCATATTTGTGTATTTGTTTATCGGTTGACAGGGCCCAATCTTTAGTCTGAAAAAGAGTAGGGCTTTGTGCCTGACAGGGGGGGTGCGCCGGGTGGGTGTTTTTCCGGACTTTGGAAAATGGCGCGTCTTTCCCGTGGCCAATGAGGACGCGGTTTGATGCCAAGTGGTCGATAGCAGGTTGCCCAGAATAAATGGAAGTCCCTATAAATAATTTTGCAGATGGCCGGGTGTTTTTCGGCAGAGTGTGCTGGTGTCACCGGCACCGGCGCAGCAGTACATACAATGCGCCGGCGCCGCCGTGACAGGGTTGGGCGCTGTGAAAGGCCAGCACACGGGGCTCGTCCCGTAACCAATGATTGAGCTGGGTTTTGAGAACCGGCTGGCCGGTGTCGGAGCGGTGTCCCTTGCCGTGCACGATCAGCACGCAGCGGTGGCCGGCCTGATGGGATGCGTCCAGAAAGTCGTGGAGTATCGCGCCGGCCTCCGCAATGGTGTGGCCGTGCAGATCCAGCCGGGCTTCGGTGGGAATTTCCCCCCGGCGCAGGCGCAGTAGCTGGCGACGTTTCGCCCCGCCCCGGGTGAAATCCAGCCGTTCCTCGGCTTGGGTTGCGGGGGCGGTTTCCCGTTTGATGAAGGCCGTTGCTTCAGGCGGGCTGTCCTGCCGGGGCTCGGGCCGCGGTACCGGGCGCGTCCTGGCGGGGATGATGCGCGGTTTTGCCGCCAGTGGTTTTACATCCGACATCAGCTCACGGAACAGCGCGTTGTCATTGTCGGGGGGCTTTTTCTTGGTCATTGCTGCGTTTGCAAAGTGAAGTCATGGCGGAAGATGTGGATAAGAACCTGAATCCGAGGGTTCAGGTCAGAAGCTTCTATTTCGGGGTATTTTAGCTTGCCCCCTGGCTCATTCCCTCAAAAGGCGCAAACTGTGCGTCATAACGGGCTGTCGTGATCGGCCGCCGGCGCTTTTTCTTGAGAAGCCCTCATTCGGGCGGGCGCGGTTTGCCAAGTCGGGGGCACAGTCCGGCAGTCAAGATATTCGTCCAGAATAAATAGAAGTCCCTTATAATACCCGCCCATGAGAATTCTGTTGAGCAATGATGACGGCTACCAGGCGCCGGGCCTGCGTTGCCTGGCCGCCACCCTGGCGCCGTTGGGCGAGATCCACGTGGTCGCCCCGGATCGCAATCGCAGTGCGGCGAGTAATTCCCTGACCCTGGAAAACCCTATCCGTGCCTGGCCTGGGGACGATGGCGTGGTGCGTGTGGATGGCACGCCCACTGATTGTGTACATCTGGCCATTACCGGGTTGCTGGACGAAGAGCCGGACATGGTCATCGCCGGCATTAATGCCGGTTCCAACATGGGTGATGATGTGATCTATTCCGGCACCGTGGCAGCGGCCATGGAGGGGCGTTTTCTCGGCCTGCCGGCCATCGCCGTGTCGCTGGTGGGTGAGGAGCTGCGCTATTACGATACCGCAGCAAAGTCGGTCGTGCAGCTGTTGGCGCTGTTGCAAAATGATCCGTTGCCGGCGGACACTATCCTCAACGTCAACGTGCCCGACATACCCTGGGAGGCCATCGGGGGTTTCGAAGCCACCCGGCTTGGGCGGCGCCACAAGTCTGAGCCGGTGGTGAAGATGCAGGATCCGCGCGGCCGCGATATCTACTGGGTGGGGCCCGCAGGCGCCGAGCAGGATGCCGGCCCCGGCACCGATTTCTTCGCCGTGCGCAATAACTGTGTCTCACTGACGCCGCTGCATGTGGATCTCACACGCTATCGCGCCCTCGACCAGGTGGCGAATTGGCTGGAGGGCCTGTGAAGCAGAATCGCAGCGGTATCGGCATGACCTCCCAGCGTACCCGCGACCGCCTGGTGCAGCGTCTGGCGGATGAGGGAATCAAGAATCAGCAGGTGTTGGAGATGATCCGCAATACGCCCCGGCACCTGTTCGTCGACGAGGCCCTGGCCAGTCGATCCTACGAGGACACCGCGTTGCCCATCGGCTTCGGCCAGACCATCTCCCAGCCTTACATCGTGGCGCGCATGACCGAAGCCTTACTGGATGGTGGCATGCCGAACAAGGTACTGGAGGTGGGTACCGGTTCCGGCTATCAGGCGGCTATTCTTTCGCCGTTGGTGGGCGAGGTGTACACCGTGGAGCGTATCCGTCCGTTGCTGGATCAGGCGCGGCAGCGTTTTTTTGACCTCAAACTCAACAATATCCGCTGCAAGTATAGCGACGGCAGCTGGGGCTGGCCGGAGGCTGGACTCTTCGACGGCATCATCGCCACCGCTGCGCCGCAACAGGTGCCGGATGCGTTGTTGCAGCAACTGGCGCCCGGCGGGCGACTGGTGGTGCCGGTGGGGGGGCGTGGTGTACAGACGCTGATCCTGATTACCCGTACCCTTGATGGCTTTGCACAGCAGACGCTGGATCGGGTGAGTTTCGTGCCCATGTTGAGTGGCACACAGTAATTGATTTCAATGGATTTTTTGCCACGGAGACAAGGGAGTCACAGAGAACGGGCGAGGTTATTCCGGTGCCAGCCGAAATGACGACTTCTATCATCGCTATTCTCCATATCCCCCGTGTCTCTGTGGTGAAATAAATATGAAAACCCCAAAAGGTTCCCAATGAAACTTTTTTCCCGTTTGTACGAACGCGTCATGCACTGGGCGGAGCACCGACATGCACCGTGGTATCTGGGTGGGCTAAGCTTCGCCGAGTCCTCCTTTTTCCCCATTCCGCCTGACGTGATGCTGGCGCCCATGGCCCTGGCGCGCACTGACCGGGCCTGGCACTTTGCCGCCATTACCACCATTTTTTCGGTGTTGGGCGGCATGCTGGGCTATCTCATCGGCTATCTCGCCTTCGGCCAGATCGAGCCCTGGTTGCAGACCTCCCATTACTGGGATCGCTATCAGCAGGCCGTGGCCTGGTTTGATGAGTGGGGCGTATGGGCCATCTTCATCGCTGGTTTTTCGCCGATTCCTTACAAGATATTCACCATTGCCGCCGGCGCCATTTCCATGGCCTTCCTACCCTTTGTGCTGGCCTCGGTGGTGGGACGCGGGGCGCGCTTTTTCCTCGTCGCCGGGCTGATGAAATGGGGAGGAAAAAACATGCAAGAAAAGCTGCATCGCTACGTGGATCTCCTGGGCTGGCTGGTGGTCGCGTTGGTGATCCTGTTCATCATCCTGTACTGACGTCTGCACCCGGGTATATTCCATGGCAACACAGTGGATACGTCGATGGCTGTTGTTGACCTCGTTATTGCCTGCGGTATTGCTGTCTGTAGTATTGCTGACGGGCTGTGGCGCGCATATGCACCATGTCGTCGAACCCGGCGAAACCCTGTATTCTATTGGCTTTCTGTATGGTTACGATTATCGCAAGATCGCGCAGTGGAACGGTATCCGTCCACCCTATGGCCTCAATGCCGGGCAGGTACTGCGTGTGGCGCCGCCGGAGGTTGGAACCCCTCCGCCCGGCGTACGGTCTAAACCGCCGAGACGTAAGCCGGCCCCGGTGGTGGATTCGGTAAAGGCGGGGCCTCGTGCGGTCGATAGGGCGGGAACCCCCGCAGTGACGCCCATTGCGCCGTTGCCGATAACGCGCCCGAGTGTTGGTTTCCCCAAGAATCCACAGTGGCGGTGGCCGGTAAAAAGCCGCAAGGTTTTGCAGACATTTTCCGCCAATGACCCCGGCCGCAAGGGGCTCGACATTGCCGGGCGGCGCGGCGACCCGGTGCATGCGGCGGCGGCGGGAAGAGTGGTTTATGCCGGCAGTGGACTTGTGAGATACGGTCAGCTTATTATCATCAAGCACAATGAAAAATACCTTAGCGCATATGCGCATAACGATAAGTTGCGTGTCAAGGAAGGGGATGTGATAGGCGCCGGTCAACGGATTGCGGATATGGGTAGTAGTGGCGCCCGGCGTCCCATGCTGCATTTCGAGATTCGCCGCAACGGCAAGCCCGTCAACCCCCTGCGCTACCTGCCCCAGCGCTGACCCGGCAATGCACCAGAAACGGAAACCATGCGCAATAAAGAAGATGAAGAAGTAAAGCCGAAAGTTCGCGAACTCATGGATGAAGAGATCGAGCTGGCGCCGATGGATGAGATATTCACCGAAGATGTGAGTGTGGGAACGGCGGTTGCGGAAGAGGCGGGGGAACCCTTGCCGGAAATATCGCCAGTGGAGGACAAGCCCGCTGTGCGTCAGGAGCGTCGCCGCGCGCAGCGCGCTGATCTCAGTGACCGTGATCTCGATGCCACCCGGCTCTATCTCGGTGAAATCGGCTTTTCCCCCCTGTTGAGCGCCGCAGAGGAAGTCACCATCGCGCGCCGTATCCAAAAGGGTGACCAGGATGCGCGTCGGCACATGATTGAGAGCAACCTGCGTCTGGTGGTAAAGATTGCGCGGCGTTATCTCAATCGCGGCCTGGCCCTGCTGGATCTCATCGAGGAGGGTAATCTGGGCCTGATCCGCGCGGTGGAAAAATTCGACCCCGAACGCGGTTTCCGCTTTTCGACCTACGCCACGTGGTGGATTCGCCAGACCATCGAACGTGGCATCATGAACCAGACCCGCACCATCCGCCTACCCATTCATGTGGTGAAAGAGATCAATGTCTACCTGCGTGCCGCCCGGCATCTGGCGCAGTCGCTGGATCACGAGCCACGGCCGGAAGAGATCGCGCAGATGCTCGACAAGCCCATCGAGGATGTGAAACGCATGATGGGCCTCAATGAACGCGTGACTTCGGTGGATGTGCCGCTGGGCCGCGACAGTGACAAGACCCTCATCGACGCCATCCCCGACGAGTATAATCCCGACCCCTCCGTGCTGTTGCAGGACGAAGACATGCAGCAGTGCATCGAGTCATGGCTGGGCCAGCTTACCGCTAAACAGCGCGAGGTCGTGGAGCGGCGTTTCGGCCTGCGTGGGTTGGATGTGGCGACCCTGGAAGAGGTTGGCAATGCCCTTGGCGTGACCCGCGAGCGGGTGCGGCAGATTCAGATCGAGGCCCTCAAACGCCTGCGTGGCGTGATGGAGCGCGAGGGCTTTTCGGTGGATACGATACTCAAATAATAGGACTGGGCGCACGGGACTAAGCCAGCAAGCAGTCTGGGTTGAGCTTGCGAAACCCGAGGGAACCCGGGATGTAGGTTGGAACGACTATGCGCAGTACTGGTCGGGAGGCGATAAACGTGAGGGGAGAGAGCTTGAAGATTGAGTTTTTTGGCTTCCCGGGTTTCGCAAAAAGCCCACGTTCCTCGCCTGAGAACATCTGTTTTTGCTACCCGCATCCTTACAGTGACTACAAAAACAACCGAAACAACTTGCCGTCATTCGCACTGTCAACAACCCATACAACAAGCGGCACGGATAAATCCGACCGCCTGAAGGCGGTGGTTTTAACCTTAAAAACGAGACGAATAAAAAACGGCCGCGATGCAGATAGCGAAGCGGCCGCTTTGCTTTGCCGATCAGGTACGACGACGGCGTGCGGCGCCTATCATGCCCAGCAGGCCCAGGCCCATCAGTGCCAGCGAGGCGGGTTCGGGTACGCTGGTGATGTCGGTGCTGACGTGCAGCTCATCGTTACCGCAGGAGGGCAGCCAGTAGAACTCCTGCAGGGTGGCGCCGCCAAAAACGCCGATATCCAGGGCCAGTTCGATGATGGCGTGCTCGGCAGTGACACTGTCGCGAGTGAAGATGAAGTCGGCTTCGCCCACTTGGCTGCTACCGCCATTGATCTCGAACTGCACCGGCTGCTGGGGGGCAAGGGGATCGAGGATCCAGTCCACGTCTCTCCACACGGAGCCCACGGTCTGCGCGGCGGCGGTGTCGCTGCTGCCGGTGGTATAGCCGTTGCTGTTGACTGCATAGGTGGTGCCGGTGGCGCCCTCGGTGAGCGCATTGCCGGCACCGGATACGGCGCCGCCGCCCACTTCGATGCCGAAGGTGCCCATGCTGGTTTCGATGCGGATGTCACCCGGAGAATACAGGCCCTTGCTGCCGGAAAAACCGTTGTCCGGGCGTTGGCCAGTAAGAATGGACAGGTACAGGGTAGAGCCCTGGGTCATGACACCCATGAATTCGCCGTCGTAGTTCTGGCCGCCGGAGTTGGGGCCGAGGAACAGGTTATTGGTGGTGTCGTCAGTATCCTCGATCATGGAGCCGGCGAGATCACTGCGCAGGCCGCTGTAATCGGTACCGACGGGCTGTGCAGCGGTGCCGTCGGCGACGCTGATGCCCCAGTCGCTCAGGCTGCCGTCGATGATGATCGGGGCGGCATGGGCTGC
>DRKN01000107.1 GCA_011051755.1 Gammaproteobacteria bacterium
GCAACGCCGCAGATGACGGCTTCCCGCCGCGCCCGGAGGGAGGCCCGCAAATGCCCCAATCCTGCGTTCCAGTCCTTGTTAAGGGAGGGGGCCATTAACGGCGGACTGCGCCTTGTCTTGGGGCATTTGCGGGCCTCTGATAGGAGCACTTTATACGTTACATCACACTAGCGGGTGTTCTCAGACAAATCCGGGAGATGATATGACGCTTGGTTTTCACTCTGCTTTCAGGGTTTCCATCACTGTCATTTTACTCACCGCCGTGCTGCCTTTGCTGGCGGCCGGCCTGCGCACGGAAGCCTTGGTTACGGTATATTCAGAGGGCAAGGCCGTAGTGACCTATGAGGCCATCGATGCCGGTCGTGCCGATGGTAACTGCTACGTTTTTCATATCAGAAAAGGTGTGCGGGATGTGGAGGTGCGGGTGTGTGGTACCTACACCGTGGAGAAAATCCGCTGAACGCTGGTTCGCAGCACCAAAAGTAGGCGCTTTTCTTAAAGAACCTACTTTTGGTGGGCGAGCTGTGGGGAATTGCCCCTTAGCGATTAAAGTCACAGAGTAGAATTACGGTACAGTCACCCCACCATCAGGTAATCCTGTCCCCGCCGGTAGCCCATCGCCTCCAGCCTTGAGGCAATATTCTCGCGCGCGCCATGATTGGCAACATAAGACAACACAAAGGGCCGTGCATCATGCGCCAGCCACGCGGGCGCGACCACCGGCACCCCACGCAGGCGATTGCCGATCTTGCCTGGGTCGATGTCCACCCAGGCCCGCGGTGTAAAACCACGTTCGATGAGCAGATGACAGCGCCGGCGGGTCTTGCGGCCGGCACCCCAGAAGACCAGGGGTCGATCCTGCAGGCGAGGGTCGCGGGCCAGATAGGCCGCACGCAGGTGGTCGAAGGCCGCACGCGAACAGCGCGGATCGATGCGCGACAGACGACCTTCGCTCTCGCGCCAGTCCAGCAGCACCCGAGGCAGCTTGGCCATTTTCACTCCGCGCCGGATCAGACGCAGCCAGAGATCATAGTCTTCGGGGAAATGACCTGCGCGGTAGCCACCGGCATCCTGCACTACCGCACGGCGAAACATCACCGTGGGATGGGCGAAGGGGGATTCGACGTAGATTTCATCGCCGATGGTGACGGGGTCACAGCAGGCATTCTGCCAGCGGATGTATTCGCGGAAACCCGCCTGGACAGATTCGTCGGGAAACAGCCGTACCTGACAGGCCAGCAGGCCGAGAGCCGGATCGGCGGCCAGACCCGCCACCTGTGCAGCGAGGCGCTGCGGGTACATGCGGTCATCGGCGTCCATGCGTGCGATGAGTGGCGCACGGGCCTCAGTCAGGCCACGGTTGAGCGCCACCACCAGGCCCAGCGGCGGTTGACGAATAAGACGGATACGGGTATCGCGTTGTGCACGCTGAGCAACAAGGGCGGCGGAGGTGTCCCGCGAACCGTCGTCGATGACCAGCAGTTCGTAATCGGAGAAGGTCTGCGCCGCAATGGAGTCGAGGCATTCATCGAGGGTTTCCCGCGCATCGCGAACCGGCAGGACGATGCTGATCTGGGGTGATGCATGGGCCGTCATGTTATTCGTCCCGTTTAAGGTTAAAACCACTGCCTTTGGGCGGTCAGATTTATCCGTGCCGCTTGTTGTATAGGTTGTTGAAGGTGTGTGTGAAGGCAAGCAAGTTGTTTCGGTCGTCTTTGTCGGATTGTGGGGTTTCCTGCGTCACCGCCAACCTACAACAAGCAGGCCGTCAGGTTTAACTTAATGACATTGGAACCCACCCGCTTTAGCGGATGGTTGTTGAGTTCACCACAGCATAAAGATCAAGAGGAATACAAATTGTCCGTCATTCCGGGCGAAATGACGAGGTGCGCCTTTAGGTTTTCCCCGTGGCCTCCTGGTCAACATTTCCTGCCGGGAATAATCAGCCCTCGAGCAGGTCGGCGACCTTTTGCAGCTTGGCGCGCACCTCACTGGCCAGGGGCACCACATCGTCGCGATTCACCAGGCCCAGCACGGCATTGGGATCCATGAACAGCACGCTGATGCAACCATCGTCTTCCTCGCGCACCAGCACGTTGCAGGGCAGTAGCAGGCCGATGTCGGGCTCGGCCTCGATGGCTTGATTGGCCAGCACCGGATTGCAGGCGCCGAGGATGGTATAGGGGCGGCGATCCACGTCGATCTTCTTTTTCAGGGTGGCCTTGACATCGATGGTGGTGAGGACGCCGAAACCCTCGGCCTTGAGTGCCTCGATGGTCTTTTCGATTACCTCGTCGAAGCTGCCGGGTACGATCACGCCGAATCCGTAGTTGCTCATGGTCTGTCTCCTTGGAGAATGGCAATAAATTAGAAAAGTCTAATATTGTACATATTGGCGCAGTATTCAAGTGCCTGGCTTTTTCAGCGGCCGCGTTGTTGTATTTCAAGCCAGGCGTCATAGACCTGCTGCGACCACAAAGACTGGAACCAGACAATCACCGCCGTGATCTCCTGCGCCGAGAGCTTATCCTCCCAGGCCGGCATACGACCCTTGCCGCCCGGGCTGCCGTTACGGATGAGATCTGTCAGCACCGCGGTGGAATGATGCCAGGCATGGCCGGAGCCATTCAGTGGTGGCGGTGGAAAAAACCCCTCGGTATCGCGCTTGCGCCAGTTGGGGGCGCCGCTGGCATCGGCGGCGTGACAACCCGCACAATGCTGTCGGTAGACCCGTTCCCCCTGGGCCAGCAGGGCCGGATCAGCATTGCGCTTCATGCTCTCGGACAGCGGCAATCTGCCAGCATCTCCCTCTTCTCCCTGGCAGCCTGCCAGGATCAGCGCTAGCAACAGTATTGAAATCATCCTGCGCATTTCCTTTGTTTCTCCTCACTCAATCCCGCTAAAGCCGGCAGAAAACCAGACCGATAGGTTTCTGCCCAATCTACATCCAGCCGGGGATCCCACAAGAATGAACAAAAACACCAGCCTCGACAAGGCGCAGCAGATTCTTCGGCAGCTACGGGACAATTTTCTCGAAGAGTTGCCGGAACGCTGTGACACCATCGAAGACGGCATCCTGTCCCTGGGCAATGATGCTGACGATGAACACTTCCAGCGCCTCTACCGCGAAGTGCACAGCCTCAAGGGCAGCGCTGGCACCCATGGCATCCCGGCCATCAGCACCATCTGCCACCAGTTGGAAGATGGCCTGACCACCATCCGGGAAACCACCGCGCACGCGCCCGAGCGTATCGATCTCTACCTGCGCTATCTGGATCTGATCCATCGTTGCATCGAGATCGCTCACGACAAGCGACCCAACTATGCCGAGATCGACCAGGCCCTGGAAGACATCCGGCGCCACAGCTCGCCACACCTGCTGAGTGGGTTGATCGTGGAAAACTCCCCCGCCATGACCGCCCTCTACCAGGGGGCGTTGGCGGAGCAGCCGGTGCAACTCGCCGTCGAGCAGGATGGCATGGTGGCATTGAACCGCCTGCTGCACGAACGCTTCGACCTACTCATCATGGGCGCCGAGACACGTACCCTGAATGGCATCGGAGTGCTCTATGCCCTGCGCGCGGCCAACGGCATCAACCGCCACATCAAGGTTATCCTGGTGAGTTCCAGTCAACAGCAGAGTTTTGCCTCATCGCTGGAACCGGACATGCTGGTGCCGCGAGGCCCGGAGATGATTCCCAGTCTGGCCGGGGCGGTGGCAGAGATTCTCCGCCAGGCCCGGGACTGAGCAGGCATCCCCATGAACACAAACCATCACCGCCAACTCATCACCCGCCCGGCATTTTTCCTGCTATTCGCCCCCTGGGCCTCGGCGGTTGGCGCCACCAGTCTGTCCGGCGCCCCTACCGGTACCGCCGTGGCGTTGATGATCAGCGCTCTTATCGTGCTGGTAGCGGGGCTGGCCCTGCACCGTGAATACCGCCGGCGCGAAATCGCCGAGGAAGCACTGAATGCCAGCAAGATCCAGCAACAGGCGCTGATCGACACCATGGTGGACGCCGTGATCATCATCGATGACAGGGGCGCGATACAAAATTTCAACCCGGCGGCAGAGGCCATGTTCGGCTATGCCAGCGACGAAATCATCGGCCGGAACATCCGCATGTTGATGCCAGAGCCCCACCACAGCGCGCATGATGGCTATCTCTCCCATCACCGGGAAACCGGTGTGCGCCGCGTGCTGGGTCGACGCAGCGAGGTCGAGGCCCAGCGCCGTGACGGCAGTCTATTTCCCATCGAGCTGGCCGTCACCGACATGAAGCTCCACGGTCAATGCCTGTTCAGCGGTCTGCTGCGTGACATTACCGAGCGCCGCAAGGTGGATCGGCTCAAAGACGAATTCATCGCCACCATCAGCCATGAATTGCGTACTCCGCTGACCGCCATCCGCGGCTCCCTCGGCCTGATCAAGGGAGGTGCCGCCGGTGAGCTACCGGTGCAATCCGCTGCGCTGATCCAGCTGGCTCATGACAATAGTGAACGCCTGCTGATGCTGGTGGATGATCTGCTGGCCATGGAACAGCTCGGGTCGGGACGTATGGAATTCCATTTCGACAAGCTGACACTGATGCCGATCATCGAAGAGGCCATCGCTGAAAATGCCGCCCTCGCCAAAAAACATGCCGTGCAATGCACCATCATCCGGCATCCCGGTGACGTTTGGCTGCACGCCGACCACCATCGCCTATTGCAGGTGCTGGGCAACCTGCTTTCCAACGCCTGCAAATTCTCGCCCCGCGACAGCACCGTGGAGATCGACGTCAGGCGCCACGAAGAGCGGGTTCGCATCGATATTCGTGACCATGGCCCCGGCATCGCCGAAGAACTTCGCCCCCGACTGTTCACGAAATTTGTCCAGGGCGATACCGGCAACACCCGCCAGACAGGCGGCACCGGTCTTGGCCTGTGCATTAGCAAGGCCATTGTGGAACGGCACGGCGGCGAGATCGGTTTCACCCCCGCCGCTGGTGCCGGTACGATTTTTTATCTTGAACTCAAGGAAGTGGGCGCCGCATCGCACAACGACTGAGACCCATATTGGCAGGCACTGCCATTTACCCGGTTAAGACTAGTGTGGTGTAACGTATAAAGTGTACCTATCAGCGTGGTGGGAAGCCGTTAGCTGCAAGGCGCGTCTCGCCGGGAATGGCGTGCCCTTTTCAAGAGACGCAACGCCGCAGATGACGGCTTCCCGCCGCGCCCGGAGGGAGGC
>DRKN01000108.1 GCA_011051755.1 Gammaproteobacteria bacterium
AAGCCGTCATCTGCGGCGTTGCGTCTCTTGAAAAGGGCACGCCATTCCCGGCGAGACGCGCCTTGCAGCTAACGGCTTCCCACCACGCTGATAGGTACACTTTATACGTTACACCACACTAGAGTGGGTAGGTTGCCTTCAAAGTCGCTATCTCTTTCCTGAATCCGAGGGTTCAGGTGGAACACAGCGCGTACGGGCTAGCCATCTTGTGCGCACGGCGCATGCTACACCAGCCATAGCGGTACCTGAAATCACTCAATGCCTTCATTTGATGTTCATCCCCTCGATACACACCCTCCATATTTTTGTTGTAAATAATTCCATTGCCCGCCCTTTTTGCTCCCTCCCTTCAGTCCCCGGCAGGGCTGCCGACACTGTGTCCTGTACTACAGAAGAAGATCCCCGGGATGCAACACATGAACGATAATGCTCAACAATTTCAGCCCTCACCCGCTGATCGCCCCGATCTGGACTGGAGCCAGGTGCGTGAAACGGTGATGATGCTCAATCTCGCCGTGGCACAGATCAGCAACGCCATGCAGGATGGTGACGAGTCCGTGAAAACTCTCACAGAATCATTTACCACCATGATGGACAATATCGGCACCATACAATCCGTCACCGATACCCTGCCCGCGGAATCCAGCCAGCGGGACGACATCCTGCAAAACTGCACTGCCATCGCCAAC
Source organism: Gammaproteobacteria bacterium (assembly GCA_011051755.1). GTDB lineage: Bacteria > Pseudomonadota > Gammaproteobacteria > SZUA-152 > SZUA-152 > DRQN01. Next base: position 690 of record DRKN01000108.1, read on the forward strand.
CAGATGCAGACGGCCATCGTTGCCTTCCAGTTTTATGACAAGCTCAACCAGCGCCTCGGCCATCTCACCGACAGCCTGGCCTCGCTGGGCGATCTGGTGGCCAGTCCCGACCGGCTCTACAACCCACAGGCGTGGAATCAACTGCAGACGGATATCAAGTCCCGCTACACCATGGAATCCGACAAGGCCATGTTCGACGCCATTCTCAAGGGCGCCAGTATCGAAGAGGCCCTGCACCTCAGCCGCACGCAGAACATGAGAGAAAAGGAAGATATCGAGCTGTTTTGAAGAACATAGGGCTGAGTATAGGGCCGCTGCTCTCGCACCACGTTCTCAGCTTGCAGGTCGCGATGCTTCCCCATCAGGCGACGCTTGAACCTGCAACAGGGGTCGTACGCTGCAGAGAATGCCCAGCACCACTTCATGATAGAGATAGAGACTGGGTTCCAGTGACGGCAGGTCTTCATCCTCGGGCACGAACAGGGGCAAAATAGTATCCACTTCGGGCGCCACTATCGGCTGGCCACCATCGAGATGGGCACGGAAGGTATTGAGTAATCCGGCCATGCGTTGCAAGGCCGGGCCGTCGAGCGTGGTGGGCGCGAGCGGCGGCGGCTCGCCATCCAGCATAAAGTCCTCCCACTCCATCAGATCGAACAGAAACTGTCCGGCCTTGAAATAGGGATAACGCGACAGAACGGCCAGCAGTTGTTCGGCCCGCGCCGGATGTTGTTGACGAAACCCCAGCCCGCGCCGGGCAAGGGTACAGAGCACGGCACGTAACCAGTCGTTGCCGCGCCGCAGGCCGGCCAACAGGGCCAGATCTTCCGGCGACAGTTCTTTTGCCTGCTCTTTTGATGTCATTCAGTGTTCCCGAGCTTGAGCTTGTTCGTGCTGGCGTTATGCGGTGAATTCGCGCCAAGGCGCATGGTAGCAGAATCAGCGCCAAGCCCTGCCCTGCGGTAACCCCGCCACCATAAAAACCATCTACAGCGGACGCGTGGTGACATAGTTGGCGATCTGCCGCAGCAGGGCCTTGGCCTCATTCTCGGGGACGAAGGCCAGATCCTCCTCGAAGCGCCGCACGCCTTCATGGGCCAGACGGTCGGCCACTTTCACCGCGTATTCGATGGAGCCCACTTCGTGCATCGCAGCGAGGATTTCCTCGGCATCCGCGAAGCGCTTTTCGGTGCGCGACAGACGGATAATGTCCAGCAGCCGCGGACGCCGTTTCGGCGCGATCTCGCGGAAAAGATGGATCATCATCACCGTCCGCTTGCCTTCCAACAGATCACCCAGGGGTTCCTTGCCGTAGAGCACTTCATCACCCAGAAGGTTGAGCACATCATCCTGAATCTGGAAGGCGATGCCGATGAGACGAAAAGCCTCCGTGAACAAGTCCAGTTTTCCAGGATCTGTCTCTCCGGCGCAGATGGCGCCCAGACGGCAGGGGCTGATGCAGGTGTACCAGCCGGTCTTCTTGGTGCTCATGTCGAAATAGTCTTGATCCGTTTTCGGCACCGTGAGGTGCCGGATCCAGCCCAGTTCGATGGCTTGACCTTCGACGGTCTCGCGGCACATGTGCATGATTTCGTGGATCAGGCCGAGGGTACGCGCCAGGCCCAGGGTGGGCAGATTGGAAAGCACCGCATCTACCGCCAGCAGGTTCATGGCATCGCCGGTATTGACCGCCAGACCGATGCCGTGGGCCTCGTGCAGGGTGGGCTCGTTACGGCGGTGGGTGGACTCGTCAGCGATGTCGTCGTGCACCAGGAAGCCATTGTGAAACAGCTCCACGGCGGCGGCGGCACGCACCGCATCCTCATCGCGTCCGCCCAATGCGCAGCAGGTGGCGATGGTCAGGGTGGGACGCAAACCCTTGCCCTCGCGGGCGGGATATTCGCGCATCAGGTCATAAAGCTCGGCCTTGGGCTCGCGATCCGGGACGATACGCTGGAATTCCCGGCTGACGCGATCCTTGCAAGCCTGCATGGTCTCCATGAGATCGGTATCGACGACATCGGCAAACTGCCACCAGGGTTTGCTTTCATAGCCGTCCCACAGGCTACGGGCATCGGTGTACACGGCGCCACCCACGGTACTGCTGGCCTTGGCGATGTCTTGCGCATAACGGTGATCCAGATAGTCCAGTGCATGCCAGCCGGTATTGCTGGCATGCTGGGGATTACGCGAGCGGGTATCGACGGGCAGCTCAGCAGGCTGTCCCCAGCGCTGGGGATTTCGATCCCGATAGCCACGCCACAGGCTTTGCACCGCGCGCAGGCCGGAGCCACGCTGGGACAGCACCTGAAAGGTGCGCCAGACGGCGAGCACCTGTTGACGATCACCACGCACATCCAGGCTCTGCGACCACACCTGGTCGACGGGCTTACGCTCCAGGTCGAACAACAGATTCATGGCGCGATCATCGAAATAGACCTCGACGTGCGGTGTCTCGCCATTGGGCCCGGTGACCACCAGCCGGCTGTGGTCGGCGCGCAGCTCGCTGCGGCTGCCGTCACCGAAATGCAGGCCGAGGATGATGCCGCGAAGCTGATCCGCAGCCGCCGCGATCACCGCCGGGGCGCGGCGCGAAAGTTCATCGACGGTGGCCTTTAGCAATTGGGCGGCAGTATCAACCGTCATCGGCGCCCCCGGCAAACTCGACGATGCCATAGGTATCGAAGGCAAAATGCTCGCCACTGATACAGCCTTCCACATGCACCGGGCCGATGACCTCGTGCACGCTGAAGGAACGCAGGCTGGTTTCGCTGGGAATCACCACCCGCGCCGCGGCATCGCAGTGGTAGTCATAGGTCACCCAGTCGTCGCCCATGCGCGCGGAAATCATCAACTGCTGAGGAATGGGCTCCATGGGCGGCACCCCGAACAGCTTGGACAAGGCCGGCACCTGCTGCACCTTGTCACGCTGCAACTGGCCACGCACCGCGAAGGTGACACAGCGGCGTGGAAAATGCCGCCGCAGACGGCCATTACGCCAAACCATCACCGAGCCGGCCGCCGTGTCCCCCGGCCCACGGGGCTGGATCAGGGTAAAGACAAAGGCCGCTGGCGGCGCCTGGTCACGGGCGCCACCTGGGTCGTTGGCGAAACCGAACACCCAGCCACCCAGTTCCGGCCAGCCCCAGTAACCACGCACCCGTTCGTGATAACCGATGGCCTCCACGTTATCAAATATTTGATCCTGGAAAGTCCAACGGCCACGGGCAATGACGCCGGTCTCCGACTGCCAGCGCAGGTGCTGATCAGGGGCGAACCACGCACACTGACTCGTGCAGGGCCGGCTGCTGCGCGCCAATTGCAAATCAACCGCGGGACTGGCGGAGGTGGACGTCAATGTCAGAGGCCCTGGCATGCGTGGGGCGTGGGGTTGCTGGAAGGCAGACCATAATGGTGTCGACGTGATGGTGTTGAACTGACTGGCGCACCAACCTTCGCCGCGTTTGTGCACCAGCAGGATGGCGGTGCAGCGGGGCGCTGCGTCCCCGGCCTCAAGCCCCGGGCCCAACCAGGCCACGTTGGCCACCATGCCCAGCGCGTGATCACGCGACAAAAATGCGTAGTGCAGCCAACGGCGCTCCAGCACCCTGCGCAGGCGGACTCGGGGAAATGGGCCTTCCGGCCCCAGGGCGATAACAGGCTGTTCGGTGCATGATGCGGATCGAGGCCGCAGGTTGGCCGGCATTACTGCAACACACTCCGTGATAGTGACAAACAGCTGATTGCGTCAATCATACTAAAACTTAATCGGTTTATTTACAGTACCTATTACGACGCACCTTATTACAACACACCTTGTGGCACACCCCGGCTGACACAAGCACGCCGGGATACGATCATTGCGGAACCATGACCGAGGCAGGAAAAACTATAAGGCCTATGGCACAACGTCAAGCGATTTTACTGTTGACGGCATCTTGGGACTGCCTGTGAATCTCAGTGCTGCCCCGTTAACAACGCATCGCCAGTCCGGGCTTGACCCGAAATCCAGTGGTTTCAATGACTTCCTGAATGCCGGCTCAAGCCCGGCATGGCAAACACTGTTATTTGAATGGGTGCCTCGAAGGATGTCCAGCGTGTCGCCTGCCCTGCGGAGCCAACACTGCCGTGAGATTTCGTTAACGGGACAGCAGTGTAGGGATATATTAACCCGACGAGTCTATATGTCGTTGGGTTAAGACTATGCGCAGCAGTAATCCCTTGCCGTGTGCCGATTAATGCGTTAAACATAGGCCAACAAGAAGTCCAGCGGCGCTGAGCCCCACACTGATTGGCTGGCCGCATCAGGGAAACGAGGGGGCCGCTCCGTATTCCTGCGGAGGTCAACATGACCGAAAAGAAACGCAAGACACGTACAGCAAAGACAGCACCCCAAAAGACGCCTACATCCAGCAAGCTAAAGCCAGGCAAAAAAGCCGTGTCGGCAGAAATAAACAGCCCCAAGGCCCACATCATCGACATCAGGGATGAAAAAACACTGGGTACACTGGGGCCGCAGCTGAACCGCTTGCTCAATGCCCAGTCAGGGCTCGCCGCCATGCTGTTCATCAATCCAGTACTGGCAATGAAAGAGGCGGGAGTCAAGCTTTCCCAACCCGTGGTTCACCACATTCTTTCACGCCTGCGTCACCGGCCAACCCTGCGCGAACGCCGGGAGGAACTGGAAACACGTTTAAAGGAAAGACTGTGCGAACCTCCCCGGCCGAACAACTCGGCCTGGCTAAGCCGAACACTGTTTGAAAAGCTACAGCTACAAGCGCTGGATATCGGCGATCTCACTCCAGGCTACACGTCACCGCATGATCCGGTCGCGGAAAAACGCCTGCAGGCCCTGCGCCCGAAACGTACGCACCGGTATTCACATCTCCCGTCACGCCCACGACGCACGGGGCGGGTACGTCTGCAGGAGCTACCACCTTCGGTACGCAGGATGGATCTGAACGCAAACGTACCTGAACTCAAACCGGCCAAGCGCACCCCCAAACGTTTAAGCCTGGAAGACCTCTATTTTTACAAAGACAGCAACCCCGTCGCCCGTGATTTGCTGGAGCTGGCGATCATTCAGCGGCGCGGGCTGCGCCTGCACAGCCGTTACAGCTATCGACAGATCAAGGAAGGCAAACGGAGCAATGTATTTCGGCGCTGGTTCCGCAAGGTGACACTGCCTGAGCCGGAGATAAAAGAGTGAATCTAACCTCCAATTTTGATTTTTGCGTCGAGCTGGGGATCCACTCCGTCAAGGAAATCTTTCACCTGGCCTTCAAATCCGAAGACCGTTATCCCCACAATGTGGGGCCACTGACACGGGATTTTTCCGGGCGTGCGTTCACCATCAATGTGCGGGTGCTGGATGACGAAGACAAGCCCGCCGATCTCAGTTTTCAGGATGACAAGCACATCCTGTTTTCCTTTCCTTTTGAACTGCAGGCACAGACGGCGGACGCCCCCGACCCGGCCTTGAGCGAAATTCTGCTGGAGGCGCAGGCCGCCATCCCCGCCTTGCTGACCGCCTGGGATGAAGATGGCGACGAGGTACTGGGACTGAGCTTTTTTGGCATCACCAGCGCCGATGTCGACATTAGCGGCCTCAGCGGGGTGCCGAGCATTGGCGTGGAGCAGTTCCGTAATGCGGTGCACAACGCCTATGAGGCCATGCCTGTTCACACCTTCAGTTCAGGCGGTAACACCGTCACCCTCTACGACGGCAATCGCGATAGCACGCTGGTACCGCCCAATGCTGCGACGCCTTACGACATTGAAGTGGCACTGGAAACGATAACCGCCGAGCAGTATCTCAAGGTAACGGCGCCCATCCATGTCTACCTCCCCTCGGTGCCCTTTGTGGGTGAATACAGCTCCTTCGGCCGGCTGATCTTCTATCGCAAGATAGAGCAGACAGACACCAGCGTCACTATCGACATGACCGCCGAACCCACCAATACCGATCTTGCCACCACCGTAGAGCTGGACAACCCTCACGTCGCCAGCAGCCAGATCGCCCTCTCTCTTGCCGCCCAGGCAAGAGGCATGATCAGCGCCTTTGGCGTCATCACCGAACCGGCCTTTACGGAGGCCGCAGCGAAGCAATTATTACAGGATGAAATCGCCACCTATATCAACACCCGCCGATATCCCGTCTACAGCCCCCGATCCGGTGACGAAGGCGAACCACTGAGCACCCCGGTGGGTTTCCTGCTGGTGGACGACGGTGTCCTCGCCATCCTGCTGAACCGGCGCTCGGGCGCGGCGGCGGATGATATCGCACCGGACAACTTCCTCGGCGACAGCGAGCTGGCCCTGGCGGTGGGGGCAGCGAAGGTGCAGGAAGAGATTCAGGCGGTCATTGCCGAGAAATTTCCCGGCATCGGCAGCGATGACGGCGAACTGATAGAAACACCGGAAGGTGATGCCGTGCTCTACGAACTCAACGTCTCCCTGGCCGATCCCGGTGAACACGAAGAAAGCGAGGGGCACCTGTGGATAACCGGCAAGACCAAGGTCAAGATCGATTGCTGGTGGGATCCCACAGTGGAATTTTCAGGGCCTGTCTTCATGCGCGCACACCGCGAAGACAGCGAAGAAGGCTGTGAACTGGTGATCGACTCTCCCGTCGTGGGCGACTTCGATTTCGATCAGAGTTGCTGTGACGTCTTTCTGGAAATCATTATCCCCATCGCCGGCTGGATCGCCCTGGTCGTCATCGAGATCACCATCGACAGAGTGGGCGGTGAGGTGGCGGAAGACATCGCCAACGAACAGGGCGCCATTATCGAACCCATTCCACCGGTGGTGAATGGCATCGCCGAAATCACCAGTTGCCTGATCGGTATCAGCGTGTTCCGTGATGGCTTTGTGTTTCCCGGCGAACTGTCTATCCGGCGCCTGTCACGCAGCGCCGAAGATCTGCGTGGCATGCGGCGCATGCCACGCCCGGATCCGTAACCACCAACTCATAACTATCAATAGACACTCAGCAATATTGTCGCCGTAATACATTTATAAGCAGATTTTCTGAATCGAGAAAAGGAGTATTTGTCATGGCAACGGTACGAGGTTTTGTGCAAAAAATCGAGGTCGGGCGTGCCGGCCTCGTGCGTATCACCCTGATTCACAGCGACGGCGACACCGGCATATACGTAATACGGGATATCGACGGCGACCCGGAACGCTTCAATGAGCGCCTGACCAAGATCGGCATCCTGCGCGATGCCATGAATCGTGCCGAACCGGTGCTCATCGAACACACGCAGAGCGAGTCGGGCAACGAGATCCAGCAGGCGGCACGCATCAGCCGTGACCAACTGGATCCACCGCCCAACCTGACCATCGTCGTGGGACTGGTGGTGAGTGTGTCAGTGCTGGCCCGCAACCGAACTGCGGGTGACCAGGAACAACATGATACGGCGCTCATCGAGGTCGTCACCACAAATCTCAGCACGACAATATTGGAGCTGGATCTGCAATCGCCGGAGCGTCTGGTCGTGAGCCAGCAGCTGGAGATGATCCGCGAGGCTCAGACCCATGGGCGGCTGGCACAGTTCTTTGTCGGTACAGAGACCGATACTGGCACCGAATACGGCGCCATTAGAGGGCGCATCCACGCCGTAGCCCTGGACAACAGCCTTAGCGCCTTCGGTGACCGGCGCGCCCAGCGAGTGGATGGTTTCGTGGAATCCCTGAGCCTCATTCGAGCCCCCTTCAGTGGCAGCAGTGGCCCCGCCAGCAGCTTCGCCCATGTACGCTTTACCACCGCCCCTCCTTTCACCGGCCCGGGCAATATCATCGGCTTGACCCCCTTTACACCAACGACCTTGGATCTATTCGTGCCCAAGGGGTCGCTATCCTATGAACTGTTCGAAGCGGGCCTGCGTGACAATCTGCGCATGCAGGTCAACGCCATACTGATCAAGGACAACGACCCGGGGGATCCCAATGATGCCAGCCACGGTAACGCGGGCGGTACGAGCGACACACCCTATGACACCTCGACTAATGCCTCCATCGCTTACACCGCCATGGCCCGCCTGAACCGGCTCGAAACGGGTGAAATGTCCACCGTCGACAAAATAGAGCAGGCCAATGTCGGCCTGGTGTTCGCCGCAAAATTATTGGCCCACTTGGCCTCGGCCAGCCGCCCGGTATGGATCACCATCGCCCGCGAATCGCTGGACCACGGATCGGAAGGCTTCGCTTGCACCGACGGCGTGCCCAGCAGCGATCTCCAACCCCAGACCCTGCGTGACCTACGCATCCCCTATCCGGCCGCATGGCGAGGTCTGGGCTGCTTCAACCCCGGCGTCTATCGCTTCCAGTTCAAGCTGCCCGGCGAGTTCAGGGTACTGGTGGACAATGAAGAACTGTGCCTGCATGATTCAGACGAGGCGGGCATCAAGTTTGCCCATGCCTGCCTGGGTGGTGACCACGACGTGGAGATCCGGCTGGAAAGCTGGATCTGTGACAATGAATTCATCATGGATGTCTATCAAATCCGTTGAGCGGCAGGAAGTGACTCATGACAGAAAAAAAGTCCAGGGAAAGCAAAACCCTCGTCATCGGGCAGAAAGCCGGTGACAGCTTTCACCACGATGGCCGCCTGCAGCTACACGGTGACGGCGAGAAACCGCCGGTCAAACATCAAATACAGCATGCCACCCACCCCCAGCAGCCACTGGTTCACATGGTGTGCTGGGATGCAGACCACCCCTGCGAATGCAAGGTCTCCGGCGAAATCACCCTCAAAGGCGATGAAAAGGCGCCGTTACATGTCCGCATGGCCCATCACTTTGCCAACGATCATCATCAGACCCACCAGATCGAACCGCTGGATCATGCGCTGAAGGTGAATACGGCCCTTGCCGAACCCATTCATCACGCGCTACAAATGCGCACGCCCCTGCAATTACGCTTCTGCAATCCCTGGCATATCGCGTCCGACTATGTCATGGAACTGCGCATGGGCAAGAACCGCATCATGTCCCTGCGCCTGACGGGTGCCACGGTGGCCACGCCCCAGCAGTGTGACGATGAGCCATGTCCACAACCCAAAACCACACCGCCGGGTAATCCCTGACATCGATTCCCGGCTTTCCGTGTTGCGAAAATAACAATCACTGAGCAAAAATCATATGCCACCAAACAACTTTCAGCTTGAGGCACACACGGCAAAACACACCATCCCTTTGTAGGGTGGGCACTGCCCACCATCGCTGCCTGGGCAGAACCACAGTTTCAGGCAGAGTGTGATTGATGGGCGATGCCCAACGTCAGGGAGCTGAGAATTGCCCAGAGGCAGACCATCATTATGAATAAACAAAACCAGAGCGAAAAACAGGAAGAGCGTGCCAACCCATCACTGGCGGAGGGTGTCTCGGACGTCATCAATGCGGCCTTCGGCGTGGGTGCGGCGATTGCCAAAACCCTGGCGGAAGTCAGCGCAGTGGGCAAACCCGTCGCCGCCCCGAACAAGCGGCAAGGGCCGCTTGGCGAGATGGTGCATTATGGAGTAACCACCCTGAGCAATGTCATGGGTCTCGTGATCTCAGTGGTGGGCGGAGCCACGAGCGGAACAGCCGGGCATGGATCAAGCAAGGACGCATCGACAGACACCCGGGCCACCGACCCCATGCCCTCCGATGAAAAAGACCATGTCACGACACACCTCCCCAGAGTGCATCAAGGTGGAACATTGCGCATCCCTTTGTCGATGGAGAACCCCGCCGACCTGCCCATGGAAAACCTGGTCTTTAGCTGTCAGAACATGCGCGGCACACGTATCGGTGCCGGCCAACCCCTGAGCGAGGCCGCCATACACTTTCAGCCGGAGCGTCTGGACATCGCCCCCAAGGACTTCGAAAAACTGACCCTGCTCATCAGTACCGATACGCAGACCGCCCCCGGCGATTATGTGGCGCACATTGGCGTGGATAACGGTGATTTGGAGATCAAGGTGGAATTCGAAGTGCTGCCCGCAGAGGGACTACCCCGTGAGGCACCAGCCAACGAAGAAAATAGCTGAGCCCGAATACCAAACCAGGATTTCAGCAAGGCATTCGGTCAGTGAAATTTAACCGGAATTGGTGGCTTCAGGCTCACAACCACCTGCTAATGGAACGTGCGCCAATGTCATTAAGTTAACAAAATTATGGCTGTTTTGTAGGTTGGTGGTGAGCTTGCGAACCCCAACGAAACCAACAATGTTGGGATTCCTGCGTCACCATCAACCGAGAATAAGCAGGACACCCTTGAGCGGCAATCCATTGGCCAACTTCTGGTTGCCGCGCTACCTGCTCAAAGAAAGCCAACCTGATGCGTAAAAGTCACGCCATCAGCCACAACAATATCCCTCGGAATATTCGTTGTTTCGTCACAGCGGGCAAGATCTTGCCCGATTCTCAAAAATAAGACATCAACAAAAACAATCACTTACACGCAAGCGAGCAAAAAGT
>DRKN01000109.1 GCA_011051755.1 Gammaproteobacteria bacterium
AGAGTGATGGCCAGACGTACTCCGGCACAAACCAGCGGTTTGCCCGGTAGCATGGCACTTTGTCCTTAAATGTTGTTATTTTAGCTGTGGAATGGGCCGTTAAATGCCTCAAACCAGCTGAACCTATTAGAGCTATTACGGTTTTTCTCAATGCGTTATCGTGATCCGCTCCGGCAATCTTCATCACATCAAGATACCGGACCACTGACGACAAGAAAATCCGCCAAACTCTATTTCCGGTTAGCAAGCCGGGGAAACCGCTCCCCGGCCCGCTGTCTCATGCCCGCACACGCTTGTAACGATAAGCGTAATACATCACCGGGATCACGATCAGGGTCAGCACCGTGGACACCAGGATGCCGAAGATCAGGGCAATGGCAAGACCGCTGAAGATGGGATCGTCGAGGATGAATAATGCGCCCAGCATGGCTGCCAGTCCGGTCAAGGCAATGGGCTTGGCGCGCACTGCGCCGGCCCGCAACACCGCCTCCTGCAAGTCCATGCCTTCGTCCAGTTGCTGATTGACGAAATCCACCAACAGAATAGAGTTACGCACAATGATGCCGGCCAGGGCGATCATGCCAATCATCGAGGTGGCTGTGAACTGCGCCCCCAGCAGGGCGTGGCCCGGCATCACACCGATTACCGTGAGCGGGATCGGCGCCATGATGATCAACGGCACCACGTAAGAGCGGAACTGCGCCACCACCAGCAGATAGATGAGAATCAGGCCCACGGAATAGGCCAGACCCATATCGCGGAAGGTCTCGTAGGTCACGGTCCATTCACCGTCCCATTTCACGCTGTAACGATAGGGATTGTCGGGTGTGCGAATGAGCGTCTGCTCCAGGCTATAGCCATCTTCCACCTTTACCTCAAACAATTGGGCGAAGATATCGAACATGCCGTACAACGGGCTGTCCAGACTGCCGGCCAGGTCACCGGTGACGAACACCACCGGCAGCAGATCCTTGTGATAGATGGCGTACTGACGTTCACTCTCCGCCACCGACACCACATCGGACAACGGCACCAGCCCCCCCGACTGACTGCGTAACTTGATGGACAGCAGGCGCGCCATGTCACCCTTGTCGGCCACCGTGAACTCCAGCCGGATGGGGGTCGGATATTTCACGTTATCACCATGCAGATAGGTGGCATCCTCGCCGTGCAGTGCCGTGGCCAGGGCCGCCGTCACCGCCTGCTGCGAAACGCCGAGAATCGCCGCCTTGGTGCGATCCACATGCACCACCAGACGCGGGGCCGGGGCCTCCACGCTGCTGTCCACGTCGACCACATCGGCGGTGTTTTCGAACACCCTGCGCACGTCCCCGGCGACGCGACGCTGCCCCTCGTAGTCGATGCCGTAGATCTCCGCCACCAGCGGCGCCTGCACCGGCGGGCCCGGCGGTACTTCCACCACTTTTACGTTGGCATTCAGGCGCTGGCCGATCTCGGCCAGCGGTTCACGCACCGCCAGAGCGATCTCATGGCTCTGGCGATCACGCTCGTGCTTGGGCGTCAGATTGACCTGAATATCACCCACGTTGGCGCCGCTGCGCAGGTAATACTGGCGCACCAGACCATTGAAATTGATCGGCGCGGCGGTGCCGGCATAGACCTGATAGTCCGTCACCTCCGGCACCGTGGCCAGATAACCGCCCAGCTCGGACAGCACCCGCGCGGTCTGCTCCAGCGTGGAGCCCTCGGGCATATCCACTACCACCTGAAATTCCGACTTGTTGTCGAAGGGCAACATTTTCAATACCACCAGCTTGAACACCGGCAACGCCACCGATACACCGATCAGGGCGAGGATGCCGAACAGCAGCAACCAGCGCGGGCCACGGCCTTTTTTGCCACGCAGAAAGGGCCCCATGAAACGGCTGAAAAAACGGTACAGGCGTGACGACTGCGCCTGATCCTCGCACGCGTGCACGGCGTGGCTGTTGCGCAGCAGCTTGTAGGCCATCCACGGCGTAACAATAAAAGCCACACCCAGCGAGATCAGCATGCCCATGCTGGCATTGATGGGAATCGGACTCATGTACGGCCCCATCAGGCCGGTGACGAAGGCCATGGGCAACAGCGCCGCAATCACCGCGAAAGTGGCAAGAATGGTCGGCCCACCCACTTCGTCCACCGCCAGCGGAATAGCTTCCAGCAGGTTTTTTTTGCCCATGCTCATGTGGCGGTGGATGTTCTCCACCACCACGATGGCGTCGTCCACCAAAATACCGATGGAAAAGATCAGCGCGAACAGCGACACGCGGTTGATGGTGAAGCCCCAGGCCCAGGAAGCGAACAGGGTCGCAGCCAGGGTGATCACCACCGCAACGCCAACGATCACCGCCTCGCGCCGCCCCAGTGCCACCAGCACCAGCAGCACCACGAAGGCCGTGGCGAAGACCAGCTTGCCGATCAGCTTCTGCGCCTTGTCATTGGCGGTGGCGCCGTAATTGCGCGTCACCGTCACATTCACTCCATCGGGAATGAAGGTGCCCTTGAGCTGGTCGAAACGGTTGATGAGCTGGTCGGCGACGTCCACCGCATTGACGCCCGGCTTTTTGGCGATGGCGAGGGTCACGGCGGGAAATTCACCCTGTACGGAGATATCCTTGGTGGTGGCCGCCGGACCGGTGCCGAACCACACGTACTGCTCCGGCTGATCGGCGCCGAAACGCACCTCGGCCACGTCACGCAGAAATACCGGGCGACCATCATGCACGCCCACCACCAACTCCGCCACGTCTTCGGCGGAGGTCAGAAACACACCGGCCTGCACGGGGATTTCGCGATTGCCGGCCACACTGTTGCCGGCGTTGCGCGACTGATTGCCCATCTGCAAGGCATTGCGCAGATCGCCCAGCACGATGCCGTAACCGGCCAGGCGCGCCGGGTCGGGCAGCACATGCACCACGCGCTCGGTGCCGCCGATGGTGTAGATGTCACGCGTACCGGGCACGCGCTTCAGCTCTGCCTCGATGGCATGCGCCACTTGCTGCAAGGCCAGTGCGCCAACCTTTTCGTCCTCGCTCCACAGGGTCAGGGTGGCGATGGGCACATCATCGATGCCCATGGGTTTGATAATGGGTTGCGCCACGCCCAGGCCCGGCGGCAACCAGTCCTGGTTGGAATAGATGGCGTTGTACAGGCGCACGATGGCCTGGGTACGATCCTCGCCCACCTTGAACTGCACGGTGAGAATCGCCTGCCCCGGCAGGGACACGGAATAAACGTGCTTGATGCCATCGATCTCTGACAACACCTGTTCCGCCGGCGTGCTCACCAAATGCTCCACCTCGGTACTCGAGGCACCGGGGAAGGCCACGAACACATTGGCGAAGGTGACATTGATCTGCGGCTCTTCCTCGCGCGGCGTCACCATCACCGCAAAAGCGCCCAGCAGCAGGCCGAGAATAGCCAGCAGCGGGGTGATTTCGGTGGTCAGGAAGGCCTTGGCGATGCGCCCGGAGATACCCATTTTCCCGCTCACTGTGCGCTACCTCTCTGTGCGCCACCGCTTCGCTGCTCCTTCAGCACCACACCGGCGTGCACCGGATCCAGCGCCACCCGCTCACCGGCCGTCAGACCGGCCAGCGCTTCCAACTGCCCGCCTTCGACAAGACGGCCACCCACGCGCACCTGGCGAAAACTCACACGCTCGTTTTCATCCACCACATACACTGCCGTTACCTCGCTGCGGTGCACCACGGCCTCTGCCGGCAGCAACAGTTTCTGCACACTGCCCACCTCAAAAACCGCCTTCACGAACATGCCGGGATAATAGATTGCGTGGTTTTGCGGCAGTTGCAGGCGCACCTTGAAGTCGTGGGTTTTTTCGTCGGCGTAGGGATATACCGTGACCTTCTGCGCCGCCACTTCGGCGATGCGCTCGCCCGGCTGTAGCGGGTCACGCAGGGAAATGCTGGCCTTACGGATCTTGCGCACCGCGCTCATCACGCTCTGCGGTACGCTGGCGCTGGCGCGCAGGTGCTCCAGCGAAAAACCCGTCATCAGCGGTGTGCCGGGGCGGGCCATTTCGCCCACCTCGACATGGCGCTCCACCACGATGCCGGCATAGGGCGCGCGCACCACGGTATAATTGAGCTGCTCGCGGGCCTGCTTGGCACTGGCACGGGCGGCGCTGACGCGCTGGCGGGTGGCCTTGAGATTGGCGCTGGCCTTGTCCAACGCGGCCTGCGACACCAGCTTCCTGGCGAACACCTTTTTCACCCGCTCATATTCTACTTCGGCCTCGCGCAAACGCGCCTCCGCCTCACGCTGTTTGGCCTCGGCCTGGGCCAGACGCGCTCGCTGCTCTTTGTCGCTGAAGCGCAGCAGCACGTCGCCCTTGGCCACCTCATCGTCCACGTCAACGTAGATTTCCTCGATGCGACCACTGGTCTCGGAGGCAATCGTGGCCCGGTTCACCGCTTCGATGACGGCATCCGCCACATACACCTCGGCCACCGACTGCTCGCTCACCGCCGCCGTCTCGAAGGGCAGGTCAGCGGCACGCGCCGCTGCCGAAAGGACGGGAATAGAAGAAAAAACGATCAACCACGGCAGGGCAGCCATAGCGCTGGATCGGATCATGGTGAAATCTCCTTGTTCAAGACGTGGGCCACACAGCGGTGAACAGATGAATTTATCGGCGCATAAAAAGATAGCAGATGGATATATATTAGTAAACTCTAATATTTAAAAATAGCAGTCCCTCACTAGTCAGGCCTCCGCTATCACCCTATTCCGGGTGCAGGCAGCGCGCAACCATCACGATTAGGCGGCACTATCCGCAGGGCGGGTGTATCCTGCGGGTACCAATACTTTCGAGACAGCTCCACATGACCCACCTGCCAAATGCCATCAGCGCAACATTGGAATACCCGCTGACCCAGGCCATCGGCCACAGCCGCGCTTGGCTGCACCTTGAGAACCGGATCACTGGTCACGCGTTGATCCACAATATCCTGCGCCTCAGTGGCCTCTACCGCCGCGGCCAGCGCAATATCATGGACTTCAAGATCCACCGCAACACCCTCATCCTGCCACGCCTGCCAGCAGCTTTCGATGGCCTCACCGTGCTGCATCTCAGCGACCTGCACCTCGACGCCCACGTCGACTTTCCCGTCGCTTTGGCGACAAAACTGGCGGGACTCGAATACGATCTCTGCGTGCTCACCGGTGACTACCGCTTTCACGCCCACGGCCCCATCAAGCCAGCACTCGAGGGCCTGCGCCGGATACGCAGGGCCATTCACAGCCCGGTCTACGGCGTCCTCGGCAATCACGACTCCCTCCACATGCTGCCGGCCCTGGCGGCCATGAATATCCGCATGCTGATGAACGAGGCCGTGGCCCTGCGACGTGAAGGCTCGGCACTCTGGCTGGCCGGCATCGACGATCCCCACCACCTCCGCGCCAACAACCTGAGGAAGGCCAGCAACCACATCCCTGCTGATGCCACCGCCATCCTTCTCACCCACTCACCGGAGATTTATCGCCACGCCGCCCAAATCGGTTTCGATGCTCTGCTCTGCGGCCATACCCATGGCGGCCAGATCTGCCTGCCCGGTGGCATCCCGCTGACCTACAACACCACCGCACCCCGCCACGTATGCCGTGGCCCCTGGCAGCACCAGCAGATGCAGGGCTACACCTCGTGCGGCACCGGTTCCTCAACAGTGGATGCACGTTTCAACTGCCGGCCGGAAATTACTCTTCATCGCCTGCAATCAAACCGCGCCCCCGCTCGTTCTCTGTAATGAAGCGAATACAATAACGCCTCAACGAAATATCTCACCCCAGTTCGTCATCCCTCAGGAGGGAAAAAAGAATGCGTTTACACAGCACCAAGAACTTACGCCGTTTACTCCAGGGCAGCCTGATCGCCGCCGTTCTCGCCAGTGGCAGCGCCCTGGCCGCCGACGATCCTTCGATCAAGGGTGATCTGCGCAGCAACATCAATTCGGCCATGAACGAGATGATCCAGCAACGCACCATCAACGGCACCTTCAAGTTTTACGACCAGCTGAAAAACAAGGTCTACGACCTGAAACTGGTCGAGCTCCACGACGGCATCGTCAAGAAGGGTGACTACTATGTGAGCTGTGCCGACTTTGTCGACACCCAAGGCAACAAGGTGGATATGGACTTCTTCGTACAAACCAGCAACGGTAAACTGGTCGCCACACAGGCCATCATGCATAAGGTCGACGGCAAAAAACGGAAATATCATCTGGAGGACTGATGTCCCCTTCCCCGAGGGTCCGCCAACACTTATTACGCCACCGCCACGGCGGCCATTTTTTTGTGGGGCAAGGCGCATCGAACGCGATGTACCCAACGTACAGAAGCGAGGTGCAACGCAGCCCCGCAGAAAAATGGCCCCATCCCTTCGGGTTGCGCCCCAAAATAGGCCATGCAGCATTGCTCGTACCCAAAGCACTCGCTACGCTCGTGGGGCAGGCTCTCGTTCATTCGGCGTCACCAAACTTCTCTCCTCGCGCCTTGCCTAGCCCATTTTGGGGCAGCAACGCGGCGGAGCAATAAGTGTTTGCAGACCCTGATGACGTGAGGGAGTTGCTGCTGCGTGGTTTCCGCTACGCCTACTCCCTCACACACGACACGGCCCGTGCCGAAGACCTGTTACAGGACGGCTGGGTCTCCCTGCTCAGCGCCGGCGGCCCCCGCCAGCGCCGTTATTTATTCGCCGCCATTCGCAGCCGCTTTATCGACGGCTGCCGCCGCGAACAACTGCTGGTGTTCGAATCCCTCGATGAAGAGGGTGAAAACCATGTCAACAACATCCCCGACCCTCGCGCCGGTGATCTCTTCAACTGCAATGACAGCGGTCTGCAACAAGCCCTGACCACGCTCCGTCCCATGGAACGCGAGGCCTTGCTGCTGGCCGATGTCGAAGGCTACACGGCGCAGGAGATCGCCGATCTCACCGGCCACCCGCGCGGCACCATACTCAGCCTCATCCACCGCAGCCGGGGGAAACTGCGCCGCCAGCTGAGCCGACGGGATCAGGAGGCCGAACATGCCTGAGCAACCTCTGAACGAACATCTGCGGCGCTACTACACGGACAAAAAACCGTCGCCACAGTGCCTCGACCGCTTGATCGCGCTGGCTGAGTCCACGCAGACCGCCGAGTCGTCAGCGCCAGAAACCTCGCCAGCGACGAAAACACGTCACGCCACCCCGATGTATCTGGCGGTCGCCGCCTCACTGCTGCTGGTACTGCTCGGTAGCGGCGTCTTCCTGCTGCAAAAAAACGACAGCATCGATCCCAGCTGGCTGGTCGCCAAAGAAATTGCCGTCAATCACAACAAGCATCTGGCGATCGAATTCTCCACCGGGGATTACCGCGAACTGAACCGGCTAATGGACAAACTCGACTTTTCCGGTGTGGTATCGAAGCGCCTGGCGCCGGGCGAGTACCGCCTGCTAGGCGGTCGGTATTGCTCCATCCAGGGGCAGTTGGCATTACAACTCAAGCTTCAGGATCGCGCCGGCAATCTGTACACCCTGTACCAGGCCCCCCTCAACAAGATATTGACCAGCATTCAACAGGGCGAACAACTGATCGATGGCCTGCACATCACCCTGTGGCGCGAGGCGGGACTGCTGCTTGGTCTGGCCGGTTCGCCGGCGCTGGCACCCGAGGACAAGGCCGGCGGCGAATAATCTTCCTGTGACATCGCCCAAAGTAAAGGAACTCACCGGCTTTCATGTGAGGAAAGACACCCTTTTTACCCGTGTCACGAGTGCCCTATCTCTTTTCAGCGTCACACAACAATAACCTTAGCAACATGGACAGGTCATTTTTCCGTCGTTTGGCATGCCGTCACTGCGGTTCTTGTTATCAACGCTTTTTCCCGCGGCCAAATCAAAAAGCGCTGAAAAAAATGCTGGTCGTGTTTGTTTCCAGCCAGTATCTGACCTTTGCGGTATTGTTTATACTTTATTATGGCATCACACACCTGGGTACGCTTTTACCCATGCCGCAATGGAGCGTATTCCTGTTGATGCCGGCCCTGGCTCTTGCAGGGTTGCGGTCACGTAAAATCAAACAGGTCGAAAAACCGTCATGACAATCATTGCACTGCTGATATTCAGCATTCTCTTTACGGCGGCACTGTTACACGTCGCCTGGGCTTTTGGGGTTCTCTGGCCCGCCAAGGATGAGCAGACATTGATCAACACCGTGATTGGCGCGCCGGGCATGTCAAAAATGCCCGGCGCCGGACTGACCCTCGCGGTCGCCGCCGGCATCGCCGGTGCGGGTATTTTTGCCCTTTGGGGAGCGGAGCTTATCGCCCTGCCCTTGCCGGCATGGATGCAGTCCGCAAGTCTGCTTGTCTTGGCAATCATATTCGGCCTGCGCGGTTTTTCCAGTTATCTCACCATTGGCCCACTGAGTGCGCGCACGCAACCGTTTGCCCGCCTTGATCGGTGGTTTTATGCGCCGCTGTGTCTGCTGATTTGCCTGAGCTTCGTTATCTTATTAACCTGGCAATAATATATTGGCGCCACTGCTGGCAAACCCCAACCGTGCTCCGTAGGGTGGGCATCGCCCACCGATGCAGGTTTCCCATGTTTGCGAAAAGGGTGGGCAATGCCCACCCTACAAAAACGACATCATTTTGGTTTATGCACGGTTTTTGGCCGTAATAATATAGCTTTGTGCTCTCTGTGGTGAACAAGGTTCTCCGTGTTGACATGGTATTGATCAAGGGCATAGCAACAGCTCTCCGGTCGCCACGCCTCATTCCATGGCAAAATCACTTTCCTGAATCACGGCCAGAAAGATCTCCCCATAGCGTTCCAGCTTCTGCTCACCGACACCACTGACGGTGTGCAGTTCACGCAGATTCTGCGGCCGCAGGGCAGCCATTTCACGCAGGGTGCTGTCGTGGAAGATGACGTAGGGCGGTACGCCCTGTTCTTGGGCCAGGCGGGTGCGGCGCTCGCGCAGAGCTTCGTACAGCGGCTGATCCAACGGGTCGAGATTCACCGCCGGCGCGGCACGTGGCCTCTTTACCCGCTCCGGCTTACGCTGGCGGCGCAGCTGCACGGTGGTTTCGCCACGCAACACCGGACGGCATCTTTCAGTAAGGCGCAGAGTGCCATAACCCTCAAGGTCGGTCTGCAGATAACCCTGCGCCAACAGCTGGCGAAACACCCCGCGCCACTCGGGGCCACTCAGGCCCTCGCCGATACCGAAGGTGCTGATACGGTCGTGGCCGTTGCGCTGAATACGTTCATCACTCTTGCCCAGCAACACATCCACCAGATAGGCCACACCAAAACGCTGGCCACTGCGGTAGACACACGACAGAGCCTTCTGCGCCGTCTCGGTGCCGTCCCAGGTCTGTGGCGGGGTGCGGCAGTTGTCGCAATTACCGCAGGATTCATCCAGCGTCTCACCAAAATAAGCCAGCAGGGCCTGACGACGGCAGGCAATAAGCTCGCACAGGCCGAGCATGGCCTCTAGCTTGTTGCTGGCGATACGCTTGTATTGCTCGGCACCTTCGCCTCCCAGCACCATCTGTCGCAACGTGATGATGTCTTGCAGGCCATAGGCCATCCAGGCATTGGCGGGCTGGCCGTCACGCCCGGCACGGCCGGTCTCCTGATAATAGGCCTCTATGCTCTTGGGTAGGTTGAGATGAGCGACGAAACGCACGTCCGGTTTGTCGATCCCCATGCCGAAGGCGATGGTGGCGACCACGATCACCCCTTCTTCGCGCAGGAATCGCTGCTGGTGTTGCTGGCGTTGATCAGCGGGCAAACCGGCATGATAGGGCAACGCAGTACGGCCTTTGGCGGTCAGCCATTCAGCGGTGGCTTCCACCTTCTTGCGCGACAGGCAATAAATGATACCGGCATCTTCCGCATGTTCGCGTTCAAGGAAGCGCCACAGCTGCTCGCGCGGATTGGCGCCCTCGCTGATGGCGTAGTGGATGTTGGGGCGGTCGAAACTATTGACGAACACCGCTGCCTGCTGCAATTGCAGCTGCTGGATAATCTCCTTGCGGGTACGCGCATCGGCGGTGGCGGTGAGTGCGATGCGCGGCACCGCCGGGAAACGCTCGTGCAGCACCGACAGGCGTTGGTATTCAGGGCGGAAATCGTGACCCCATTGAGACACACAGTGGGCCTCATCGATGGCAAACAACGACACCGCGCTGCGATCGAGCAGATCCAGCATACGATCAGTGAGCAGGCGTTCGGGGGCCACATAGAGCATGTCCAGCTCGCCGGCCAACAGGGCCTGTTCGGTGGATCGGGCGGTAGCGGCGTCGAGGGTGGAATTGAGATAGGCGGCGCGAATACCCAATTGGCGCAGGGCGTCCACCTGATCCTGCATCAGGGCGATCAACGGCGACACCACCACCCCGCAGCCCTCGCGCACCAGGGCCGGAATCTGATAACACAGGGATTTTCCGCCGCCAGTGGGCATTAAAGTGAGCACGTCGCCGCCGTCCAACAGCGCGGCGATGACATCGGCCTGCGAATGGCGGAAGGCGTCGTAACCAAAGACGGATTCAAGGATGTGTTGAGCACGCTGCATGGGGGGTCGGACTCGAAACGGGAAACAAGGGAATGATCCGGGCTTGCCGGCGTAGGGTCAACCATGCCGGCAAATACAACTGTGTAGCGTGCACCGTGCGCACGACGGAACCGGTGACACAGCCTTGTGCGCACGGCGCACGCGACGGCCAGCGGCATGGACTACTATGGCGCGCAGCCAATGACATCGGAAGAACGACGGCCACCCAAACCGTCTCCCATGCGATACACTGCCTCTGCACACACGCCAATCACAGACCGGAGACCATGCACCCATCCCTGTTTACCGTCATCAGCCTGGCCGTTGGCCTGCTTTATCTGCTCGGCATCCTCGCCGCCATCGATGCCATCTACCGCGCCCGCAGCCCGCAAAGCGCCATTGCCTGGTCGCTGTCACTGTGCATGTTTCCGTTCATCGCCCTGCCCCTGTACCTGCTCTTCAGCAGCCGAAAATTCACTGCCTACCTACAATCCCGTCGTGCCGGCGATGCCGAAATCCATAAGCTGGTCGAGCAACTGGGCCGCGAGCTGACACCCAAGGTAAAGGCATCACTGGAAAAAGACGCCCACGAACTGGTCGTATTCGAACGTTTGGCGCGCTTCCCCTTCATGCGCTACAACGCCGCCCGCCTGCTGATCGACGGCGAGACCACCTTCGACGCCATCCTGCACGGCATCGATAGCGCAGAGGAATATATTTTGATGCAGTTCTACATCGTCAAGGACGACGCCATTGGCGGAAAAATAAAAGACGCACTGATCAAAAAGGCCCACGAAGGCATACGCATCAGCTTCATGGTCGACATCATCGGCAGTTACAGTCTGCCCCAGTCCTGGCTGCAGGAACTGGAAAATGCCGGCATCCGAACCACCGGCTTTGGCAAGATCACCCACAAACACACTACGCGCCTGCAGCTGAATTTTCGCAACCACCGCAAGATCATCGTCATCGACGGCAAAACCGCCTTCGTCGGTGGTATCAACATCGGCGACGAATACCTCGGCCGCGATCCCGATTTCAGCCCCTGGCGCGACACCCATGTGGAGATCCACGGCCCCACCGCGCTATGCGTACAGCTGACCTTTCTCGAAGACTGGTTCTGGATGATGCAATCCATGCCCGAGGTCAATTGGCACCCGGCACTCAATGCCGAACAGGATCAGCAGATCCTCGCCGTGCCCAGCGGCCCCGCCGACGAACTCGACACCTGTGGCCTGATGTTCACCCAGCTGATCCACGCAGCCCGCACACGGGTATGGATCGTCAGCCCCTACTTCGTACCCGACGAAACCGTCATCAGCGCCCTGCAATTGGCCGTGTTGCGCGGTGTCGACGTGCGTATTCTGATTCCGCAAAAGGCCGACCATCGACTGGTACAACTGGCCGGTTTTTCCTATTTGGACGAAACCATTCCCTTCGGCATTCGCATCTTCCGCTACACCCGGGGCTTCCTGCATCAAAAGGCCATCCTGGTCGACGACAGTCTGGCCGGCATCGGCACCGCCAACCTGGATAACCGCTCCTTCGTCCTCAACTTCGAGATCACCCTGCTGTTCGCCAGCCCCGCCATGATCGACGATGTTGGCGTCATGCTGCAACGCGACTTCGACAACGCCCGTGAACTCAGCATGGAAGAATTCAACCAGCGGCCGCTGTGGTTTCGTTTCGCCGTTAAGGTCTCACGTCTGCTCTCACCGCTGTTGTAGCACTAACCCAGTCAAGGTAGGGTGGGCAGGCTTTTTTGCCCACGCGGAATCTCATCACAACTCCATAATACAGGGCTTGTCCGCACAACGTATCCAACAGCCATATTCAACCTTGCACCAATATGCTAAAGAAAAAAACATTCCATGAAATGGGCGATGCAAAGTTCGATCCAAAAAATTCAGAACATGGGGACAAATTAACGCGTGGGCACATAAAACGTACCCACCCTGCCCCGGCTTTTATTTTTAGTTAGAAAACGTGACAGAATAGAGCCATTCATCACGAAAAAACAGGAAATGCATCGATGAAATAGAGGCAGGAAACTCAACGACCACCTGCTAAAGCGGGTGGGTTAGCCCTACGGGCTGAAAATTCGGATACAGATCGGTAATTTTCCGGCGACTCCCATAAACCTGTAGCGATCTGAACAGTTACCAATGCACCGTCATTCAGTGGTATTAAACTCATCAATAATGCCCGAAAACTTATTGAATGATTGGGCCCCACCGACAAAAACTCCATCGACAAGCTGGTCACCTTCCAGCTTTCCTATGAAAAATGCAGGTGTTCCCCGGACACCGATACGTGAACCCTCGGCAAAATCCGCATCAACTTCCTTCACCTGCTCCGGGTCATTCAAACACTGCTCGAACATCTCACTGTCTAAAGCCAAGCTTTGTGCAATCGTCTTATAAGTGTTTTCCCCCAAACGAATACCCGATGCAAACAATTGCTCATGCATCGCCCAGTATGCGCCTTGTTCACCCGCACAATTCGCCGCGATTGCTGCAGGCTTGGCCTGGTCATGAAACGCCAAAGGGTAGTCCTTCATGACATAAAGCAGCTTTCCTGTATCGACATAGCTTTCTTTTAATTGTGGAAATGTTTTTTGCGTATGGCGCTTGCAAAATGGGCATTGATAATCGGTAAATTCAACCATGACTACTTTTGCATTTTTGTTCCCTATCGATGGGTCATTATCCAGGGAAACTTCATTTTTTGGTTGGGAGCCAACATTTTTTCTTGCAAGCTCGGCCCTTAATTCTTCGACTTGCTTGCGCAAGACATTATGATCCCGTCTAAGCTCGGAGAGCTGTTGTAATATTTCATCGGCCGCCCAGCCATCAGCAGAAAGTGATACTGAGGGGTAGCCCGCGATCAACATCACCACAAGAAAACAAATAATATGTGACCTCTTCACCACTGCACTAATCCTTATATTCTGAAGATGATCGCTCTTTCATCGCATTCATGGCGACAGGCAATACCATTTCGTTATAGTCAACCATTTTTGCGTCAATTTCCTTCTTTATATTTTTTCTTGCTACCGTGTCAGAAAGATTATTGTCAAACTGTTGTATCAAGCCATCGATTGCTTCTCGATGCACTGCCGCTGCCTGTGTCATTTCCTGAAGCTCGACATGTGATATTTTTTGAGCGAATTCGTTTGTCTCAGAGACATTTTCTTGCTCAATAACCGATGTATTGAATTCAGTATCAATCCCATCCACTTTGTTATTTTTTGCCGGGTCAGATTCAAGATAAGACTTATC
>DRKN01000110.1 GCA_011051755.1 Gammaproteobacteria bacterium
CTTGTTAAGGGAGGGGGCCATTAACGGCGGACTGCGCCTTGTCTTGGGGCATTTGCGGGCCTCTTATAGGTGCACTTTATACGTTACACCACACTAGGGCTCTAATCGATAAGCCTGGTAGGGTGGGCAGGCTTTCTATGCCCACGGGAAATGCGTATAAACCGCGTGGGCACACAAAACGTGCCCACCCTACCCCAACGCCTCAATATTTTTTTTGATCAACACTTTTGTTTGGTATGTTTGGCATTGAGCATTCCTCGTTTTGGTTAACCTCGATCAAAGGTAAAACCACCGGCCTCAGTTGGCGGGATGCTTGCTGCGTTATCATACACTCACGGCAACTGCGCAGAAACACGATGGCTCATGGTAAAGGTATTCTCGCCATCGTTGACAGTGATATTCAGATCCCAGATGCCGGGCAGAGGGAAGGCGATACGCGCCTGATACTGTCCGGGGGCGGCCTGGTTCAGAGCCACCTTGAAATCAGCATCGGCATCGGAGGGGCGGTAGGCGACTACGGAAACATCGGCATCCATAATGGGGATGCCGCGTGAGTCGACGGCGCTGAAGCGGTAAGTGTCCGGCTCTTGGATGGTGATTTTTGCAGGGATTGCCAGTTTGGTTTCCCAATTCAGGGCATCCTGCGCGGCCATGATTTTCAGCACGTTTTCTTCGTAGTCACGGCCCCGGTCGTAATAATCTTCCGTGACCAGTCCCGGACTGGTGGTAATGGCGAAGTAGATGAACACGGCATTGACGGTGAGGAATGTTGCGACAAGCCCCAGCCCGCCGAGAATCCAGGGATTACGCATCGCCTCCGGATTGTCTTGCGAATAACGCTTGCGAAGAGTGGAAAAGGTGTTTGAGATTGCCATACGGTTTGCTCCTGTCTTGCCTACTTTTTCGGGCTGAAGAACATGCTCTTGTATTCTACGGCATGTTCCGGTGTCGTAACGTCCTGCACGCGAAAATAGATCGGTAGGGTATCTTGCGTCAGTTTAGCATTGGGGATGCGTACATACACGGTGTACGGTGAGACCCGGCCGTTGGGCAGGTCGAGAGGTTCCTCGGCGCCAACCAGCTTGAGGTCAGGGTGCCCCGTGGCGCTGACATTGACCTGCATCACGGTATCGGTCTTGTTGAGAATTTTTAGGACATACTTGTTCTGGATGCTGCCATCGCTCTGCAGGACAAACAGCGGTTGACGCTCGTGCAGTACCTTGAGTTCCAGTGCACCCAATGTGTTCAGGCCATAGATGATGCCGGCGATGGAGAACAGGATAATGCCAAAATACACCAGCACCCGGGGCCGCTTGAGGATCGTCGGCTGAGGCCTGCCTTCCATTTCATCCAGCGAGGCATAGCGAATCAGGCCGCGTGGGCGCTTGATCTTGTCCATGATGACATCGCAGGCGTCGATGCACAGGCCGCAGGTGATGCAGCCTTCCTGCTGGCCATCGCGGATGTCGATGCCGGTGGGACAGACGGCGACGCACTGCTTGCACTCGATGCAGTCGCCGAGTTTCTGGTTGTTTTCGTCGACATTCTTCTTCAGTTTGCCACGGGGCTCACCACGGCGATCATCGTAGGTCGGCAGGATGGTCTCGCAGTCATACATGATGCCCTGTAAGCGGGCATAGGGACACAGCCAGAAACAGACCTGCTCGCGCATGAAGCCGGCGAAGACGTAGGTGAAGAAAGTAAAGGTGCCGACGGTGACCCAGGCGAACAGCGGCGCTTGCAGAGTCAGGTACTCCTTCCACATCGTCGGCGCATCACCGAACCAGAGGGTAAAGCTGATGCCGGTGAGCAGGCCGATGAGGATCCAGATGGCGTGTTTGATGACCTTGATGCGGATTTTTTTGGAGGTCCAGGGGGCCTGGTCGAGTTTGCGGCGCTGCAGGGGCGGGCCTTCGAGCTTTTCTTCCAGCCAGGTGAAGACGTCGGTCCACGCGGTCTGAAAACAGAAATAGCCACAGAATACGCGACCGGCAATGGAGGTGACGGCGGCCAGCAGTAAGGCAAAGAACAAGAGCACCAGGGCCAGCATCCACACATCCTGCGGCAAAATGGTGATATCGAAGATGTGAAACTGACGGCCGGGAATGTCGAACATCACCGCCTGCTTGCCATCCCAGCGCAGGTAGGGGCCGAGGAAGAAGATCAGCCAGATCGAGGAACCGTACCACTTGAGGGTACGAAACAGCCCCGGGGCGCGTTTAGCGTGTATGGTTTCACCACCGGTATTGATCGGCACTTCATGATAAAGCGCATCAATATGGGTGTCCGGGTGGTCGTTTTTGGCGGTACTCATGCGGGCTTCCGGTTCACCAGGTTCGGTGATTTCTGTGTGACCAGTGGACGCCGCGAAACTGTCTCGGGGAAAACGGCAGAGTGCGGTTCGTTTTAACGGCTTGTTGAGCCGGTCATCAAAAAGGGCATTTCGCCTTTTTTATGATCTGCCTGGGGCGTTTTTAGTGGTTCAGCGCCGAATTGCGCTGAACCCGTAAAATATCCTTTAGTCTTTATCTTCGGAGTGCGTGCTGTCCATCAAGCGCTTCAGGCGAATGGCCAGGAAGACAAAAATAATGATGCTGACAACCACAGCGGCAATGGAGCCAAGGGCTACTGCGTCCATGATAGTTCCTCTCGTATCGTTTCGTGAAGGAAATGCTGCGCAGCAATCACCTGCTGCGCAGCACCCGTGTAGCAACCGGGGCTGGCCTACTGACCACCACCCAGTTGATGCACAAAGACAGCAAGTTTGGTGATGTCACCTGCGCTCAGCTGATTCTCAAAGCTGGGCATTATGGCATTGCGTGCCGTGTCCTCACCGGTATTGACGCCATTGGCGATGGTGTATTTGACGCTTTCCAGCTGATCCTGCGAGCTGAAGCGCCAGATGCCGTCGGTCAGATTGGCCGAGCCCATCATGTGCATGCCTGCACCATCGGCGCCGTGACATCCGCTACAGCCTGAGCTGTCGAACAGGGCCTTGCCGGCGGGCTGGCTGTCGCCATTGCCCTGGCTCAGCGCCATGACGAAGTTGGCCAGCTCATCGATCTCCGTGGCGGAGATCTGACTCGCGTAGCCGGGCATCATGCCCTGACGGCCCCCAGCAATGGATTCCTGGATGGATTCCACGCTGCCGCCGAACAGCCAGTCATCGTCGGCCAGCACCGGAAAGCCCGGGTTGCCGGCGCCACCGGCACCGTGGCAGGCGGCGCAGCGGTCACCGAACAACACCTTGGCGGAGCTGATGGTGTAGTTGGTCAGGTCACTGTCGGCGAGGATGGCGGCCGCGGACATGCCCTTGAGCTTGTTCTCCCAGGGCGCACGCACCTGCTCGATCTTGCTCAGGTCTTCCTTGTACTCATTGATCGCCGTCCAGCCCATGATCCCCTTGGTGTGGCTGTTGATCAGGGGGATCGACGGATAGAGAAGGAAGTACACGAGCACCCAGGCGATGCTGGCATAAAAGCTGATCATCCACCAGCGTGGCGGTTCGTTGAGCAGCTCCCGCAGGTTGTCATCCCAGACGTGGCCGGTATCGCCGACCTGATTGGTTTTTTTATCACTCATTTCCTGCCCTCCGTATCAAGGCGATCTTCGTCCAGTGGAATGAAACGCTGTGCTTCCAGTTTTTCCCGGTTGGACGGATGCAAGGCGTACACGTAGATGGCGATCATCAAGAAGAAGACGACCACGGTCATGACCAGACCGACCCAGTCATTCGATGTCAGTGCCGCCCAGTCGGTGTGAAAATACTCTTGCAGACTAGTCACGATAGTTCACCCCGTAGTCGAGTTTGGCCATGGTGCCAAGCACCTGCAGGTAGGCGACCATGGCGTCCATCTCGCTCTTGCCGCTAACGGCCGCAGCAGCAGCGGCGATGTCGGCATCGGTATAGGGTACGCCGATGGTTCTCATGCCTTTCATATTGGTCGTGATGGTGTCGCCATCGACCATGGCGTCAACCAGCCAGGGGTAGTTGGGCATCACGGACTCCGGCACCACGGAACGGGGGGCGATCATGTGCCTGACATGCCACTCGTCGGAGTACTTGCCGCCCACGCGAGCCAGGTCAGGTCCGGTACGCTTGGAACCCCACTGGAAGGGGTGGTCGTAGATGGACTCTGATGCCAGCGAATAGTGGCCATAGCGCTCCTTTTCGTCACGGAACGGGCGAATCATCTGTGAGTGGCAGAGATAACAGCCTTCACGGATATAGACGTCACGACCCGCCAACTCCAGCGCGGTGTAGGGACGGATGCCGTCACCCGCCTTCCAGTCGTCCAGGCTCTGGCCTTCCTTGCGATCCCACATGATCTCGGGACGCTCGTTGTGCTCCATGGTGCTCTTCAGATAGAACAGTGGCACGATTTCCACGATACCGCCGATGGAAAGGACGAACGCGGACATCAGGATCAGCGCCCAGATATTGCGCTCCAGCTT
This sequence comes from Gammaproteobacteria bacterium, assembly GCA_011051755.1. Classification (GTDB taxonomy): domain Bacteria; phylum Pseudomonadota; class Gammaproteobacteria; order SZUA-152; family SZUA-152; genus DRQN01. The sequence continues at coordinate 4,456 of DRKN01000110.1, forward strand.
GTCCTGCAGTTTGGTTGAATAGATCTTGTCAGCCATGATTAGTCTCCCTTAAGCGCGAGCCGGTTCGGCACTGGTGGACGGATGGGTGCTCGCCTGGCGGATGGTCATCACCACGTTGTACAGCATCACGACGCCGCCCAACATGTAGAGGAAACCACCGACTGCACGCATGGCGTAGTAGGGGTGCATGGCGGCGACGGACTCGGCAAAGGTGTAAGTCAGGGTACCGAAGTCATCGTAGTCTCTCCACATCAGGCCCTGCATGATGCCGGAAATCCACAGTGCGACGATGTAGATCACGGTGCCGACCGTGGCCAGCCAGAAGTGGGTGTTGATCAGCTTGCTGGAGTACATCTCGGTGTTCCACAGCTTCATCACCATGTGATACAGCGCACCGGCCGCCACCATGCCCACCCAGCCCAGGGCGCCGGAATGCACGTGACCCACCGTCCAGTCGGTGTAATGCGACAGGGCGTTGACGGTCTTGATGGACATGATCGGACCTTCGAAGGTCGACATGGCGTAGAAGGCCAGCGAGGCGATGAGGAAACGCAGCACATAGTCGGTGCGCAGTTTGTCCCAGGCGCCGGACAGGGTCATCATGCCGTTGATCGCGCCACCCCAGGAAGGGATGATCATGGCGATGGAAATGGCCGCACCCAGTGAACCGGTCCAGTCAGGCAGGGCAGTGTACTGGAGGTGATGCGCGCCGAGCCAGACATAACCGAAGGTCAGGGCCCAGAAGTGAATCACGGACAGCCGGTAGGAAAACATCGGGCGATTGGCCTGCTTGGGCACGAAGTAGTACATGATGCCGAGGAAGCCGGCAGTCAGGTAGAAGCCCACTGCATTATGGCCCCACCACCATTGGATCATGGCGTCCTGCACCCCGGAGAAGATGGAGTAGGACTTGAACATGCCGACCGGAATAGCGAGGCTGTTCACCACATGCAGGTAGGTGATCATGATCATCATGCCGAGGAAGAACCAGTTCGACACATAGATGTGCGAGCTTTTGCGGTTGGCGATGGTCATCACGAAGTTGACGGTGTAGGCCACCCAGACCACGGCGATGGCGATATCGATCGGCCATTCCAGCTCGGCGTACTCCTTACCGGAGGTCAGACCCAGCGGCAGGGTGATGACCGCAGAAACGATGATCAGGTTCCAGCCCCAGAAGGTGAACCAGGCCAGCTTGTTGCTCCACAGCTTGACGCCACAGGTGCGCTGTACGCTGTAGAAGGCAGTCGCCATGAGCACACAGCCGCCGAAGGCGAAGATGACCGCGTTGGTATGCAGGGGTCGCAAACGCCCGAAGGTCAAGTAAGGAATATCAAAATTCAATACTGGCCAGGCCAGCTGTGAGGCAATAAGGACACCCACCAGGGTGCCAACAACAAGGTAGATAACGGCGGCTACACTGAACCACCTCACTACATCAAAATGGTACTTCTCGGTTGTTTCCACGATTGTCACCTCCCGACTTTTCGCGTGGTTTTGGTTTTGTAAAACGTAAAATCAGTATTGATGCATTATGGATGCATCTTTAAAGTAAGTCCAAGACTTTACCGTTTCAGGGGCTTGTCAAGAAATTTCTGGCCCTCCGAATGGTTGGGCGGGCAGGGCGCACCGCGTGGTGAAAATGGCGTGTTTTTGTGTGGCCTGGCGAGGATAGGGGAAGCGGGGGACGATCTGTGATCCGGCTATGGTGCATAATAAAAAACACTCTCGGCAGTCGTGAAACCAGGCCTGACTCAGGGCCCCCTGAATCATTATTACCCCAGCGAAAACCAAAGGTACTTGGCATCCCAGTAGACAAGATAGTTGAAAACCGGGAAAACGATCAACGTAATGCGGGAAAAACCGTGCACTATCACCGGCAGCGTAAAAAAAGCAGCGTGCGTCGGGTCATTTACGGCATTGATTCCCTGCTAAATCTTTTCGCTGTTTGTTACATATTAATGACTTTGTGCGCGGAATATTGTAGGTGGCTAGCTGAACGGTTGCTGAACGAGCGGGCATGACAGACTCTTTACAGCATGGAAGTTGTTGGTCGGCCGGCGCTGATTGTGTGTTTGTCGCAGGGAGATTCTCTGCCTATTTTTGTGCACGGCGCACACGACACAGGCCCGTAGCATGCGCTATGCACACTGATGTCTCCAGGACATGGGGACGGCCCGATGGCGGGACGATATGGGATCCTGGAGGACGCTCTCATGTGCTTTCTCCGGTCTTCTTGCATCAATGCATTTTGGTAATATTGGCAAAAAAGGGGTTGAGAAATTTACAGATTCCAGTCGGTGATGTGTCGTTGCAGATCGGTGTTTTCGTTCTCGATGACCACGCGGTCGCGTACCGAGTGGCCGCTGCGGTAGACGGATTCCGGGTCGCCGCTGACCAGCGGGTGCCAGTCCGGCAGTGGTTTTTTTTCGCTCAACAGGCGGTAGGCGCAGGTCTTGGGCATCCAGCCGAACTGGGGAATGTTTTCCACCGTCAGCACCGCGCACGCGGGTACCCGGGTGGCGCGGTTGGCATAGTCGCCACAGGTGCAGCGTTGCATGTCGAACAGGTGGCAGACGACGTTGCAGTAATAGACCTCACCGGTCTCCTCGTCTTCCAGTTTGTGCAGGCAGCACTTGCCGCAGTTGTCGCACAGGGATTCCCATTCTTGCGTATTCATTTCGGCAAGGGACTTGTGTTGCCAAAAGGGTTTGTTATCGGACATGACGGATATGTTGATGAGTGTTGATGGGTGCGGAGACCGCTATCCGCCCCCCCGGCGCCAGGCGTGAAAACGCGCCACCCACTCGAGGAGTCTTTCCGGCTTGTGGTTTTTCTTCCACGCCCCGGCAACGAACTTGTTGGCCTCGGCCAGGGTCGGGTAGATGTGAATGGTGGCGAGTATCTTGTTCAGGCCCAGGCCGTGTTTCATGGCCATGACGAACTCGGCGATCAGGTCGCCGGCGTGTGAACCGACGATGGTGACGCCGAGGATCTTGTCCTTGCCGGGCACTGTCAGCACTTTGACCAGGCCGTGATCTTCGCTGTCGGCAATGGCGCGGTCGAGGTCATCGATGCCATAGGTGGTGACTTCGAAGGCAATGCCTTTTTCGCGTGCTGCCTGTTCATTGAGGCCGACACGGGCGATTTCCGGGTCGGTATAGGTGGCCCACGGAATCACTGAATAATCGACGCGAAAGGACTTGAACGGGCTGAACAGGGCATTGACCGAGGCATACCAGGCCTGGTGTGAGGCGGTGTGCGTGAACTGGTAGGGGCCGGTGACGTCACCACAGACGTAGATGTTCGGGTAATTGGTGCGCAGGAAGGGATCGGCCGCGATGGTGCCGGTGCGGGCAATGCGCACGTCCAGTGATTCGAGCCCGAAGCCCTGCGTGTTGGCGCGCCGGCCGAGGGCGATGAGTACGCGGTCGAAGGGGATGCTGACTTCCCCGTCCGCGTGCGCACAGATCAGTGTGGCGCCACCGCCTGCGAAGCGGATGGCGGTATGTCCAGTGAGCACCCGCATGCCTTCGTCGACAAAACGCTGCTGAACCAAGGCGGATATTTCCGTGTCTTCACGCGGCATGATGTGTTCGCCGCGCTGCACCAGGGTGACCTGGCTGCCCAGTCGCTGAAAGCTCTGCGCCAGTTCGCAACCGATGGGGCCGCCACCGAGCACCAGCAGATGCTGGGGCTGTTCGCGCAGATCCCAGAGGGTATCCGAGGTCAGATAATCGACCGCATCGATACCGGGAATGTCCGGCACCGCGGGTCGTGCGCCAGTGGCGACAATGATGTTGCGTGTCGTCAGCATCCTGCCATCGACCTCGACTTCGAAGGGTGAGCGAATCTGCGCATCACCCTGCACGACGTCCACGCCCAAGCGGGTAAAGCGTTCCACCGAATCGTGCGGTTCGATTTTTTTGATGACCCGCTGAATGCGTTCCATCACCTCGGCGAAATCAAAACTTACGGTGGTTTTTTGCAGGCCAAAATCCTTTGCCCGCCGGGCATAGCTGAGCATTTTCGCCGAGCGGATCAACGCCTTGCTGGGGACGCAGCCGGTATTGAGGCAGTCACCTCCCATTTTGTGTTTTTCGATCAGTGCGACTTTTGCTTTTACGGTGGCCGCAATCAGCGCCGAGACCAGTCCCGCCGAACCGCCGCCGATCACCACCAGGTTGTAATCGAAGCGCTTCGGTCGTGGATAGCGCTGCTGGATCTTGCGCTGTTTCAACCAATCGACGAGCTTCTTGGCCAGCAGGGGAAACAGGCCTAGCAGGGCGAACGACAACAGCAGGCCCGGTGACAGAATGCCGGACAGGGAGTCCAGTTTTCCCAGCTGGCTACCGGCGTTTACATACACAATGGTGCCCGGCAGCATGCCGATCTGACTGACGAGATAGAAACGCCATGTCTTCATGGGGGTCAGGCCCATCACCAGATTGATAATAAAGAAGGGAAAGATGGGGATCAGGCGCAGGGTAAACAGATAAAAATCGCCGTCACGCTCGATGCCGGCATTGACCGCCTTCAGCTTGTCACCGAAACGGCTTTGCACATAATCGCGCAACAGAAAACGCGAGATGAGAAAGGCCAGCGTGGCGCCAATGGTGCTGGCGAATGAAATGATCGCGGCACCGTAGACGAGGCCGAAAATCGCACCGCCCGCCAGGGTCATGATGGCGGCCCCGGGCAGCGACAGGGCGGTGACCAGAATATATAACGAAAAATACAGGGCGATGGTCAGCGCCTGATGGGCGGCGTAATAATCGACAAACGACTGGTGCTGTGACTTGAGAAAATCGAGTGTCAGATACTGGCCGAGATCAAAAATAAAAAAGGCGGCAATCAGTACGGCGACAAGCAGTAGTACGGTACGGCGGGAATTCATGCAAAATTTCCTGAATGTGTTTGTGGAATATTCGCGTTAGTGACTCAAAATCCATGTGGTAGTTACAGCGGTCGGAAATATTTGCTGATCCGTCGAGCCAGTGGGATCATGGATGTCACCTGAATCCGGGGGTTCAGGTGTCAGGCTGGCCGATAACGGAAAAGGTTCCCGAAAATATGCCAGACTCTGTCTTTCTTGTATCGTACCTGAACCCTCGGATTCAGGTCGTACCCAGATCCTGTAGTCAGTGGTCGTACTCACATGAGAAAAACAGCATGAGCGAAGAACCATCCTCTGTCGAACTGCACATCCTGCGTGCGATGCGCCGTACCCTGACCAATGTCGCCAAGGATACCTACACCCCGGCCGACATGCGTCATCCCCTGTCGACAGAGACCATCAACGATATCCGTGAGTGCCTGGCGCTGATCAGCGCTCGCGAACATGAGCTGGGCGGCATGGCGGGCGATGATCGCCCTCACTTTACCGATGAGGTTCGGGATGCGGTGGTGCAGCTCGATACCCGTCATCTGAAAAAAAAGGATTAGGCTGGATGTTGGTTTACGCCTCCACCCTGCCCGCTATGAATATGATGAGCCAAACACGACAAATGCTTGTCCGTTTTGCCTCTGCCCGGCAACGCGGGGTCTTGTTGCCCGTTTTACTGCTTACGGCAATGTTCCTGGCCGATGGGGCGAAGGCGCTGACCTTTCCATTACCGGAGCCCGGCAACAGCCTGGTTGGGAAAGTTCAATCGGTGGCGGCCAAACAGGAAGACACCCTGCTGGATATCGCACGCCGTTTCAATCTGGGCTTCAACGAACTGGTTGCCGCCAACCCGGGTGTCGACCCCTGGCTGCCGGGCGAAGGAACCCCTATCATGGTGCCGACACGCTTCGTCCTGCCACCACACCCCTGGCGGGGTATCGTGATCAATCTGGTGGAGATGCGGCTCTATTATTTTCCGGAATCCGAGCCGGGTGAAGGCAAGGAAGTGATCACCTATCCCGTTGGTATCGGCCGGGAAGGCTGGTCGACACCGCTGGGGGAATTCTCGATCAAGGACAAGATCCTGCACCCCAGCTGGACGGCGCCCGCATCCATCGTGGCAGAAATGGAAGCCGAGGGTTTAACGATACAGCGGTTTATTCCACCGGGCCCCGATAACCCCCTGGGTGATTTTGCCCTGATGCTCAGCGAACCCGGCTACATGTTGCACGGAACCAACCGCCCCTTCAGTATCGGCATGCGCGTCAGTCACGGCTGCATCCGTCTCTATCCCGAAGATATCGAGCAATTGTTTGCCCGGGTACCGCGCAAGGTGACGGTGCGTATCGAGAATGAGCCCTACAAGGTCGGCATCGAGGACGGTGTGTTGTTTCTGGAGGCCCATGCGCCACTCTCAGAGCAGAAAAATCAGCAGGGTGTCAGTCTGACCACGGTAGTATCACAGATCGTGCGTGTCGCTGACCAGCCGTTACCCGCTGCGGACTGGGACCGTATTATTGAGACGGCCAACCGTCACAGCGGGGTGCCTGTAGCAATTGTCAGGCAATGCGCGCAGCCTACGGCTGGCGAGAAACGCTTGCTTCAGATAGGGGCGTTTAAAGAATATGAACGCGCAGAGCACCTGGCGAACCGGCTTGAGGCCCTGGCGCCCTCGGTCAGCGTTCGACCTTGTGACAGCGATGGTTTGTGTCGGGTCACGGTGGGGCCATTTACCGACTGCCTGAGTTTATCTGTTACGGCGCAGGCCATCAGAGATGAGTTTGGGCTTGAGGGGTTTGTGATTGCGGCCTCGCAGGATACTGAAAGCGCTGTACTCCGCAGCTTTGTAAACCAAAGCCTCGTGAACCAAAACCCCAGCCCTCTGCCACGCCATTAAGGCCGTGACAGGCTGCCTGCACAGAAACCTGAATCCGAGGATCCAGGTTAGAAAGCCAAGCGTGGGCCAGATTGGTTAAGGAACGTGTGCGCTCCTATTTAAGGAGGCGTTATTTTGCAATCGCCTTCTGGAACATGCGATCCGCCTTTTCGCTGGCCTCGCGGGCTTCGGCCCTGGCCATCTCGGCTTCACGCAAGGCGCGGTCGGCAGTGGCCTGGGCATTGGACGGATCCGCGCTCGCCTTGGCATCCTCGGCCATTTTCTGTGCGCGAATAGCGCTTGTCCGTGCCTCGGCAGCCATGGTCTTCGCCTCGTCCGCGGTCTTTTGCGCTGTGGCGATATTGGCGTTCATTTTCTCCATATCTTTTGCGGTGACTGCGCATCCACTCAACAGCAGTGCGGCGCTTAATCCGATGGCGATGGTCAAATACTGAGTCATAGTGGTGATCCCTTGGTTGGTTTTGAGAGTCGAAAATTAACTGCGACAGCATACCTGTCAATCAGGATGAAAAATAGTGCGTGGAGCCTGTCGAAGCGGGGGTGAAGTTACTATAAAAATACGACTTTCCCCCTTGTTTTTGGTCAATTTTGTTAAAATTGTCAGGCATTCACCTCTGGCGATCAGTAAAATGGAAGTAATGGCACATTTGCCTGCTGTGATTACCCGGCAGGCTATTGAAAAATCTTGTTTTTTGTCTGCTGAAATAAAACAGAAAGCCTTTTCGGCAACTCGCTGCCGCCGCCTGTTTCCCCGCTGGGCCGGATTGATACCCATCTGTTAGAATCCCCGCCCTATGGACGTTTCCAACATTATTGCAGACCTCAACGAGGCCCAACGCCAGGCGGTGTGCGCCCCGGCGGGCCATGCCCTGGTGCTGGCCGGCGCTGGCAGCGGCAAGACCCGCGTGCTGGTGCACCGTATCGCCTGGCTGGTGCGTACCGAGGCGGTGCCGCCTTACAGCATCCTCGCGGTCACCTTTACCAATAAGGCCGCCGCCGAGATGCGTGGACGCATCGAGGGCCTGCTGGCGCTGCCGGTGGGGGGCATGTGGGTGGGTACCTTTCACTCCCTGGCCCATCGTCTGCTGCGCATGCACTGGCGGGACGCCGGTCTGCCGCAGACCTTCCAGATCCTCGACAGCGATGACCAGCACCGCACCATCCGCCGCATACTCCGTGATCTGCAACTGGATGAGGCCCGCTGGCCGCCACGCCAGGCGCAGTGGTTTATCAATTCGCGCAAGGACGAAGGCCAGCGCCCCGAGCACATCGAGGACTTCGGTGACCCCTTTCAACGGCAGATGATCGATATTTACCGTGCCTATGAAGCGCTGTGTCAGCGCACCGGGCTGGTGGACTTTGCCGAGCTGCTGCTGCGCGCCCATGAGCTGTGGCTGAAAAATCCGCGTCTGCTCGCACACTACCGTGAGCGTTTCCAGCACATTCTGGTGGACGAATTTCAGGATACCAATGCCATCCAGTACGCGTGGATTCGCCTGCTGGCCGGTAAGCGGTCACATGTCTTCGCCGTCGGCGACGACGACCAGTCCATCTACGGTTGGCGCGGCGCGCGGATTGAAAACGTCCAGCAGTTCGGTCGTGATTTCACCGCTGCCCATACCGTTCGTCTGGAACAGAATTACCGTTCCAGCGGCAATATTCTCAAGGCCGCCAACGCCCTCATCGGGCACAATACCGAACGTCTGGGCAAAAACCTGTGGACCGCCGATGCCGATGGCGAACCTATTCGCCGTTATGCCGCGTTCAACGAGCGCGACGAGGCGCGCTTTATTGTCGACCGCATGCAGGACTGGATGGATGATGGCGGCAGTTACCGCGACTGTGCCGTGCTGTACCGCTCCAATGCTCAGTCGCGGGTACTGGAAGAGGCCCTGATCCAGTCCGGCGTGCCCTATCGTGTCTATGGCGGCCAGCGTTTCTTCGAGCGACAGGAAATAAAAGACGCCATGGCCTACCTGCGTCTGCTCGCCAATCGCCGTGACGATGCCGGCTTCGAGCGCGTGGTCAATACGCCAACGCGAGGCATCGGCGAACGTACCGTGGCTGCCGCGCGCGAATATGCCCGCGAGCATAATGCCGCCCTGTGGGATGCCGCCGGCGCCATGGTCGCGCAAAAACGCTTACCCGCGCGCGCCACCAATGCCCTGCGCGGCTTTCTCGATCTCATCGAAGAAATGGCTGCGGCCACCGCCAGCATGGAACTGTTCGAGCAGATGGAGCACCTGATTCATCATAGCGGCTTACTGGATCACTACAAAAAGGAGCGCGGTGAAAAGGGGCAGGCACGGATCGAAAACCTCGAAGAACTGGTCAATGCCGCGCGCTATTTCGAGCAGGGCGACATCCCCGAAGGCGCCGAAGAGATGGACGACCTCTCCGCCTTCATCGCCCATGCAGCGCTGGAGGCCGGCGAAAAACAGACCGCTGGCGGTGAAGACGGCGTGCAGTTGATGACCCTGCATTCGGCCAAGGGCCTGGAATTCCCGTTGGTCTTTTTGTGCGGCGTGGAGGAGGGCCTGTTCCCGCACAAGATGTCCATCGAGGAGCCGGGCCGCCTGGAGGAGGAGCGCCGTCTCTGTTACGTCGGTATCACCCGCGCCCGTGAGCGCCTCTACCTTACCCACGCCGAGGCACGGCATCTGTACGGCAAGGAAACCTTTCCCCACCGTTCGCGTTTTCTTGACGAAATCCCTGCTGAACTCATCGAAGAGGTTCGCCTGGGCGGCAGCGTGGTGATGCCAGCCGGCAATCATGGCTTTGGCGCCGCGCCAGTGCAGCAGGGAAGCAATGATCTGCGTCTGGGCCAGCGTGTGCAACATGCCACGTTTGGTGAGGGGGTGGTGCTGGATGTGGAAGGCCAGGGCGCGCAGGCGCGGGTGCAGGTCAATTTCGATGCGCAGGGAGCCAAGTGGTTGATGTCGGCCTATGCCAATCTGCAACCTATTTGAGCCATATTGGTAGGAGCGGGCCATGCCCGCGATTGCGGGGAAAAAACAACCTGTTAGGAGCGGCTGAAGCCGCTCCACAGATGTATGACAGGGTGCGGTCTATCGCGGGCATGGCCCGCCCCTACGGTTTTTTCTGTATTGTTGTGACCACAAACGAGAACAGGGCGGGGGGTGTCCGCCCTGTTTCGTTCCGGTGTTTGGCTTTCCGCTAAAAACGCAGCATGACCCCGCCATAGATACCAGAAAATTCAAAATCGATCTTGGTGTCTTCACCATCTTCATCGATTTTGAATTTCTGGGTGCGGTAGCCGAGTTCGATGGCCGGTTGGATGACGGGCACGTAATCAAAGGTGTAATCCACCTTGGCACGGAAATCATAGAGCTGGGTATCACCATAGCCGATGAATTTGATGTCCGCCTCAAGCCCGATATTCGTCATGGGGATCTGTGCGCGGGTGCGGGCATACAGCATGGGGATGGGCAGGCTGGCCGAATCACTGTAAGCGTTGGATGCATTGCGCAGCTCATAGCTGTAGTCAATGAGCTTTAGATCCAGGCCCAGATCCAGGGTGGCCCAGAAGGTGTTATCGAGCAGGTTATAGTAAAGGACGATGTCGGTCTGCTGCAGCTCAAGTTTGCTATTGGTATTGATGCTGTAGGGGTCACCTGCCCAGGTGAAACTCTTTTTCGTGTTGCCTTCAAAGCTGGGAGTGACGTATTCGAGGCGGACATTCGGCAGCAGGGGTATCGGGTGTTTGACGTTGAGCCAGAGATAGGAAATGTTCTCTTCTTGGTATCCCAGTTGATCACTGGCGTTGAGCGTGTCGCTGTTGCCTGACGCCTTGTCGGTGATGGTGCCGCTGGGTTCGCTTTGCCAGAGGCCGGCGCCGGCCTCGATGCGCAGAAAATCGGCCTGGGCGATGCCGCTGGTGAGTACCGCCAGGGTGGCGACGATGAGTTTCTTTTTCATGGGTTTTCCTCGCATTGAAAGATTGAAGTAATCGGTTATCGGCTGGCGCGTGTGGTATTCCAGTCGTTTTCACGAACGACGATGGTAAATCATTTGGCTATTGTCGCTGTTTCCGGGATGAAAGGCGCCGAATGACTTATCGACGTATTTCATGTTGAATTCACTTCCGTTGTCCATCCGCTGCGGCTTGTTCCTGTTTTCTTCCGTGAAATCCCTAAGTTTGTGGCCGGCTGCGCTTGCTGCGCAGCCACTTCAACAGAGGCTCCCACTGTTCCCGGTCATGTGTCGCCAGTGAGGGGGGTAATTCAAAGATACCCAGCCCCTGCTCTTCGGCGCGGATGTAGTTCTGCGTATCGCGCAGGGTGGCGACGAAAGGGATTTTCAGGCTGTTGAGAAATCTTTCCAGACGCTGATAAACGAGGGTGTTTTCACGTGTCCGGTTAGCGATTACCGCCAGCTTGGTCTGTTTGCGCGAGACCTTGCCCACCAGCAGCAGGTCACGGATGAAGTGTGAGGCGGCGCGGATATCGATGGGCGAAGGCAGCACGGGGATGATCAGAGTCTCGGCGCGGCGCACCAGGGCGGTGAGTTCCTTGCCCTTGATGCCGGCGGGCACATCGTAGATAACCACCTCGGTGCCGCGTGGGATACGCGCGCCCTCGGCGGTGCCGTCGATACCGGTGATGGGCGCGGCGTGGTGCGGGCGCGCTGCCAGCCATTCCAGGCTGGAGGCCTGCGGGTCGTAGTCCACCAGCGCCACGGCCGCGCCTTCACCGGCATAGTAGCTGGCAAGATTGCTGGCCAGGGTGCTCTTGCCGCAGCCGCCCTTGGCATTCAACAACATGATGGTGCGCATCGTTGCTCCCTTTGCTGCCTGTTCTGACTCTGTTTGACCGCCGCTAGGGTGGGTACTATCCACCGAAACATCGCTGAAACCTGCCGGTGGGCACTGCTCACCCTACGGATGGTCTGTGATTATAGTGGCCCGCGCGGCCCTGCGGGCAAACTTATGCCCAATTCGTCCCAGATGTCATCGACACGTTGACGGATTTCTTCAGTCATTTGAATCGGTTCACCCCATTCACGGGTGGTCTCGCCCGGCCACTTGTTGGTGGCGTCGAAGCCCATTTTTGAACCCAGGCCGGATACCGGCGAGGCAAAATCAAGATAGTCGATGGGGGTGTTTTCGATGGGGGTGGTGTCACGCACCGGATCCATGCGCGTGGTCATGGCCCAGATGACGTCCTCCCAGTTGCGGATGTCGATGTCGTCGTCACACACCACCACGAACTTGGTGTACATGAACTGGCGCAGGAACGACCACACCCCCAGCAGTACCCGCTTGGCGTGGCCCGGGTACTGCTTTTTGATACTGACGCAGGCCCAGCGGTAGGAGCAGCCCTCGGGCGGCAGATAGAAATCGACGATTTCCGGGAACTGTTTTTGCAGGATGGGCACGAACACCTCGTTCAGCGCCATGCCCAGTACCGCCGGTTCGTCCGGCGGCCGGCCGGTGTAGGTGCTGTGATAGAGGGGTTCGCGGCGCCGGGTGATGCGCTCGATGGTGAACACGGGAAAGCGATCCACCTCGTTGTAGTAGCCGGTGTGGTCGCCGAAGGGGCCTTCGTCGGCCATATCATTGGGCTCCAGCCAGCCCTCCAGCACGAACTCGGCGGCGGCGGGAATCTGTAGCTCCGAACCCAGGCACTGCGCCACCTCGGTCTTGGAGCCGCGCAGCAGGCCGGCGAAGGCGTATTCCGACAGGGCGTCCGGCACCGGCGTCACCGCGGCGAGGATGGTGGCCGGGTCGGCGCCCAGGGCCACGGCGATGGGAAAGCGCTCGCCGGGATGCGCCTCGCACCAGTCACGGAAGTCCAGCGCGCCGCCGCGGTGGGCCAGCCAGCGCATGATGACGCGGTTCCTGCCGATCACCTGCTGACGGTAGATGCCCAGATTTTGCCGCTCTTTATTCGGCCCGCGTGTCACCACCAGCCCCCAGGTGATCAACGGCCCGGCATCGCCCGGCCAGCAGGTCTGGATGGGCAGCTTCGATAAATCCACCTCATCACCCTCCATTATCACCGCCTGACAGGGCGGGCGTTTGACCACCCTGGGCGCCATGTTCAGCACCTGCTTGAACACCGGCAACTTGTCCCAGGCGTCCTTCATGCCCCTGGGCGGCTCCGGCTCTTTGAGGAAGGCCAACAGCCTGCCCACCTCGCGCAGGGCGGTGACGGACTCCTCGCCCATGCCCAACGCCACCCGCTGCGGGGTGCCAAACAGGTTGGCCAGTACCGGGATGTCCGAGCCCTTGGGGTTTTCGAACAACAGCGCCGGGCCGCCGGCACGCAGGGTGCGGTCACAGATCTCGGTCATCTCCAGATGGGGATCGACCTCGTGGCTGACGCGGATCAGCTCGCCACGGGCTTCCAGTTGGGCGATGAAGTCGCGCAGGTCTTGGTATTTCATCGGAACATCAGAGCCTTTGCCATCTTGTTGGAAATTGCAAGGATAGCAGAAAGTCGCCCCGCATCCGGGTTTCATCCGCCAGGGGCATGGAGCAATTTCATATGAATGAAGGCTGGATATTCAGTGTCTCGGTTATATCGAGAACCGCTCGCAATTTTAGCCGGATCAGATTGCTTACAGGCATGGACTCTGCGGAAAAAAAGCAGACCCTAATTATATTGCACAGATCCCGCACAAATCGAGCCAATAGATGGGTAATACACACGACTGTGAAAAAATTTGCCTGAGTGGACTGCCGGACATAGTACCGGGAAAAAGTCGCCGCAAATGAGAGGGTATTGCATGCCCGTTTCCAAGATTTAAATCGATAGCAAGAGGTTATGATATGGGATTACGGCTGAAATTTAATCTTGTATTACTGGGTTAATTTGTAGTTGGCCTTTTGGTTTCCGGCTGTATGTCCTACAATTTTTTACCAAAAATACCCGCGATGAAATTGTGCGTAATACTGAATTGATGATGGAAATGGCGCTTTCTGTGCGAAGTTATACGGTGAATGAAGTCGAGCCAAAATTAGAATCTCAACTATGGCATATTGTTCGTGTGGAAGAACGCCGGATAATGCCACAGTGAATTCAAGGGAATGACTGAATCAGCCTATGGAAATACGCAGGGATGGTGTTTTGAAGTGGGACTCTTCAGAGTTCGACTGGCGCGAATGGCAGGCCACAATGACTCCGTGACTTGCAGCTATGCAAGTGTTAGAGTTTTTTCCCGGATTTCTCAAGAAAAATCAACTTTTATCAAGCTCGGATTTAAGAGGGGAATGCTATGGTATATCTATTGAAGACGCTGCTGATTTTGCCGTTTTTGTTGATTTCAGGCGTACAGGCGGGCGAGTCGCAAAGAACGCCATCACCTGAGGGGGCCAGGCTGTACATCATTTCCCCGGCCAATGGTGAAACGGTTAACAAAATAGTGACGGTAAAGTTTGGCTTGCAGGGCATGGGGGTGTCACCTGCGGGCCTGGATAAAGCAGCAACCGGTCATCATCATTTACTCATTGACGGGGAGAAACTGCCTGATTTGAACAAGCCCATGGGCAATGAGGTCATCCACTTTGGTGGCGGCCAGACTGAAAAGACCATTGAGCTGTCTGAGGGCAGGCATACGCTGCAATTGATTTTGGGTGACCATCGCCATATCCCTCACAATCCGCCGGTAATATCGGAAAAAATAACCATTTTTGTCCAGTGACCAAGGCGCTATGCCCTTGCCGGGGACATAAAGCCAGAGTGGCGCTGACTCACCGTTGAAAACACCGTCATTTCACCTGTGTGGAAATGACGGTATGCCAAGTCTCTCAAGCTCAGTACCATTCGGATCAGACTCTGACCGCTTCCCACAAAAAATCTGGTAGGGTGGGCAGGTTTTTCATGCCCACTACATGTTAATTTTGTGGGAGCCATCAGGATTAGACTGCGGCTTTTTCCAATAGGCCCATTCACACGCTATCGATTTATCCCGTTGTACTTATCCCGCTATGGCATACAGCCTGCTCCCTCAATCAAAACCGATGGATACCCGTACCCGGCCATCCTCGATATGCATGGATTTCATGTTACTCATGGACAGCGAGTGATTAAGGTCTTGTTCCCGCACTCGATGAATGCGCACCAGGGGCAGTGTTTTTATCAATATATCGGACAGGCTGGCGTGAAACATCTCTCGGGACTCGGCGCTGATATTGTTCATCGTGAAGGCGCGAATTATTGGATTAGCCAAAAACAGTTCGCCGGTCGAAGGTTTGTAGTACAAACCGACGTCGGCGACGGCCTGTCCCCGCTTTCGATTTTTGCCCGGAATGCTGGCGACCACCGGAATGTCCAACTGTAATTTGCTGGCACCTTGTTTCAGTGTAACCATGGGCTCGGACAGGGTCAGTCTTGCCGCTGCACGATATTCATGCAGGGGAAAATACATTAGCAAGGCACTTTGTATGCGTGCACTGTCGACAGTAAAAAAATATGCTGCAAAGGCCTTTGTCGGAAACAGCAATGCAAGGCAGATGAACAGGGGATAAATGAAGTGGAGTTTCTGTAGTGTAGGTGATTTCATTCGACGGTACGGGAAACCGGAAAGACTTCTAGCTAGATCCTGTAAGTGGTCGTACTTGCACAGTGCAGGGTATTGATTCGTAGAGCGAATGACAACGTTGAGCGTAATCCTTATTGTGATTGCCAAAAAATTTCATATCGCTACACGGATTAAGAGTTCGCCTAACAAAAGTAGGTTCTTTAAGGAAGGTACCTACTTTTGGTGTGCTGAGTGAGTGCGAACACTTGCAGATTCTAAAGCATAACACCGATTCATGCCTGTGGATTGTCTATTCAGCCTCACTGCTGTTCCGTTAACGGACTATTGCCGTATTTCAAACGTCCGGTTTGCGGGGAGAACAGCCTGATTGAGGGTGTTTGAGACATAAATTTGGATAACCTCTCTACGTCATTCCGAGCTTGATCCGGTATGACGATGTGTTGTTAGCGGGAAGCACTGATCCAGCCTAGTGTGGTGTAACGTATAAAGTGTACCTATCAGCGTGGTGGGAAGCCGTTAGCTGCAAGGCGCGTCTCGCCGGGAATGGCGTGCCCTTTTCAAGAGACGCAACGCCGCAGATGACGGCTTCCCGCCGCGCCCGGAGGGAGGC
>DRKN01000111.1 GCA_011051755.1 Gammaproteobacteria bacterium
ACACCTATTCTTGCCCAGAGGCAAAAGTGTTCACGCTTGGATAAGAACTACCGTTCACAGTGGGTAAGAATAGGTGTTCACGCTTGGTAGGATTTGGTGTTCACAGTGGGCAAGAATATGCACGTCACTGTCGTCACGCCAGTTGCCCACCCGGATTTTGGTCATTCCGCTTCGGCCTGTTGGGAACAGCGAGGCGTGCCAGACGAACAATCGCTCCTCGGTCAGGGCTTCTGCATAGTTGCCCGTTGCGTCCAGTATCATCTCGACCACGCCCTCGACATCGCGGTCGGCAGGGACAAGCCCACCGACATCCATGCCGAGTCGCCGTGCGATGGAGGATCTCACCTGGTCGGGTTCCAGCGTCTCGCCTTCGATTTCGCTGGATTTGACCACGTCCTCGGTCAAGATGCGAAGATGGGCTTCACTGCGCAGGTCAAAGCCCAACGCTTCCATTTTACCGAGCAGCCGCCCCTGTTCTCTTGATGCGTGTGTGAGCAGCTTGGAGAGGCTTGTTTCGCCCCAAGTAAAATCTGGCCAATCCGGTTTTTCCCATATATACATCTTATAAACTCCGCAATATATGCGGATATTGTGGCCGCTATTCTCTGCAAGGGTAAGAGAAAACTCCGCATCATGTGCGGAGAATAGTGCCGTTATTCTCCGCAACGTCCGTTTCCATATCCGCTTTATTATCGGCTATTCGGGTATAAATTCAGTTGATTATGCGGATATAAAGCATCAGTAGGCCTATATGATGGTCGGTTATAGGGCTGTTTCTACGGGTGTTTCCTCCAACTGGGGCGGCTTTTGGCGTTGGGCTAATGCAACGGGAGAGATTTAGTTTATTGAGTTGTGCGGGTATTAGTGTTTCCCGCTGTACTGGCTGATCCATCCGGCTGTGGATTCGTCATGAACGACACGTCTTCTCTCGCGGCTTCCTCAACGTGCGGTGGATTTTCTGAACAGCTTGCAATCTTTCAACAAAGAGGCCGCCGAAAGACGATCCTTTCAGCTATGGCAGCGCCGGTCAGTGAGAAAGTGGGTCGGCTATCCATCCTTCGAGCGGGTCTATATCACTTGGTAGTCCATATCCTCTATCTCGTTGCGTCCATGCCCAAGCCGCCTGGACAGCGCAGAGTAGGGCATCCAGATGATCTGCCCCAGGATCGTCTGCAAGAGACATCGGTGCATCTACTTGGATACCATAGCTTTCGGGAATACCATTACCCGTTATCGCCTCCAGAAGTTCTTTCCGGGCCAAGTATTGGTCTTCAGTTTGCTTTTTCTTCGTGTCCTGCTTGTAACTGCGCCGCCCGATGATCGAGCGGGCCATGACGCCAGGATATGCTTCGACTACGATCCTCTCGGGATCACCTTGTTGCAGTCCGGGGATTGTGACACCTGCTTCAAGTAGCCTTGGCGCTCCTTCATAGAACATCAATCCCACTGGCGTTCTGTAGAGCTTCTGCGGGCTGATTGAGCCTGCTGCAATGTCAGATTTTCGGCGGTGTTCCTTGTCGCCCGGTTGCCGGTTTTCTCGGTAATCGTCGAGTGCTACCCGGAACCCTTTGCGTCTGAGCGTCTTTACATGAGCGACATAACCTTGCCATGTATCGGGCCAGCCGATATTTTCGATGAAGGTTCGTGATAGCCCGAATGGGAAGTCGATACCGGCGATCCATGGCCCAGGTTTTTGTAACGCAGCTTCGAATTCCTCAAAATTGCGCCACTCGATCAACTCACCGGCTTGGAGCCTGTTGCCGTTAAGTACGCATTCCATGCAGGTGATAGGCTTGCTGCGTTTGGGCCTGCTCGTAAAGTCGATGCCGTAAATCTTCATATCCTTATGACCTCACGAATTCTTGTAATGATTTGTAATCGTGATTATCAGCGGCGCGGAGCGCAGTGACATAGGCTTTCCGTGTCTCATTGGTGTCAACAAGATTGATGCGCCCCCAGGTGAATCGAGGGCGGCCTAATGCTGTTAGCAGCAAGTCGGTTGCCAAGCGGGCGTGGCGACCATTGCCGTTTGGGAAGGTGTGGATCAATACCAGCCGGTGATGGAACCGCGTTGCGATTTCATCAGAATCATAGGTTCCATTCTCGATCCAGTAACGACAATCGTTGAGAAGATGCCGGAGATCGTTTGGAATGCGGTAAGCATCTACACCGATATTGCGTTCCGACTGTCGAAACTTGCCCGCCCATCGCCAGACCCGTCCAAACATCCGCTTATGCAGGTTGGTGAGGAATCGCTCGTCAAGGACATCGCGCTTGCGTGCAAAAGCCCACTCCTCGGCTTCCAGAATATTGGCCTGCTCTGCTTCGTTTAGTTCCGAGCGTAGAGTGATATAGGAGGGGATCAAATCTTCCCGCTCTTCTTCTGCCAATGGGGTGGATGCATCATCCTGTTCATCCAGCGGATCGGTCATGCATCCTCCTCCCAAAGCTCGGAACCGGCCTTATCAAGCAGGTTCTGCATCATGCGTTTGAGCTGTTCCTGCTCGTCCGCTGGCTCAACGCCTTGGGCTTCGAGGGCCATACTGTGGCTCGTTGATTTCAGCCGTTTCTTCGCAAGGCGTTCGGCACGCTCGGCAATCAATTCATCGAGAGGTTTTCTCGGTACTAGCGCGTAGACCAAACGGCAATCAAGCGCATTCGCGGCCTTTTCCAGGCTGTTGAGGGTTATCGTGCCTTTGGTCTCCGCTTGCTCAATCGCAACCGCGCGCGACTGAACGACTCCCAGTCGCTTTGCGAGCTGGGTGGTCGTCATGCCCAGGGCCTCGCGAATGGCCTTGATCCAGCCTCGCGGTGGGCGTGCAAACATTTCTGTATTTTGCAGTATAATCAATCGCTTATCGAGTTGACGGCGTGCTGATGCACGATCTTTCGGGCGCATGATAATCACCTTTATGTGTTAAATTCCTACTTAAAATATCATATATAAGAGATATTCAGGCAAGTATAATATTCCATATAAGTGATTATCACTATGTATTTATATCACATATAAATGATTGAATGGGCTGCCAGGTTTTCTGGCGGCCAGAATTTTGCCAGCCTCGGTGAATGCGGTACATTTTTCACAGCCACAGATACCACGCCTCCCAAAGAGAAGGCGGGTTGTTGTAGTCGTGGCCGACCAGCCACTGGATTAGATATTGCGCAGGCATCGCTATCGCATATGCCGCAGTATTGTATTGCCGGGTTAATAATAGAAAGATGCCGCCGGATGATCCGGCGGCAAATTTTCGTGTGATACTTCTTTTGGGGACGCGAAAATTTGTGCCGCCAAGCCTTGCTTCGGCTTGGTGGTAAAACGCGGCACTTGCCGCTTAAAAAGAAATGATAAGAAAAATATTTAGGGCTTGCTCGATAGCCATGCTTCGAGCTGCGCTTCTGTTATGCCAAGACCGATAATTGCCCCAGCATGTAAAGTGCTGAGATCGGCCAAAGTCATGGCAGTAAATTTATCAATGTTTTTGATCCCTTGCTCCTGGCAGTAACTTTCAATCAATTCTTCTGCTGTCGAACCATGCAAACCCTGTTTTACGATTTGGCCCATGGCTGCTTTTCGCTGTTGTCGGTATTGAATGTGGAAGGCATCAATTTCCCCGAGCGATTTCTTTACCACGCCGTATTGTTCGCACGAACGCGAATACGCCCAGGTAAAAAGCTCTAGCATTGGGCCAACATCATTTTTTTCGTAAATGACTACTAGAAGTGCTGTGGTGTAATCATCCCGAGTAACGCCGGTAAAGCTGAGCGGACATAGATTGCTTTTGATAAATGGAATATTGCAGTTCAAGTGAGAGGTTCTTTTATTCACATCTTCAAACGCCTGCTTGCCTAGAAGGATGATGATTTCTTTGTTCTGCTGCTCACTCTCTAGGTGTCTTTTAAATCAAAGCAGCGCATTTAAAGGGCATAGGCAACCTATTTTTAGGACATTTCTTCATTTTAAGGGACATTATTAAGGGGCATTAGATTTCTGGCTCATGACCGCGATCTTGGTTTTTATCCCGTATCCTCTTGGGTTTTCGTTCCTTCTCCTGTTGTTCCGACTTCTTCCGGTATTCTTTCCGAAGGTTGCTGGATTTCTCGGTTTTAAGATTACGATAGTCCTGAATATCCTGGCGCAACAGCTCAATTTCCAATTCATGGGTGTGGATTTCGCTGCGCTGGCACAAGCTCAATATAATCACCTTTATTTCCATCTGGCCTATCCGGCTGTGGATTTGTCATGAGACGAAACCGGCGAAGATGCCGAATTCGCCATCCCCTTCATGAAGGGCTGCAGCGTCTTCAACTATCATCTTTGGCTTGCGAACTTGCTTTCGGTTGAGTCTTGAGAGACTTGGCATGCTGTCATTTTCGCGCAGGTGGGAATCCAGCGTGTAGGAAAGGTCAAACGTTCTGGATGAATCGCTCCGGCAAAAACCGGATCTCCGGATTGCGGCTAAAAGCAGGTCGGAATGACGATAATTACAGCACCAAAAGTAGGCGCTTTAGGCGAGCTTCGGGGAGTTCAAACTAGAGAGATTGAAGTAGTGTGTGCCGTGCGCAATAGAGATAGCCAGTTCCGTCATCTATGGATTTTTTCGAAATCGAATTATGCGGTGATTTATCAGCTTGAGTTCAGTCTTGGCTATAGCCATTTCACGAGCGTCTTCCAGACAGTGGTAAGCAGAGTCAGTGATCGTGTTGTGACATCCCCACCGCCAACGTAACGAGTAACCTGGATGAAACGCAGTGGAGTCCAGAGCGGGGTGGTGTCACACTTCCCGGACTACGCTGCGTTCCATCCAGGCTGCTTTGATTGTGTCTCTAGATACTATCCGGGCTCAGTCCCAGTCCAGCAGGCGCTGTTCCCCCTCCAGAGTCTTAATGTCGGTGATGTCCTGGGACATCTCCAGCACGCCGCGATAGGTCTTGTCGTCGTCTCGCACTGCAAAATAACGAATCTGTACCAGCCTTCCCTTGAAGTTGATCCTGAAATCGGCCACGTCGCGCGTGCCTTTTCTAAACTCTTCGAGAATGCGCAGTACGGTGTCTACGGACTTCGGCGGATGACAATAACGCACTTCGCGCCCGATGACGCCGGCACTGCGGGGGAAGAGGCGCTCGTCGCCGCGGTTGTAGAACACCACACGGTCATTTTCATCCACGTAGGTGATATCCAGTGGCAAGGTGCGGAAAATGAGGTTCACCTGCTGCGGGGTCATGTAGCCTTCGTCATAGTGGAAGGTGGCGTCGGTGGCGATGTCCGGGTTTTCATCTGGTTCGGCTTGTGAGGGGTGGACGTAGTTTTTCTCCATTTCTTCTGTCTCGTTCTCTTTTTCCGAGGGGGCGGGATAGGGCGGTGGCGTAATATCTAGCATCCAGCCGATTTCTTCGTCGCCGGTGCGCATGGCCTGCCATTCCGATTCTTCCAGCAGTTTCAGCGCATTGGGCAGCAGCCGTTCTTCCTCGACTGAGATCAGGCGCAGCATTTCTTCCTTGAGCAGGGAAAAATTGACGCCGACCTTTTCCAGTCGGCCTTGTTCCAGCGCCAGTCGAATTTGTTTGAGCATGGCGCGAATCTCATCGTGAAAGGCCCACATGTTTTTGCTGGGGCCGTCCCAGCCGTGTCTTTCCAGGCAAGGGAACAGCTGGTTTTCCTTGCGCTGGTAATGTTTTTCCACCTTACAGATGTCGCTGAACAGGTTTTTGAAATTTTCGCTGTCTCGCTCGGGATCGAGTTTGCCGGCGCGGGCGAACAGGGCGCGCAGCATACCGTTCTCTTCGAGATAGACGCGTACCGGGTGCCCTAGTGGAAAGCTGTTGATGATACCGGTCGACAGTTTCGGCTCGACCACGTCGTCGTAGAATGCCTTCACCTTGGGGTTGTTTTGATAGGTTAGGCCTTGTTCGTTGATTTTTCGCAAGACCTGGGTGATGTCTTCCTGGGTAAGCCTTTCGCAGTCTGCATCGAATGCCCCGATCAATGCCTCCGCATCACCGCCGTTGCAGAGAATATGGAAGATAACCAGCAGTTGTGCCTGCGTGGGGTTGTTTGTTGTTTCGTTCAAAACGAACCTCGTTTTTGATTGCGTGAGAAAAGCCTCGTGTGAGATAAACGGCTGTGCGGTGGGTAGCGAAAATCAGAGTAGCAAGGCGATCATGGGATGAATTTGATTGAGGTCAAGGTGGGCGGAGAGGGGGGGGGAATGGTGCGTGTCAAGCCTGGGAGGCTCCGGGTTATGTCTGCTGCCTCTCCAGCGCCCATTGCACGTGTTCGCGAACCAGCGCCGAAGGGTGGTCCTGTCGGCTGCGCAGGGCGGAAATCGTTATCTCGCAGCACGCTGCATTGCCCAATGCCACGGCGATGTTGCGCAGCCAGCGCTGATGGCCGATGCGGCGGATGGGGCTGCCTTCAGTGCGTGTCAGGAAGGTGGCCTGATCCCAGCCGAACAGCGTGATCAGGGTACTGTCGTCCAGCGTGTGGCGGGGCAGGAAATCCACTTCCGGGCTGGGTGTGGCGAAACGGTTCCACGGGCAGAATAGTTGGCAATCGTCGCAGCCGTAGATGCGGTTGCCCAGCAGCGGGCGCAGCTCGACGGGAATGGCGCCGTGCAGTTCGATGGTGAGGTAGGAGATGCACAGGCGTGCGTCCACCTGGTAGGGGGCGACGATGGCGCGGGTGGGGCAGACGTCGATGCAGGCGGTGCAGGTGCCACAGTGCGGCGTTACGGGCGTGTCGGTGGGCAGTGGCAGGTCGGTGTAGATCTCACCGAGAAAGAACCATGAACCGGTGTGCTCGGCAAGCAGATTGCTGTGCTTGCCGATCCAGCCCAGGCCGGCCTTTTCGGCAATGGGTTTTTCCAGCACCGGAGCGCTGTCGGTAAACACCCGGTAACCGAAATCACCGATGCGCCGTTCGATACACGTAGCGAGTCTTTGTAACCGTTTTCGCAGCACCTTGTGATAATCCCGCCCCAGGGCATAACGTGAAATATAGGCTTTTTGGGGGTCGTTGAGCACCGTTTCCGGGTCGGCGCCTGCGGCGGGCAGGTAATCCATGCGCGCACTGATGATGCGGAGGGTGCCCGGCACCAGTTCGGCAGGGCGGGTGCGCTTGTGGCCGTGACGGGCCATGTAGTCCATTTCGCCGTGATAACCCTTGGCCAGCTGCTCAAAATGTCGTGTCTCGGCGGCCGACAGCTGGATGTCGCTGATGCCGACCTTTTGCAGACCCAGCTCGTGGCCCCACTGCTTGATGTCGGCGGCGAGCCGTTGCCAGTCGCTGGGTGTGCCGGCCGCCCGGTTTTGTGATTCATCCATAGCCGCTATGATAGCGCCATGAAGCCCCTGCCCCACAGTCTTTACCGTGCCGAACAGGTGCGGGAACTGGATCGTATTGCCATTGGCGAGTTCGGCATCCCTGGCCTGACCCTGATGCAGCGGGCCGGTGCGGCGGCCTTCGAGGCCCTGCGCCGGCATTGGCCACGCGCACGCCACATCGGTGTGCTGTGCGGCACCGGCAATAACGGCGGTGACGGCTTCGTGCTGGCGAGTCTGGCGCAGGCGGCGGGTTTGCATGTCAGCGTGTGGCAAGTGGGTGATGCCGACCGTAGCGGTGGCGATGCCCTGGCCGTGCGACAGAAAATGGAGGCTTCGGGTCTGCGTGCGGAGGCCTTTGTCGGACAGGATCTGTCCGCCTGTGAGGTGTGGGTGGACGGTCTGCTCGGTACCGGTCTCAGCGGCGAGGTGAGCGGTATCTGGCGTGAAGCCATCGAGGCGATCAATGGGGCGGGCGATGCCGGTTGCGGTGTGCTGGCGCTGGATATTCCCTCCGGCCTGCATGCCGACACGGGCGCGGTGCTGGGCGCGGCGGTGCGGGCGGATGTCTGCGTGACCTTCATCGGCCTCAAGCTGGGTTTGTTCACCGGCCAAGGACCGGACTGCTGCGCTGAGGTGCTGTTCGATGACCTCGATGTGCCGCCGCAGATTTTTAGGCGATTTACCCCGGCAACGACCCGCCTGACGCCACCAGCGGCTGGGGACTATCTGCCGCCGCGCAGGCCCTGTGCCCACAAGGGTGATTTTGGCCACGTGCTGGTGGTGGGCGGCGATCATGGCATGTCCGGCGCGCTGCGCCTGGCTGGTGAGGCGGCATTGCGCAGCGGCGCCGGCCTGGTGAGCCTGGCCACACGACCCGAATATGTGGCGGCCATCAGCGCCGCGCGGCCTGAACTCATGTGTCACGGCGTCGATGATGCCATCGCACTGCAACCCCTGTTACGTCGCGCCACGGTGCTGGCCATCGGCCCCGGGCTGGGGCAGGGCGCCTGGGGCCGACAACTGCTGGGCGTCGCGCTGGCCAGCCGTCTGTCGCTGGTGGTGGACGCCGATGCCCTCAGCCTGCTCGCCGCCGAACCCATGTGCCGGGCACGATGGGTGCTGACCCCGCACCCCGGTGAAGCGGCGCGGCTGCTGGGTCTGACCACGGTCGAGGTGCAAGCTGATCGCCTCGCCGCCGCCTACGCTCTGCAACAGACATACGGTGGTACGCTGGCGCTGAAGGGCGCGGGTACGCTGATCGTTGACAGCGCGGGTGATGCCAGTCTCTGCGATGCCGGCAATCCCGGCATGGCCAGCGGCGGCATGGGCGATGTGCTCACGGGGGTGATCGCGGCGCTGATGGCTCAGGGACGGGAATGCGATGATGCGGCGCGACTGGGTGTCTGTCTGCATGCCGCGGCCGCCGACCGTGCCGCCATGGCCGGACAGCGTGGTCTGCTGGCCAGCGATCTGTTCCCCCATCTGCGTGAATTGCTGGCATGAGTGGTGACGTCAGCCTGGACATCCCGGACGAGGCGGCCATGCTGGCCCTCGGCGGGCGCATTGCTGAACAGTTGCACGCGGGCAATGTGCTGTATCTGCACGGCGAACTCGGTGCCGGCAAGACCACCCTGTCGCGCGGCATCCTGCAGGGTTTGGGCGTCAGCGGCCGGGTCAAGAGTCCCACCTACACCCTGGTCGAACCCTATGAATTTGCCGGTGGACACGCCTATCACTTCGATCTCTATCGCCTCACCGACCCCGAAGAGCTGGAATATCTCGGCATTCGTGACTATTTCGATCCGCAGGCGGTGGTGCTGGTGGAATGGCCGCAGCGTGGCGAGGGTATGCTGCCGGCGGCTGATGTGTTGGTGGATATTGCCTATCATGGCCATGCCCGCCGGATCTGCCTGCGTCCCGGTGCCGGCGGCCGCCATGCCTGGCTGCAACATTTCCACGCTTGATCCCGGTGTTTCCTGCGCTGGCGATCCCTGACCACTGTTCAAACCTTTATGTCACTGTAGCTTTCCTTTCTATCTTCGTGTTCTTAAACAAAAAATATAAATAAATAACTTGCGTTATTGGATTTTTTTTGCACAATGAACGCTATGGGATCCCTCTTTCCAAAGTCTGTGTGTCTGCCGATGCAACGTGTGTTGCTGTTTTTTCTTGTCCTGGCGCTTTCTTTGCCGGCCTCGGCGGCAACCATTGAGGGCGTTCGCCTGTGGTCCGGGCCGGATCAGAATCGCCTGGTTTTCGATCTTAACGGCCCCGTTAATCACAAGCTCTTTGTGCTCCATTCCCCCGAGCGGGTGGTGGTGGATATCAAGAATGCCCGTTTGTTGCATGATCTGGATCGGCTGGATCTCAGTAAAAGTTTCGTGCATCGCGTGCGCAGCGCCACGCACAATGGCAACCTGCGTGTGGTGTTGGATATGCGCGGCAAGGTGCAGCCGAAAAGTTTTTTGCTCAAGCCGACTCAACAGTACGGCCACCGTTTGGTGATCGATTTGCAGGAACCGCGCAGTCAGCCGGCGGTGACGCAGCGCAGCGTGCGGGCGGCGCGGGGCAAGGCTCGCGATGTGATCATCGCCATCGACGCTGGTCATGGTGGTGATGACCCCGGCGCCTCCGGCCGTCACGGCACGCGGGAGAAAGATGTGGTGTTGGCCATCTCGCGGCGGTTGGAGAGTTTGATCCGCAAAGAGCGTGGCATGCGGCCGGTGATGATCCGCACCGGTGACTATTACATCAGTCTACGCAAGCGCATGCAGAAGGCGCGCGACATGAAGGCCGATCTGTTTATCTCCATCCATGCGGATGCCTTCCGCGATGGTCGTGCGCGCGGTGCCTCGGTGTGGGTGTTGTCGCAGAAGGGCGCCAGCAGCGAGGCGGGCCGCTGGTTGGAAAAAAGCGAGAACAGCGCCGATCTCATCGGCGGTGTGAGTCTGGATGACAAGGATGACCTGCTTGCCTCGGTGTTGCTGGATCTGTCGCAGAATGCCACTATTGCCGCCAGTCTCGACGTTGGCGAGCTGATGCTGGGCGAGTTGAAGCGTATTACCCGGGTGCACAAGCCACATGTGGAACAGGCCGGTTTTGTGGTGCTGAAGTCGCCGGATATCCCGTCGATCCTGGTGGAGACCGGATTTATTTCCAATCGCCACGAGGAGCGCAATCTGCGCGATCCCAATTATCAGCGCAAGCTGGCCAAAGCCATGCTGCGTGGCGTGCGCAGCTATTTCATCCGCAATGCCCCGCCTGGCAGCCTGCTGGCGCTGAAACCGAATGAACCAAAGGCGAAGGGCAGGCAGAAATACGTGATTCAGCGTGGTGACACCCTCAGTGGTATTGCGCAGAAATACCGCATCAGCCAGAAGTATCTGCGCACGGCCAATAACCTTTCCGGCGACCGTCTCAAGATTGGTCAGACCCTGCTTATTCCCGTGATGTAATTGTGCGCCTGCCGTGGCGCGTGGGCACAGAGAACGTATCCTGCAGATCTATTCCGTAAGCCTGAGGTTGATGTCTATGAACTTGTCTAAAACCCACAGGATAGGCGGCCACCACGAAGAATGACATGTTGTGTTGGCTGATGATGTAAACCGCATTTTCAAAGCCAGCCATGCAGACTGGCAATCACCTATCCCTTTCTGCTTGTGGATCATTGAGAAACAAAATAGAAACAAGCTTATGCAATCAGGTTGAGATACCCGGAATAGCGTCATTCCCGCGCAGGCGTGAATATACCCTGGATCCGAGCTTTCCAATCAAAGATAATATCCAT
>DRKN01000112.1 GCA_011051755.1 Gammaproteobacteria bacterium
AAAGGGCACGCCATTCCCGGCGAGACGCGCCTTGCAGCTAACGGCTTCCCACCACGCTGATAGGTACACTTTATACGTTACACCACACTAGCGGATACTCACGCCGTTCCACAGCCTGAATGACCCGGGTTTCGCAGGCTCAACCCTGGCTACTGGCTGGCGACCTATGTCCAGACTTTCCGTCCATCAACCCCTCCAGGCCGCGACAGCGGCCAGTACATAGGACTGACGGGTTTCCGGCTGTGCCGCTGCCCACGGCCCGTCAAAAAATTGCCATTCCCCAGGGGTGTATTTGTAATCCATTGAAAATGTTTGAGTTATGTTGCTTTGCTTGAGTGGCATAGCATTTGCATCGAGGCAGGTGTAGACGTCTATTCAGCACTGAAGCCGCACAGAAATTGAGGAATCCAAGCCATGGCAGATGATGACAAGAACCAGGAAAAGCCCAAGGGTTCGATGGTGACCAAGATCCTTCTCTTCGGCGTGTTGCCGTTGATGACCGCCATTGTGCTGGTCGTGGGTGGTCTGTTCATTGCCGGCGTATTGCCCGGTGGTGGCGGTCATGCCGCTGTGGAGGAAGAGCATGGCGGTGGAGGGGATGAGGATGACGGTGAGCCAACGGCAAGTTTACCTGCGGTGTACATCCCCATCGATCCCGCCTTTGTGGTCAATTTTGCCAGTCAGGGGCGTGCGCGCTTTTTGCAGATCACTGTGGAGGTGATGACGCGTGATCCCAAGGTGCCGGAGCATATCGAGCAGCATTTACCGGTGATCCGCAACAACCTGATGCTGCTGTTCAGCAGCCAGACCTACGACAGCGTGAATACGCTGGAAGGCAAGGAGGCCTTGCGTGAGGAGGCGCTGTCCGTGATTCAGGAAATCCTGCAGGAAGAGACCGGTGATGCCGGTGTGGAAGCGGTGTACTTCACCAGCTTTGTGATGCAGTAAGCGACGGAATTCGACGACATGGCCGTAAACGACCTCCTTTCCCAGGACGAAATCGATGCTCTGCTGCACGGTGTCTCCAGCAGCGATATCGATACCGATGCCGAGGATGAGCTGGCCGATGGCGAGGCCCGTGAATACGACTTCACCACCCAGGATCGCATCGTCCGTGGACGCATGCCGACCCTGGAGATGGTCAATGAGCGCTATGCGCGCCTGTTCCGTATCAGCCTGTTCAATCTATTGCGCCGCAGTGCGGAAATCTCTGTTGGTGGTGTGCAGATGCTGAAATTTTCCGAATATGTACACAGCCTGTTTGTACCCACCAGTCTCAATATGGTGCGTATCAAGCCGTTGCGAGGCACGGCGTTATTCGTGTTCGATCCCAAGCTGGTGTTCATGGTGGTGGACAATTATTTCGGAGGTGACGGCAGTTTTCACACCAAGATCGAAGGTCGTGAGTTCACTCCCACCGAACGGCGTGTGATCCAGATCATTCTCAACCAAGTCTTCATCGACCTGAAAGAGGCCTGGTCGCCAGTGATGGAGCTGGACTTTGAATTCATTAATTCGGAAGTGAATCCCCAGTTTGCCAACATCGTCAGCCCCAGCGAAGTGGTGGTGGTGACGACCTTCCATGTGGAGATCGAAGGCGGTGGTGGTGACTTTCATATTACGATGCCCTACTCCATGTTAGAACCCATGCGTGAAATTCTCGATGCCGGTGTGCAGAGTGACCGTGATGACGCTGACGGGCGCTGGGGGTTCGCCCTGCGTGAAGAGGTGAAAAGTGCGCAAGTATATCTTTCCTGCACCTTGAGCGAAGTGGAAATGAACCTACGCGATGTGCTGGAGATGAAGGCCGGTGATGTGATTTCGGTGGATATCCCGGAGTTGGTGACGGTGAGTGCCGAAGGGGTTCCCGTATTTCGTGGCAAGTATGGAATATCCAATGGCAACGAGGCCGTCAAGGTTGTCGAGCAGGTTACCCTGCCATCCAACCCTGAGGCGCAGCCGATCCTGGAAGAAAAGTCAGGCAGTGAACCCCTGCAACTGCCTGAGCCTGTTAGTGCGGCGAGCAATCAACAGAATATTTAGCGGAACGTATAGGTAAGCACATGAACGATACGACGGACACAGAAGACAACGGTGCGGGTGACGACTGGGCCGCCGCCATGGCGGAGCAGGCCGGTGTCGAAGGAGAGACTGCGGGCGAGGCCGTGGGCGAGGCCGCTTCGGCGGAGGCCGATTGGGGAGATGCGTTGGCCGAACAGGCCAGTGCCGAGACCGCCACTGCGGGCAAGGTCGAACAGGCGCCGATGGAAAATCTGCAAGCGGAAGAAAATGGTGAAACCCTGGAAGATGTCAGCCTTGATGTGATCCTGGATATTCCCGTCACGATCAGTTTGCAGATTGGTTCAGCAAAAATCAGTATCCGCAATTTGCTGAAACTGAATCAGGGCTCAGTGGTGGAGCTGGAGCGTTTGGCGGGTGAGCCGCTGGATGTGATGGTCAATGGGACACTCATTGCACACGGCGAAGTCGTGGTGGTAAATGAGAAATACGGGATTCGCCTCACCGATGTGATCAGTGCCCAGGAACGCATCAAGAAACTGAAATGATGAAAATGCCGCTGATACAGATGATTGCCACCAGCACCGGTTTGATCACCGGGGCGGTATTGGCTGCCGAGGAAAAGGCCCCGGTCAGCAGCGTGTTGACGGACAATAATGTCACTTCACATTTGCTGCAAACCACCCTTGGTCTGCTGGCAGTGCTGGCGGTGGTCGTCGCCATTGGTTGGGCGGTAAAACGATTCGGCAACCTGCGTGGTGGTGTTCAGGGGCAGATGAAAATCGTTGGCGGCATTTCGCTGGGCACACGTGAACGCGTGGTGTTGTTGCAGGTTGGTGAGCAACAGTTGGTGTTAGGTGTGGCGCCGGGTCAGATTCGTACCCTGCATGTGTTGGAGCAACCACTGAGTGCCGGTGATAGCGGCACGCCAGTGGCGGATAAGGCGGACGCGTCCAGCTTCGCCATGCGCATGCAGTCGGCGTTGAAAAGCCGGGGGATGGGCTGATGCGTAGCGGTTTCCCATGCGTCATTGCCCTGCTGGCCTTGCTGTTTTCCGGTCTGACACAGGCGGCCGATCCCGGTTTGCAGGTGTTATCGGTGACCACGGAAGAAGACGGTGGCCAGACCTACAGCGTGGGTCTGCAAATACTGGCGCTGATGACCGCCTTCAGCCTGCTGCCCGCGGCACTGATCATGCTGACTTCCTTTACCCGCATCATTATCGTGCTGGCCATTGTGCGTCAGGCGGTGGGCATGCCGCAGGCGCCGTCCGGACAGATTCTCATTGGCCTGGCGTTGTTTTTGACCTTCTTCGTCATGTCGCCGGTATTCACCCAGGTCTACGACGACGCCGTGGCGCCCTATCTGAATGAAGAGATCGAGGCCAAGGCGGCCTTCGAGCGCGCCAGCCTGCCGTTTCGTGAATTCATGCTGGCGCAGACGCGTGACAAAGACCTGTCCATGTTTGCCGATATCGCCGGCAGTGAGCCCATTGACGACCCTGCCAATGTGCCCTTTTCCCTGCTGATGCCATCCTTCATCACCAGTGAACTGAAGACCGCCTATCAGATCGGTTTTTTGATTTTCATCCCCTTTTTGATCATTGACCTGGTGGTGGCGTCGGTACTGATGGCCATGGGCATGATGATGTTGTCACCGATGATTATTTCACTGCCCTTCAAGATCATGCTGTTCGTGCTGGTGGACGGCTGGGCCATGATCATGGGCACGCTGGCATCGAGTTTTTACGTCTGATTTCAGTTACCCCTTCCCGGCTGGCCGGGCGCTAAAGGAAAATAATCATGACCCCGGAAATGGTATTGACCGTCGCGCAAAAGGCCCTTGAGGTCACCCTGTTGCTGACCGGGATTATTCTTCTGCCGGCACTGGCCGTAGGCCTGCTGGTGAGTATGTTTCAGGCCGCCACCCAGCTCAATGAGCAGACCCTGAGTTTTATTCCCAAGCTGGGTGTCACCTTTCTGACCCTGATGGTGGCGGGGCCCTGGCTGCTGACCCTGCTGATGGATTTCACCCAGCGCCTACTCGGTGAAATCCCGATGATCATCGGCTGAGCGAGGTATCCACATGATGACCCTTGCCAGCGCGGATATCATGTCATGGGTCGGGGCTTTTCTCTGGCCGCTGTTTCGTGTTGCCGCATTGGTGACGGCGGCGCCGGTGTTTGGCGCACGCACGGTTCCGGTGCGCATCAAACTGGTCTTCGCCCTGATGATCACTTTTGTCATCATGCCGATCCTGCCTCCACCGCCGGCGGTTGATCCGCTCAGCGGTGAGGCGGTCCTGATTACCCTCAACCAGATTCTCATCGGCGTCGCCATGGGGCTGGCGCTGCGATTGATTTTTGCCATGTTCGTACTGGGTGGGCAGATCATCGCCTATCAAATGGGCCTGGGCTTCGCCACCATGGTCGACCCCACTTCCGGCACCACGGTGCCGGTGATCAGTCAGTTTTACGTGATTATGCTGACGCTGATCTTTTTTGCCCTGGATGGACATCTGGTGTTCATCGATGTGGTGGCGGAAAGCTTCAGAACCCTGCCTATCGGCATGCAGGGCCTCAGCCGCGATGGCATGTGGCAGCTCGCGGTATGGGGTGGAAAGATGTACGCCGGTGCGGTGCAGATCGCCCTGCCGGCCATCGCCGCCCTGTTGTTGATCAATCTGACCTTCGGCATCGTCACCCGCTCGGCGCCGCAGTTCAACATCTTTTCGTTAGGCTTTCCCATCGCCATTCTGGCAGGCTTTTTCATCATGATGCTTACCATGGATGTGATCTCCGCACAGGTGAGTCATCAGCTGACGATTATCTTCGAATTCATGCGCTGGCTGGCGGGAGGTTGACGTGGCACAAAACGACAACGGCCAGGAGCGCTCGGAAGAGGCGACGGGCAAACGCAAACAAGAGGCCCGTGACAAGGGGCAGATCGCCCGCTCGAGGGAACTCACCACGGTCATCATGATGCTGGTGGGTTGTGCCGGATTTTTGCTCCTGGGCAAGGACATGGTCACGGGTCTGGAGGTCATCCTGCGCAACAATCTCAGCTTACAGCGTGAGGCCGTGTTCGATACTGCGGCGATGCTGCGTATGTTTGCCGATTCAGCCTTCGCCGGGTTGGCCTTGGTGACGCCACTGATGTGTCTGCTGATCGTTGTTGCCATTCTTTCCCCCATGGCGCTGGGTGGCTGGTCATTCAGTATCAAGCCGCTGCAACCGGATCTGAAGAGGATCGACCCCATCAAGGGTATGGGGCGGATTTTCTCCGCCAAGAGCCTGGCGGAGTTGGTGAAATCTGTCATCAAACTGGGCTTGGTTGGCACGGTGGGCTATTGGTTGTTGGTCAGCAAAATGGATATTTTTCTATCTCTGGGTTACGAGGACGTGAATAAAGGCATCGCCCACCTCGGTGACGAACTGGTTTTCATGGTGTTTTGGCTCAGCAGCGCATTGATTCTGGTGGCGTTGCTGGATGTGCCTTTCCAGATTTGGGATCACGCGCGTCAGCAGCGCATGACCAAGCAGGAAGTGAAAGATGAATTCAAGGATACGGAAGGGAGTCCGGAGCTGAAGAGCAAGATCCGCCAGACCCAGCAGGAGGTCGCCCAGCGCCGCATGATGGAAGAGGTGCCCAAGGCCGACGTGGTGATCACCAACCCGAGCCATTATTCGGTGGCGCTGAAATACGATCAGGAAAAGAGCGCGGCGCCCATCGTGGTTGCCCTGGGTGTCGATGAAGTGGCCGGCCATATTCGCCGCATTGCCGTCGCCAACGATGTCCCCATCGTCTCCGCACCGCCATTGGCGCGCGCCATTTATCACCACACCGAACTGAATGAAGAGATCCCCGCCGGGCTGTTTTTGGCCGTGGCGCAGGTGCTGGCCTATGTATTCCAGCTGCGCCATTACGACCTCAATGGCGGTATCGCCCCGGAATTCGCTGCCGATATGCCGATCCCCGATGACTTGAAACGAGACGAGTAGTGATGGATACAAGCCAATTAATCGAACGCGTTAAGCGCCTGATCAGTAGTGGCCTCGGCGCCCCTCTTCTGGTGATGGTGATGCTGTCCATGATGGTGGTGCCATTGCCGCCCTTCATGCTGGACATCCTGTTTACCTTCAATATTTCCCTGGCGCTGGTGATCCTGCTGGCGGCGGTGTACGTCAAGCGGCCGCTGGAATTCGCGGTGTTTCCCACCATTCTGCTGCTGGCCACTCTGCTGCGCCTGTCACTGAATATCGCCTCGACGCGCGTGGTGCTGCTGGAAGGCCATACCGGCACCGATGCCGCCGGGCAGGTGATCAAGGCCTTTGGTGAATTCGTCGTCGGTGGTAACACGGCGGTGGGTATCGTCATTTTTATGATCCTGGTGATCATCAATTTCGTCGTGGTCACCAAGGGCGCCACCCGTGTGGCCGAAGTCAGCGCACGTTTCACCCTGGATTCCATGCCCGGCAAGCAGATGGCCATCGACGCCGATCTCAACGCCGGCATTATTACTCAGGAGGAGGCCCGTGAGCGCCGCAGCGAAGTTGCGCAGGAAGCCGATTTCTACGGTTCCATGGACGGCGCCGGTAAATTCGTGCGTGGCGATGCGGTGGCTGGCATCCTGATTCTGGTGATCACCATCATCGGTGGTCTGGCGGTGGGCATGTTGCAGCACGGTATGAGTATGGGGGATGCCACGCACAACTATACCCTGCTGACCATCGGCGACGGCCTGGTGGCGCAGATTCCCTCCTTGCTGTTGTCCACGGCCGCCGGCCTGATGGTGACGCGCAATTCCTCCTCGCAGGACATGGGCGGGCAGGTGCTCAAGCAGTTGTTCGACAATCCCAAGGCGCTGGCCGTGGCGGCTACCATCATCGGCGCCATGGGTCTGATTCCCGGCATGCCTAACCTGGTTTTTCTGAGTCTGGCGGCGGTGGCGGGCGGCTCCGCCTGGTGGATAGCGAAACGGCGGAAGGAAAGTGCCGACAAGCCCGTGGCGGCGCCCACGCAGGAGACCACGCCGGAAAACAAGGAACTGAGCTGGGACGACGTGGAGCCGGTGGATATCATCGGCCTGGAAGTGGGCTACCGGCTGATCCCCATGGTCGACCGCAGTCAGGGTGGGCAGTTGATGGGCCGCATCAAGGGTGTGCGCAAGAAACTGTCGCAGGAGCTGGGTTTTCTGATTCCCTCGGTGCACATCCGTGACAACCTCGACCTGTCGCCCAATACCTATCGTCTGGCCCTGATGGGCGTGCCCGTGGGCGAGGCCGAGATCCACCCGGATCGTGATATGGCCATCAATCCCGGCCAGGTGTTCGGCACCCTTCCCGGCGGTATTGCCACCACCGATCCGGCCTTTGGTCTGGAGGCGGTGTGGATCGATCCCGCACAGCGTAATCAGGCGCAAAGTCTGGGCTACACGGTGGTGGATGCCAGCACCGTGATCGCCACTCACCTCAGCCACATCCTGCAAAGCCATGCCGCCGAACTATTGGGTCACGAGGAAGTGCAACAGTTGCTCGACAAGCTGGCCAAGTCGGCGCCCAAACTGGTGGAGGATCTGGTGCCCAAACTACTGCCCCTGGGCGTGGTGCTGAAGGTCTTGCAGAACCTGCTGCAGGAACGAATTCCCATCCGCGACATGCGCACGATCGCCGAAACCTTGGCGGAGCATGCGCCTAACAGTCAAGACCCCGGCGTTCTCACCGCCGCCGTGCGGGTCGCCCTGAGTCGCTCAATTGTCCAGAAAATCAGTGGCATGGGGGCGGATCTGGCGGTAATGACCTTGGATCCAAGGTTGGAACAGTTATTGCAACAGACCCTGGCAGGTGGCGCCGATCAAGCCGGCGGGCTCGAACCGGGACTGGCAGAGAACCTGCAACGCTCCCTGGCCGAGCAGGCTCAGCGCCAGGAAGCCGCCGGACATCCTGCGGTACTGCTGGTGTCAGCTGGCCTGCGGGGATTGCTGGCGCGCTTCGTCAGACACAGCATTCCCAATATGCATGTGCTGGCGTTCAACGAGATACCGGACAACAAGCAGGTCAAGATTACCGCCACGGTGGGGGCTTGACCGGGTCGCAGCCAAGACTGAAGTAGCGAGAACTCATGAAGATCAAACGTTTTTTTGCCAAAGACATGCGGACGGGGATTCGCCAGGTGCGCGAGGCCCTCGGCGCCGACGCGGTGATTCTCTCCAACCAGAAGGTGGTGGGGGGCATCGAGATCGTCGCTGCCATCGACTATGACGAGGCCCTGCTCGCCGCCGAGGAGTCGGCGACCCGCAACAGTCTGTTGGATGCCGGCCCGGCGCAGGAGGCATCTGCCAGTGAGCTTGGCGTGGATCTGTTGAGCGCGGATAGCGTCAGCCTCAGTCGTCCGGTTGACGTGCGTCAGGCCTATGCGCCGCCCGCCGAGTCGCCGCGTGACAGCGAGATCCCACGTCCGGAAATGCCTGCCGGGCCGCCGCGTTGCGAGGTCAGCGCAGCGGATCTGCGCCCGGAACCGGCGCTGCAATGGTCGCAGGATCCGACCCTGCAACAGATGAAAAACGAACTCAAGGATCTGCGTGGTCTGCTCGAACAGCAGCTTTCCAGCCTCGCCTGGAGCGACCTGTCGCATCGCAAGCCCTTACAGGCCAAGCTGATCCGCTGCCTGCTGGAGCTGGGCCTGAGCCCGGCCCTGTGTCGGCAGGTGGCCGATGAGGTGGGCAGTGGTCACGACGATTTCGACAACGTCTGGCGCCATGCCCTGGCCTGGCTGGCCAGCCGTGTGCCGCTGGACACCGCCGACAGCCTCGACGGGGGTGGTGTGGTGGCCCTGGTGGGCGCCACCGGTGTCGGCAAGACCACCACCACCGCCAAGCTGGCGGCGCGCTATGCCCTGCGCCACGGCCGCGATAAGGTGGCGCTGATCACCACCGACGGCTATCGCATCGCCGCCCACGAACAACTGCGTACTTACGGCCGCATCCTGAATATTCCGGTGCGCATCGCCAATACCCGGGAAGAACTCAGCGAGGCGCTGAAGCTGCTCGCCGATAAGGCACTGATCCTCATCGATACCGCCGGCATGAGCCAGCGCGATGTACGTCTGTCGGAACAGTTTTCGATGATTACCGGCAGTGCGCCGGCCATTCGCACCTATCTGGTGTTGTCCACCACCACCCATCGCGCCGGTCTGCGCGAGGTGGTGAATGCCTTCAAGGAGGTGAAGCTGGACGGTTGCATCCTCACCAAGATGGACGAGACCACCAGCCTTGGCGGCACGATTTCCACACTGATGGAGAACAAGCTGCCGCTGGCCTACACGAGTGACGGCCAGCGGGTGCCGGAAGATATCCATATTGCCCGTGCCCACACCCTGATCAACCGCGCGGTGTTGGTGGCGCAACAGACCAGTCAGGCCCTGGAACAGGAATCGCTCAATCTGGCTTTTAGCGGGATGGTGGCAAATGCTCATGGCTGAAACACTCGATCAGGCGGCCGGCCTGCGCCGCATTGCCACCCCCCGGCCGGTACGCGTCATTACCGTCGCCAGTGGCAAGGGTGGAGTGGGTAAGACCAACGTGACGGTCAATCTGGGTCTGAGCCTCACCGCACAAGGTAAGGAAGTGCTGTTGCTGGACGCCGACCTGGGTCTGGCCAATGTGGACGTGATGCTGGGTCTGCACACCCATTATGATTTGTCCCATGTGTTGAAGGGTGAGCGCAGCCTGGAAGAGGTCATTTGCACCGGGCCACAGGGCATGCGCATCGTGCCGGCCTCCTCGGGTCTGCAGAACATGGCCGGACTGAGCCCCGCGGAACATGCCGGCATCATCAGCGCCTTCAGTGAACTGAGCGTGGCCCCGGATGTGCTGCTCATCGACACCGCTGCCGGCATTTCCGACAACGTAGTGACCTTCTCACGCGCGGCACAGGAGGTGATCGTGGTGGTCTGCGACGAACCGGCCTCCATCACCGATGCCTACGCACTGATCAAACTGCTCAACCGCGAATACAGCATCTACCGTTTCCGCGTGCTCACCAACCGGGTGCAGAGCGTGCAGGACGGGCGGGCACTCTACAACAAGATTCTCAAAGTCACGGATCGTTATCTGGACGTGGCGCTGGACTTCATGGGCGTGGTTCCCGAAGACGAGTATCTGCGCAAGGCGGTGCAGAAACAGCGTGCGGTGGTGGACGCCTATCCCCGAAGCAAATCGGCTCTGGCATTTAAGAAGTTGGCCAGCAAAGCCGATAGTTGGCCCGTACCGGCATCCGCTGGCGGGCAGCTCGAGTTTTTCGTTGAACGGCTGATCATGGCCAGTCAGCAAAACCTAAGCCCGTAACTTTAAGCCGGTAACAATATAAGGAGCGTCGTCATGAGTGGAGCGGCAATGTACGCGGAGGCACAGGCCTTCGACCAGAACATCAATGATGAGATTGCGCAACATACGCCACTGGTAAAGCGTATTGCTTACCACCTGATGTCGCGACTGCCACCCAGCGTGCAGCAGGATGACCTGATTCAGGCCGGCATGATCGGTCTGCTGGAATCGTTACGCAATTACGACGCCTCACAGGGCGCCAGCTTCCAGACCTACGCGCGCATTCGTATTCGCGGCGCCATGCTGGATGAGATCCGCAAGAACGACTGGGCGCCACGTTCCGTGCATCGCAAGGCGCGCAGGGTGGCCGAGGTGGTGAAGGACATAGAAAACCGCACCGGCCGCGATGCGCGCGATCAGGAGATTGCCGAGGGCCTGGGCGTCAGCCTGCCGGAATACCACCGGCTGTTGCAGGACGCCAGCGGTCATCGCGTGTTCAGCTACGACGAACTGAACGTGGAGTCACACGGTGCACCCGAGGGCTTGACCCAGCGGATGCAGGGGCCACTGGAAGGGCTGCAATCAGCAGACTTCAAGCGTGGCCTGGCCGATGCCATTGCCGGGCTGCCGGAACGTGAACGCCTGGTGATGACTCTGTACTACGACGAAGAACTGAATCTGCGTGAGATCGGTTCCATCCTGGGGGTCAGTGAATCGCGTATTTGCCAGATTCACAGCCAGGCCGTGATCCGTCTGCAGTCGCGCATGAATCACTGGACACAGAATGATGACTGAGTGCCACGGCAATGCCGGCAACGGTCGACAGCCATACAACCCACAGTATCAGCAAGAGTGGAGGATACCTTGGACAAGAACATGAAAATCCTCATTGTGGACGATTTTTCCACGATGCGGCGGATCATCAAGAATTTGCTTCGTGATCTGGGGTTTTCCAATACCCAGGAGGCCGATGACGGCCTGACGGCATTACCCATATTGAAGGCCGGTGGTTTTGATTTTCTCGTCACCGACTGGAATATGCCCGGCATGCAGGGCATCGACCTGTTGAAGGCCGTCAGGGCCGACGCCGAGCTGGCCGGCCTGCCGGTGCTGATGGTGACGGCGGAGCAGAAACGCGAGCAGATCATCGAGGCGGCCCAGGCGGGGGTCAATGGTTATATCGTCAAACCCTTTACGGCGCAGACGCTGAAAGAAAAGATCGACAAGATTTTCGAGCGCGTTGATGGGGGGGGCTAAGGTATGTCTACAGAAACAATCGCCGTCAATGCTGGTGTCAGTGAAGACACCCTCGCCCATGCCGAAGCGCTGGTGCGCGAAATGCGGGCCGGCAATGAGACGCAGGTCACGAATCTGCTGAACCTCATCAATACGGCACGCGAAGAGGGTATTTACCACGAAGTCGGTAAGATGACCCGTCAATTGCACGACTCGCTGAATTCCTTTACCCAGGAAACCCGTCTCGATGAGCTGACCGAAGACGAGATTCCCGATGCGCGCGCCCGTCTGCGGCACGTGATCACCCTGACACAGAAATCCGCCGACCGCTCCCTGGGTGCGGTGGAAAAAACCCTGCCCAAGTGCGACCAGCTATCTGAGCGTATCACCAAGCTGGGGAGCAGTTGGCAGGACTTCAAGCGCCGCGAGATGAGTGTCGATCAGTTTCGTGCATTGAGCGTGGAGCTGGAAGCCTTTTTTACCGATGCGGAACAGGACACTGTCGATATTCGCGACGGCCTGAACGAGATCATGATGGCGCAGGATTTTCAGGATCTCACCGGGCAGATCATCAGCCGTGTCATCGAACTGGTGGAAGAGGTGGAAGGCAATCTGGTCGAGTTGGTGCGTATCACCGGCACAAAATTTTCAGGCGCGGAAGAAAAGGATACGGGCAAAGACAAAAAACCCGATATCGAAGCTGCGGGCCCGGCAATTCCGGGTGTGGGCAAAAGCGATCTGGTGTCTGGCCAGGACGAAGTAGACGATCTGCTATCGAGTCTGGGTTTCTGAGGAACGATCATGGCGTTTGATGACGACGAAGAACTCTTGCAGGACTTTCTGGTTGAGGCCGGAGAGATCCTCGAATTACTCAACGAGCAGCTGGTCGATCTTGAGCAGCGCCCCGATGACAAGGAATTGCTGAATGCCGTGTTTCGTGGTTTTCACACCATCAAGGGCGGCGCCAGTTTTCTCAGTCTCGATGCGATGGTGGGTCTTTGCCACCGTGCCGAAGATGTCTTCAACGCCCTGCGTAACGATGAGTTGAGTGTCAATTCGCGGCTGATGGATATCATGCTGCCGGTGCTGGATGTGTTGAACACACAGTTTGACACCCTGCGCGGCGGGCAGGAGCCGGAGCATGCCGAGGCCAGTATGTTGCTGGATCTTGAAAATCTGCTCAAAGGAGATGCCGGAACCGCCGCCCCTGAGGCCGTCGCGACGCCGGCAGAAAATGCCGTCACTGATGCGGCGGATGAGGCCTTTGATCAATTGCTCGAATCCACCGATGTGGCAGTACCCGCTGCGGCGGGCGACGGTGAAGAAATCAGCGAGGAGGAATTCGAGGCCTTGCTGGATCAACTGCATGGTGAAGGCAAGCACAGCGGTGTGCCGGGCGATACCCCCGTGGGCACCACAGCCAACGAAGCCCCAGCGGCGAAGGCCCCAGCGGTGATTCCGGCGTCTGCCGATGAAGAGATCAGTGAAGAAGAATTCGAGGCCCTGCTGGATCAGTTGCATGGCTCGGGCAAACCTGCGGGTATGCCATCGGTCGACAAGGCTGTTGGCGAGACCACGTCGCAAAAAACGGAAAGTGAACCTGCGCCAGAAAACAAGCCTGCGGCGACGACGGAAAGCAAACCTGTAGAAGAAAACAAACCTGCAGCAAAGGCTAAGATCAAAGCGCCCGCCAAGGAATCCGCCACGGCCGAAACCACGGTGCGGGTGGACACCAAGCGTCTTGATGACATCATGAATCTGGTGGGTGAGCTGGTATTGGTGCGTAATCGCATGGCGACACTGGAATTGACCACCCAGAATGAAGAGCTGAGCAAGGTTGTCGGCAACCTGGATGTGGTGACGGCCGACCTGCAGTCGGCGGTGATGAAGACCCGCATGCAACCGATTAAAAAAGTCTTTGGCCGTTTTCCGCGCGTGGTGCGGGATCTGGCGCGCAGCCTGAAAAAAGAAGTCGGCCTGGAAATGCAGGGTGAAGAGACCGACCTGGACAAAAACCTGGTGGAGGCGCTGGCCGATCCATTGGTGCATCTGGTGCGCAATGCCGTCGATCACGGTATCGAGTCGCCGGAGGATCGTGTCAAGGCCGGCAAACCACGCGCCGGCTCGGTGATCCTGAGCGCCGAACAGGAAGGTGATCATATTGCCCTGACAATTCAGGATGATGGTAAGGGTATGGATCCCGATGCCTTGCGCAAGGCGGCCGTGGTCAAGGGGTTAATGGATGAGGAAGCCGCTGCCCGCCTGGAAGACCGTGATTGTTACAACCTGATCTTTGCCCCCGGTTTTTCGACCAAGGTAGAGATTTCCGATGTCTCCGGGCGCGGCGTGGGCATGGATGTGGTGAAGACCCGCATCGAACAGTTGAACGGCACTGTGGTGATCGACTCGGAGCTGGGTCGTGGCAGTATTATCAATATTCAGGTGCCGCTGACACTGGCCATCATGCCAACACTCATGGTTATGCTGGAGGATCAGATATTTGCCCTGCCACTAGCCAGTGTGAATGAAATATTCCATCTTGATCTGACCCGTACCAATGTGGTTGACGGTCAATTGGTGGTGGTGGTGCGCGACAAGGCCCTGCCGCTGTTTTATCTGCGCCGTTGGCTGGTCGCCGGCGCCAGTTACGAAGAGCTGCCACAGGAAGGGCATGTGGTGGTGGTCAGTATCGGCGCCCAGCGTGTCGGTTTCGTCGTCGATCAACTGATCGGTCAGGAAGAAGTGGTCATTAAACCCCTCGGGGCCTTGCTGCACGGTATGAAAGGACTGGCCGGTGCGACGATTACAGGCGACGGGCGCATCTCGCTGATACTCGATATTCCGGGGTTGATGCAGAGCTACGCCCGCCGCATATAGGACGATCCATCATGTCCATCCGCGTCCTGGTGGTGGACGATTCGCGATTCTTTCGCCGCCGCGTCAGCGAAATGCTGGAGTCGGATGCACAGATCAAGGTGATCGGCAGTGCGGAGAATGGCGAGCAGGCGGTGCAAATGGCCAACCGTTTGCGGCCCGATATCATCACCATGGACGTGGAGATGCCGATTATGGATGGCATCACCGCGACGCGAAAAATCATGGCCAGCCGGCCCACGGGGATTTTGATGTTTTCCTCCCTGACCACCGAGGGCGCCCAGGCCACACTGGATGCGCTGGAGGCGGGCGCCGCCGATTTTCTGCCGAAACGCTTTGAGGATATTTCGCGTGATCGCGCAGAGGCTTGCCGTGTATTGTGTGAGCGGGTCCGGGCGGTGGGAAGCCGGCGCTTGCCACGGCCGCGACAGGTGCCGGCAGCACCGGCATCCACTGCCGCCACGAGCCCGTTGCCCGCGGCGGGTGCGCAGACTGCCACGGCCGTATCGGCAAAATCCTCCGCAGAGTTGACAGAGCGGCGGGCGGTATCCGGCATTGGATCAGCGCCCGGGCGGATCAAGCTGGTCGCCATTGGCACCTCGACCGGCGGCCCGGTGGCCTTGCAAAAAGTGCTGTCGGCATTGCCGGAAAACTTTTCGGCACCGATCCTGCTGATCCAACACATGCCGGGCAGTTTCACCAAGGCCTTCTCGCAGCGTCTCGATAAATCCTGCGCCATTCGTGTCCGTGAGGCGGCGGATGGTGATCGATTGGAAGCGGGGCTGGCGTTGCTGGCGCCCGGGGGTAAACAAATGATGTTAGAGGGCCGGGTGGGGCAGATGCGCGTCAGAATTACCGAGCCTGAGCCGGGGCAGAATTACAAACCCAGTGTCGATGTGACGTTCACTTCCATTGCCGAACAGATGGCGGGACGGACACTTGCCGTGGTGTTGACCGGTATGGGTGCCGATGGTCGTGAGGGTGCAAAGCGGATGAAGCAGGGTGGTGCGAGAGTCTGGGCTCAGGACGAGGCGACGTCGGTGGTCTATGGCATGCCGGCGGCCGTCGTCGAGGCAGGCATTGTCGAGCAGGTGTTGCCACTGGAGCAGATTGGCAGTGCACTGGTGCGGATCCAATAACGATGGATATCCTGACACTGCTTGGTTTGATCATTGGTTTTGGCGCCATTCTCGGTGGCCAGATCCTGGAAGGTGGCCACGTCACCTCGCTGATCAATGGCCCGGCGATGTTGATCGTCCTGGGGGGTACGCTGGGTGCGGTAATGATTCAGTCGCCGCTGCGGGTGTTCATGAGTTCGCTGAAAATGGCTCTGTGGGTCTTTGTCCCGCCCAAGCTGCAAGGTCAGGAGGCGATTGCCAAGATTCTCGAGTGGAGCAATATTGCCCGTAAAGAAGGCCTGCTGGGACTGGAAGACATCGCTGAAAACGAGACCGATACCTTCGCCCAAAAAGGCTTGCAGTTGCTAGTTGATGGTAGCGAGCCGGAAGTGATCCGCCGGGTCATGGAAGTGGAACTGGATGCCAAGGAACACCTCGGCGTGCAGGCGGCCAAGGTGTTCGAGAGCATGGGTGGATACAGCCCGACCATCGGTATTATTGGTGCGGTCATGGGCCTGATTCATGTGATGCAGAACCTGGCCGACCCGTCCAAGCTGGGCAGTGGTATCGCCGTCGCCTTTGTCGCCACCATCTATGGTATTGGTTTGGCCAACCTGTTATTTCTGCCCATCGCTGGCAAGCTCAAGGCCTTGATGCATGCTCAGTCGCAGATGCACGAAATGATGATCGAGGGCGTGATATCCATTGCCGAGGGCGAGAACCCGCGTAATATCGAAACCAAATTGCAGGGCTTTATTGATTAGGCATAGGGGCCGCAGACCGTCATGGCGCGCAGAAAAAAACCGGAAGAACACGAAAATCATGAACGCTGGCTGGTCTCCTATGCCGACTTCATTACCCTGCTGTTCGCCTTTTTTGTCGTGATGTATTCCATTTCCGCAGTCAACGAAGGCAAGTATCGTGTATTGTCCGATTCTATTTCCGCCGCCTTCGACCCGACCCTCGCCGGGTTACCGATAAAGCTCTCCAGCCCCCTGCGGCCACCGGTGTTGGAGCGCGATATGCTGTCCCGTGAAATGAGCCCCATCAGTCGCAATAATCAGTATCCCAATGCGCCGTCCGGGCCGCAGCCCAGCGAAGAGGATCGTCTCAACCTGAGCAGGATATCGAATCAGGTTGAACGCAGCCTTGCGCCGCTGATCGATGAGGATCTGATCCGAGTGAAAAATAACGACCTGTGGGTGGAGATAGAGATCAAGTCCAGCATCCTGTTCAAGAGTGGCCGTGCAGGACTGTCGCGGCAGGCGCGTCCGGTACTGCAAAAAATCGCCGGGATACTGGCGAAATTCCCCAATTATATTCAGGTGGAAGGGTTTACCGACAATGTGCCCATTCGCACTCCGACCTACCCGTCTAACTGGGAGTTGTCGGCTGCGCGCGCCGCCAGTGTGGTGCACCTGTTTACCCAGTCCGGCATTCCCCCCAAACACCTGTCGGCGATTGGCTATGCCGAGTACAAGCCCATTGCCAGCAACAAGACCGCAGAGGGCCGGCAGAAAAATCGCCGTATCAACATCATTGTCCAGTCTGATGCCATTGCCCGCCGCGCCAATCGCACTGAACAGCTGGAAGAGTCGCTGGCTGGCAAGCGTAAGGCGGAGGCGGCAAGCAACATAGAGCGGCAGAAAACAGCGCCGGGCAGTGGTTTTGCACCGCCGATAAACC
This sequence comes from Gammaproteobacteria bacterium, assembly GCA_011051755.1. Classification (GTDB taxonomy): domain Bacteria; phylum Pseudomonadota; class Gammaproteobacteria; order SZUA-152; family SZUA-152; genus DRQN01. The sequence goes on from DRKN01000112.1 coordinate 17,256, forward strand.
TGTTGCCACCAGCCCGTGGCTCGACGACAGGTGGAGGGGCATCATGAAGGTCTGGGCGGTGGCGAACCAAAAGGGGGGCGTTGGCAAGACCACCACGGCGGTCAATCTGGGTGGTGTGCTGGCAGGTGAAGGGCATCGCACCCTGCTGCTGGACATGGATCCCCACGGTTCCATGTCGGCCTATTTCGGTCTTGACCCGGATGTGCAGGAAAGCAGTCTGTATCAACTGTTTCAGGCCAAAAAATCGGCTCAGGCACTGTCGCCCGCGCGGGTGGTGTGTTCCACTGGTTTTGAGAATCTGGACATGATTCCCGCTGCCACGGCGATGGCGACCCTGGATCGCCAGTTGGGGGCTACCGATGGCATGGGGCTGGTGATCGCCCAGGCCCTGCACGGGCTGGCTGATCGCTATGAATTTGTGCTCATCGACTGCCCGCCGCAGCTGGGTGTGCTGATGATCAATGCCCTGGCGGCCTGCCAGCATTTGATCATTCCGGTGCAGACGGAATTCCTCGCCGTGAAAGGGTTGCAGCGCATGTTGCGTACCCTGGAGATGATCCAGCGCGCGCGCCACAAGGTGCCGGCCTACACCATACTTCCTACCATGTACGACCCACGCACCCGCGCCTCCACCGGCACCCTGCGCCTGTTGCGCGAGCGTTTTGCCGAACATCTCTGGCGTTCGGTGATTCCGATTGATACCCAGTTTCGTGAGGCCAGCCGCCTGGGCATACCGCTGACCCTCAAGGCGCCAAGGGATCGCGGCTCGCTCGCCTATGCCGAACTGATGCAGGATCTGCTCGCCGATGGTACGCACAGTGTGGCCGGGCCGGCGCCGGTATCCGCGGTGCGCTGATGGCTGGCAAGCGCCCGGATTCATCCTCCCTTGCTGAGCCGCAGGAGGCGCTGGGTTTTTATTTGGACTCCCTGCTGATGGATCTCCCTGCGGAGGTGCCGGAGGCTGCCCCTATCGAGAGTCCCGCTGAGCCCGCCACGGATGTCAGTGCGTCGTCTGCGGAACCATTGGTACGCCCTGTTAGTGAGTCTCCCATTGAGCCCCAACCCCCGCTTGTCCCCGTTTTACCGTTGGAGACAGCCGCGCCGTCTGTGGTGACGGTGATATCCCGCCGCCGGTTTGCAGAACCCGAGCGGACAATGCCACGACTTGCCGGGCCGCCGCTGCTTCCCCGTTTACTGACGGAGCGTCTCGACGTCGGGACGGCGTCAGAGAATACGCAGGACAATTGGCAGGCTGTGCCAGTGGTGGTGCCTGTACCGTCGATGCCGGCAGAGTCCATTCCGCCGGTTGAAAAAGCCCCGGCAACCGTGCCGGACAGGCCGCCCACCTTCCAGGCCGTTCCGGAAGTACCGCCTGCTGCCAGCATCGATGAACCGGTGGCGGAGACCCGCCGCAGAACCGTGGTAAAGGCCGGAGCGCCATCCTGGGCCGGTGACAGCTTTCAGTGCCTGACCTTCATGGTGGCCGGTCTGACCCTGGCGGCGCCACTGGAGCGGCTGCACGGCATCGTCGAGTGGCCGGGTGAACTCACCGGGCTGCCGGGCTATGCCGACTGGTTCATGGGTTTGTTGCCCAACCGTGGACAGAACGTGCGTGTCATCGACACGGCGCAGATCATCATGCCCGACGGCCGTATTCCCGATGCCCGCCCGGTGCTGGAGCGGGTGAAATACGTGGTGCTCATCGACGAAGGCCGGTGGGGTCTGGCCGCCGATGCCATTGCCCAGGTAGTGACGCTGTCGCCCGATGGCGTGCGCTGGCGCGGTGAGGGCGGCAAGCGCCCCTGGCTGGCGGGAACCGCTGTGGAACAGATGTGTGCGGTGCTGGACATGGATAATCTCAGTGCGCAGCTGGTCGAGGGGCTCAAGTTCGACGATGAGTGATCCTGCTGCACCTTTTCAAGGATTAATGGTGCCAAAAGTGGGCGTTCTTAGGTAATAGGGCTGATCCAGAAAGCTGAGGAAGGCAGAGACCTCCGCCTCGGACATCTCTGACGGATGGCGATAATGGTGAAAGCGGATAAAGAACTGAATCCAGTTGCCGTAAGTCTTCTCTGTCTTGCGGCTATAGTGGCGCACCCGAATTGCGGTCTTAACTTGATTCATCAAGCATGTTCTGTGCGTCATTTGTCCCTCTGAAAAGCTGTTTATTCATGCAGGTATATTGAAGGATAAGAATGAAGGGCTGTCAAGGTATGCGCCTTGATATTGGTGGGATATTAGAGTAGCAGACAAAAAAGTCTTTTTAATCAGTAAGCTATGGTGCCGTAATTTGCACTGATATCCGCGTGCTATACGGCAAACGCCGTATAGCACGCCAAAATCAATGATATCGAGGCAAAAGCCGTATCATTACTCTTGCATTTTGTATCGATATGAATAACGCTTGTTAATCAATGGTCTGCCGGGTATTGTCGGAATCAGGAAAGGCGTAATGGACTGCAAGTGCCGGATATCATCCCGTATAGGGGAGCTATACGGTGTTTGCGGAAATTTTCTTGTTATACGGCGAAAGCCTTATATTAAGCGTTGGGCTTTGGCAAGGTGATCGGCCGTTTCTTCTAAGAGTTTTATTAACATTAAAAACGGTTTATGCCTTAGAATAAATGTCAGGTTTTTCAAACAGTACGGGAGAGAATAATGGCAACATATGCCATTTGGAATAACAAAGGTGGTGTAGGAAAAAGTTATCTTACTTTTCAGCTAGCCTGCGAGTACGCACGCACACATCCTCATGAACCTGTGCTTGTGGTTGATTTATGTCCACAAGCCAACTCATCAGGAATGCTTTTAGGTGGAATTGAAGCTGGAGAGAGAATTCTTGATGATCTTTCTAGCCAAACAAGCAGTAAAACAATCGCTGGATACATCGAAGATAGAATCCGAAGCCCATATGTGAATCCGCATACGGGATCTTCCTATCTAACCAAGGTCAAGGATTATAATCACGATGTTCCAGATAACTTATACCTGATTACGGGCGACGAACAGCTTGAAATCCAAGCGTCTCGTGTGTTAGCAGCTACTGCACCTGGTCCAACCGACGCATGGCGAATTGTTCACACTTGGATCAATGATTTAATTGAGGATATTCAGCAAGTATGGAACAAAACAGATACGACAGTATTTGTGGATTGTAATCCGAGTTTCACAATTTACACGGAATTAGCAATGTCTGCTGCTGACAGGTTAGTAATACCGTTTTCTGCAGATGGATCATCTCGAAGGGCGGTCAGGGCTGTTTTGGCACTGGTATATGGTGTTACTCGCCAAGCTGGTGCGCAGCAATCACAGTTCTTCTTGAATTCACAACAATATCGTCTACCCATCCCTCAGATATATTGCTACGTGGGCAATAGGATGACCCAATATTTGAGTTCTGCTAAGGCGTTTAAGGCGGTTGTTACAGAGATTGGAAATGAAATATGGGCTGTATGGCAAAACTCCCCAAACGTATTTCATATTCATCCTCCAGGTGCGCAAACACCAAGCCGGAGAAGAGATTTTGTAAATATGTTCCAGTATGAAGTTCCTGATGCTAATACTGCTTCAGTGGTGTCAAGTTCGCTGGGTATTCCAATTGTTGCTCTGACGGCTGGTCAGAAAACTGTAGCAGGTAGAACTGTAATGGTTAATCAAAGTCAATTAGAAAGACAGCAGCCTAATATTCAAGAGCTTGTGCGGAACATCGAATAGGCCCAACAAAAGCATACACGCGGACTGCCAAAAGCGGCGCGGCTTTCGCTACGCTACAGCCACACCACTTTTGGCAGCCGGTGATGCTAAGCGTTGAACTAAACCGCTTCGCGGTCGCTTCAGGGTAAAAGGGGACGCTACCCTTTTCTCAGGGTAAAAGGGGACGCTACCCTTTTCTGAACAGATACTTTCCGCATTAATGCCCATATGTTAAGTTTTAGAGGAAAAGAAAGGGGCGGGTATGTTGAATCATTCTCAAAGTGCGGGATAAAAGGGGCTACGACAGAAATTCGTCGCTTGCTATCTGAGAAAAAGGAATTTAGGCAAAACATTCCACGTATTTTAACGATGATACAATTAACCTGACCCCTTAACTTAACTTTCAATTAACCTGACCCCTTAACTTTCTTAATCTTTAATTTCTCTTAATTTCTTAATCGTTCAAAATGTTACTTTCCCGCAAGCTGGTGATTTTGGACTGCGACGGCGAAAATAAAAATAAGGTAACTAAATGGGAATACCTAACCGTTCTACGCTAATGAAGGCGCACGCATTATTAGCTGCCTTTATTTTACCAGTGGCAATTATGTTTTTTGTTACTGGCGCTCTTTATACGTGGGGCATAAAAGGTGGTTATGAAACAACCACCCATGAACTTCATCTTAAAAAACCTATTCAAGACGATGTTGTATCGCTTGCTGAATTAGTGAAAAATGAATTAAAAAGGCAAGATATAGAAGTACCATCAGGTCAAGCTAAAATCAAAAGAATAGGCTCTTCTTTCAGGCTAGAATGGACGGGTTCAAATATGGATATTATTCTTGAGCCAACATCACAACCGTTAATGGCTCAATTGGAAATAAAAAACACAAGCTGGCACCGACAGTTTGTGCAACTACATAAGGCAAAAGGCGGCACTCCGTTTAAGGTCTATTCTGTTGTATTTGCCACTGCCTTGCTATTATTGCTTATTTCAGGCTTTATTATGGCATGGCAGATGCCAAAGTTACGTAAACTAACATTAGTTTCTGTATTTTTTGGCTTAGTTGTATTTTTTATAATGGTTATATTCAGTTAAATTTAATCGCTAAATGTCTAATAATTTAGATCAAGCAGCGTTGCTAATGTCGTGGGGAAGCTTGGCGTTATGTGGCAAGGAGAGTGAATCGTGAGTACTGAGGAAAGTCATCTATATATATTCTCGGGATTGCCTGGTACAGGAAAAACTGCTCTTGCTAAGTCTCTTTCTAATTGCCTAAAAGCGGTCTATTTAAGAATTGATACTGTAGAACAAGGACTGCGAGATATATGCAAATATCAAGTTGAGGGTGAAGGGTATAGATTGTCTTATAGAGTAGCGGCTGATAATTTAGATTTAGGAAATCGTGTAGTTTCAGACTCATGTAATCCGATTAACCTGACAAGATGTGTGTGTTATAGGGCCGGTGGGGTCGCAGCCCCTTAGAGCGGATATCGCTTCGAAAGGCCGTTCCGGTTGGCGAGCATGGTAACGTGTGTGAAGTCTATATGAACTGGACGTTATGGTAAGCCCGAGCCCGGGGCGAGCCGTTCCTACTGCGAGAGTTCCAACAAAAACAATCACTTAGGTTTGAGGCTTGCATCCTCATGAGGTAATACTATAATGGTATTACATATCAATTTTGGAGTGTAAAGCTATGCGAGTTACGACAAAAGGGCAAGTCACTATCCCAAGAATTATAAGAGAAAGTTTAGGTATCACTCCTGAAACTGAAATTGATTTCATAGAAGACAATGGAAAATTTTACATTGTCAAGACAGATGAACCAAAAATTAAGGGCAAATTTAAAAATCTTAGAGGGATAGCAACAGCAAATATGTCAACTGAAGAAATAATGAATCTCACTAGAGATGCATAATGAACGGAATATTTATCGATTCCTGTATTTTACTCGACTTATTTACAAATGATAAAAATTGGTCTGAATGGTCAGAAAGTATTTTAGAACAATATAGCCAAACTAATACCTTATATATCAATTCGATTGTATATACTGAAGTCTCAATTGGTTTTAATAAAATTGAAGAGGTAGAAATGGCAATATCTGAACTTGATGTTAAGGTCTTAGAAATACCTCGCGAGGCATTATTCCTTACCGGAAAAGCATTTCTTAAATACAGAAAAAACAAAGGTATCAAAAATGCTCCATTACCTGATTTTTTTATTGGAGCACATGCAAGTATATCAAAGTTTGATTTAATAACCAGAGATACAAGTAAATACAAAACATATTTTCCACAAGTCAAACTCATACATCCCTGACATTAGAGAGATATAAAAATAAATGTAACTATTCAGCACCTTCATCGATAAAGGAAGGTAATTCTCCAGTCAACAACAATTTCAGTGCCTTGCTTGGATTCATGCCATTCTTACGACAAGTCGCAAGATGCCCACGGATCCGGCAAAAAGTATAGGCTCCATCCATTGAGCGGAAGCAGCCCGAAATTTTCTGCTGGATTTTCGTCATGCGGGTATCGTTTTCACCCGGGCGATTGGTGAAGGGAGCAATCTCGCTTTCCATGAATCGCAAGACGTCGTCCTCGTAATCAATCAAGCGTTCCAGAAGATTTCTTGCTCTGGATCGCTTCAACCGCCCTCGTTTTCCGCCGTGCTTCGTCTCATCCGGTGGTGGATACTCCAATTGCGCTTTGCGTTGTGTGCTTTTTTCGGTATCGCTTGGCATCTTCGGCAGATAAATGCATGCCTGACTGATCAACGGCACCCCCCTCTGTCAGGATAGTTGTCGCCTCATATGATCATTGTAATCGAAGTTAAGGTGGGCGATAGAGAGTGAGAAATGAAGCGTTATTCAGCAGAACGAAAAGAGTCCGTCATGCAGAAGATGATGCCGCCGC
>DRKN01000113.1 GCA_011051755.1 Gammaproteobacteria bacterium
ATGCGCTTGGTGTCACCTCACAACCCGGCTGCTCACACAAGACATGGGTGTAGTGGAGTCTGCGTTCCCGCGACTGAAAAATCTGTAGTGCCATAATCATCACGACATAATCTGTAACTTGTTGTTTTATTAGGTGTTACTGTCAACAAAACTCAAAGATGGGCTAAGCCACAAATAAGTGGTGGATGGTGGGCGAAATCGCGGGCATGGCCCGCTCCTTGTATGGTTGTTTTTTGCTCAGTGCCGGAAATGGCGCATGCCGGTGAATACCATGGCAATACCGTGTTCGTCGGCGGCGGCGATTACTTCGGCGTCGCGCATTGAGCCGCCTGGCTGGATGACGGCGCTGATGCCCACCTCGGCGGCGCTGTCGAGGCCGTCGCGGAAGGGGAAGAAGGCGTCGGAGGCCATGACCGAGTCCTTTACCTCCAGGCCGGCATCGGCGGCCTTGATGGCGGCGATGCGCGCCGAGTAGACGCGGCTCATCTGCCCGGCGCCGACGCCGATGGTTATGCCGTCGCGGCCGTAGACGATGGCGTTGGACTTGACATACTTGGCCACCTGCCAGGTGAACAGCAGGTCGCGTAACTCCTGTGCGGTGGGCGCGCGCCGGGTCACGACGTTCAGTTGTTCCGGCGTGATCATGCCCAGGTCACGATCCTGCACCAGCAGGCCGCCGTTAACGCGCTTGTAGTCCAGTCCCGCCACGCGCTCCACGCCCCAGTCACCGCAGGCCAGCACACGCACGTTCTTTTTCTCCGCCAGTATCGCGCGGGCATCGTCGTCGATGCTGGGTGCGATGATGACTTCGACGAACTGTTGTTCGACGATGTCGCGCGCAGTAAAGGCGTCCAGTGAGCGGTTGAAGGCGATGATGCCACCGAAGGCGGAGGTGGGATCGGTACGGTAGGCGCGGTCGTAGGCGTGGTGGATGTCTTCGGCGATGGCCACGCCGCAGGGGTTGGCGTGCTTGACGATGACGCAGGCCGGAACCTCGAACTGCTTGACGCATTCCAGGGCGGCATCGGTGTCGGCGATGTTGTTGAAGCTCAGCTCCTTGCCCTGCAATTGTTTGGCGGTGGCGACACTGGCCTCGGCCGGGTGGGCTTCGACGTAGAAGGCGGCCTTTTGGTGCGGATTTTCGCCATAGCGCATGTCCTGCTTTTTTTGCCACTGGATATTGTAGGTGCGCGGAAAACCGTCCTTGCCGCCAGCGAGATCGATGGCGCCCAGGTAGTTGGCGATGGCGCCGTCGTAGTGGGCGGTGTGTTCGAAGGTCTTCACCGCCAGCGAATAACGGGTGGCGTCACTGACGATACCGTCATGGCTGTCCATCTCGGCCAGCACGCCGTCGTAGTCGCTGGCGTCCACCACCACGGTCACCGCGGCGTGGTTCTTGGCCGCTGCGCGCAGCATGGTGGGGCCGCCAATGTCAATATTCTCGATGGCCAGGGCGAGGTCGCAGTCGGGCCGCGCCACGGTTTTTGCGAAGGGGTAGAGATTGACCACCACCAGGTCGATGGGCTGGATGCCATGTTCTGCCATGACTGCGTCGTCGCTGCCGCGCCGGCCCAGCAAGCCGCCGTGGATCTTCGGGTGCAGAGTCTTTACCCGGCCGTCCATCATTTCCGGGAAGCCGGTGTAGTCGGAGACCTCGATGACCGGCACGCCGTTGTCGGCGAGCAGCCTGGCGGTGCCGCCGGTGCTGAGGATTTCCACGCCGCGGGCGTGCAGCTCACGGGCGAAATCGAGGATGCCGGTCTTGTCAGAGACGCTGAGGAGGGCGCGGGTGATGGTGTGCATGGTGTCGTTCTCGAGGTGGTGGTGCCGGGTTTGGTGAATGCCGGTGGAATTCAGCTGTTGGCGCAGCTTCGGCCGCGACCGGGGGGTTGATCCGCAAATGCACATCCATGGACGTAAATCCTCATTGCCAGGAAAAGGCCGGGCTGACTGCTCAGCCTGCATTCGCGTGTATTTTTGCGTTTATTCGCGGATCATCATTGGTGTTTCTCGACGCGCCCGAAGCCGTTTTTATCGGTGCGCGGCAGTGCGGAGATCACAGGCCGCTCAGTTGATGTCGTACTGTTTGAGTTTTTTACGTAGGGTACCGCGGTTCAGGCCCAGCATTTCGGCGGCCTTGCTCTGATTGCCGCGCGTGTAATGCAGTACGGTTTCCAGCAGCGGCTGTTCGATCTCGGCCAGCACCATCTGGTACAGATCGACCGGCGGGTGACCGTCGAGTTCCTGGAAATAGTCTTCCAGCATGCGTTTGATGTGTTGGCTGAGGGGGTGCTGGATACTGTTGGCAGGCCCTGGTGGGGCATCTGGCAACGGCTCTTTTGTCTGCGTTTCCGGCAAATTCTTTTGTAAACCCTCTTGTCGTCCTTCGGTGATTAAACCCTCGGCTGTCAGATTTTCTGCAGTCAGACTCTTTGTAGACAAACCTTGAATATGTGTCATGCGGCCAGTTCCTCTTGAACCAACAGTGCGTCGAAGAAGTCCTTTGTTATTCGTAATTGCTCTTCGATGGTTTCTACCTTGTTGACTGCCTGACGGAAGGCAGCGCCATGCCGTTGACCCTTGCTGTACCACGAGATGTGTTTGCGGGCGATGCGTACGCCGGCATATTCGCCGTAGAAGGCGTACAGGTTTTCGAGGTGTTCGAGCAGGATGTCCCGTACCTCGGTGAGTGTGGGTTCCGGCAGTTTTTCCCCCGTTTGCAGGTAATGATCGATCTCGCGGAAAATCCAGGGACGGCCCTGGGCCGCGCGGCCGATCATCACGGCATCCGCCCGGGTGTAGTCCAGTACCCGGCGAGCCCTTTCCGGTGTGCTGATGTCGCCGTTGGCGATTACCGGGATGCCGATGTCGGCCTTGATGGCGGCGATGGTGTCGTACTCCACCCCCCCCCGATAGGCGCAGGCTCGGGTGCGTCCGTGCACCGCCAGTGCCTGGATGCCGGCGTTTTCGGCGATGCGGCCGATACTGACGCCGTTGCGATGCCGGGTGTCCCAGCCGGTGCGGATCTTCAGTGTGACAGGGATGTCCACGGCGCCGACCACGGCATCGAGAATCTGTCCCACCAGTCTTTCATTTTGCAACAGTGCGGAACCGGCGGCGACGTTACAGACTTTTTTGGCCGGGCAGCCCATGTTGATGTCGATGATCTGGGCGCCGTTGTCGGCATTGTAGCGCGCCGCCTCGGCCATCAGCTGTGGCTCGGCGCCCATGATCTGTACCGAGCGTGGATCGGTCTCGCCGTCGTGATTGGCGCGCCGCTTGGTCTTTTCCGACCCCCACAGCAGGGAGTTGGAGGAGACCATTTCGGACACGGCCATAGCGGCGCCGAGACGTTTGCACAGTTGGCGAAAGGGGCGGTCTGTAACGCCCGCCATGGGGGCCAGAACGAGTTGGTTGGACAGTTTGTAGGGACCGATCTGCATCGAGATATGTGTTGCCTTTTGCCCGTTTTTCCCCACTGTAGGCAGGGGTTGAAACAGGGCGTTTTAGGTCGAAATCCCCCGGGGGATTTCGGGTCGACAATACTACCTCGCGGCAAGCCGGGGAGACAAGGTGATAAGACGGAAATCTGCTGCTTTTTTCGACAAATCTGCACAGGCGCTCGTCGGCAATTATTGCGCCAGTTCGGCATTTGGCCTGGATCATGTCATGGCTTTGTATTTAAAGATCGCGCAGGGCGTGGGTTTCACAAGCAATCACTGGGCGTGTCCTTCGGTATGAAATTCGAAGTTGACGGCCTGCCTGCCGGGATCCACCAAGGCCAGCTCCACCACCACCGGGGTATCCGGGGCCATACCTGCCTTGATGTCGGTGCCGGCGGACAGGTATTCGCGCGGCAGGAAACGGCGCTGTGCGACCGGGGCGCCGTTCATGTCGGAGAAGCGCAGGGTCAGCAGGGGGTAGGGTTGCGGCTCCGGGGTCTTGTTGACCAGAGTGGTGCTGGCGATCAGTGCCTGCGGGGTGTCGGGCAGCGAGCGCACGTCCCAGCCGAGAATGTCGACGCGGCCCTGACGGGGGGGAGGGAGGAGGCGGCAGTCGAGGTAGTTGCAGGCCTGCTCGAGCCAGGGACGCAGTTCGGGTTTGCGCAGGGCCAGTTCGTCGCGATAGAAGTAACCGGCCTGGCCCAGGAACAGCACGAGCATCAGCAGACTGCCGATAACCCACAGCGTTGCCGGTGGATGCAGGCTGGCGGCCCTTTCCTCCTGCAACTGGCGTAGCAGGGGGGCGGGGAGCTGCGATGTGGAGACTTGTTCCGCATCCGGCGGCCGGGCTTCGGTGTTCAGTGGCTCGACAAATATCTTTCGTGGTGGTGTTTCCGTGGTGTTTCGCTGGACGGAGGCAGACGGGGTGCTTTCTGCCGTGATGCTGTCGACGGATGCCACGGACGGGTTGGTTTTCCGTGCCTCGTCGGCGGGTAAGGTATCGGCAAGTATTTTTTTCGGGGACTCGTCCAGCCAGTCATCAGGAAGCTCGATGGCCTCGATCTGCTGACTGGTAAATTCATCGGCAGTCGCAAAGGTGTTGCGGCGGGGAGGGGCGCCGATCTGCGGATCCAGTTCGCCGGCCACGGCGTCGATATTACCCAGATCCGGCCAGGGTGCATTGATCGTGGACTGCGCAGGTGCTGGCGTCTCTCGTGTGACTGCTTCGTGTGTGCCGCCTTCTGCTGCGCTGTCGGCCGGCGGGTTGCTTTTCGCCCAGTCCGCAGACTGATTGGTATCCTCTTCTTCCCAGTCGGGCAGACGCTCGGTGAGGTGTTGCAGGGCGTTGAAGATGGATAGACACTGCCCGCAGCGCACATCACCTTCACCGACCTTGAGCTGGTCGGCGGTGACTTCGAAGTAGGCCTGACAGTGGGGGCATTGAGTGTACATAGTGTGGTGTTTTGCTGCGTTTTCTTCGTCGGCAGCCATTATAGCGCGACACGGGATGTGTCGCTGTACTCTCTTTCTTCGCGCTGAAATATTGTTATTCCCAGCTGGAATGCCGTTATTCGTCTTTTATCCGTGCTGCTTGTTGTATGGGGTGTTGACGGTGTGTGTGAAGGCAGGTGGCTTCGGTTGTCACTGTAGGATGCGGGTGAGCGGTAGCGAAGCGCATCGTTGGCATTATCACGTTCCGGGCGCGGGTGATGGCAGTTGTTCGACCGATGCGGTGCGTGGAACTCATCACATCCTACATGGGTTGCCGAGAATCATGGCAGGGCGGGGTTTAAAAAACGGCTCTACCAATCCGTATGCAGACAAGCGTTGCACAATGCGGAGCGGGTGAATTCTTCTCAATACCCCAGCCCTTGGAGCGGGAATGTTGACTCAGCAAGTTAACTGTAACGGAGTCGAACTAATCCACTCGTTTTAGCGGGTGGTCGTTGAGTCCTGCGGTGCCATTTCAGGTTTTTTGGGGCAGGCCCTGCACCCGTGCTTTTTCCTGGGGGGGCATCTCGATGGTATTGAAGGTAAACAGGGTGAATGAACGGGTGGTTTCGATGACGCGTGTCAGGCGCACGTATTTCAGCTCGGTTTTCAGGTTCAGTACTAACTGTGTATCGATGTCATAGATGCTGACGGGTACCAGCAGGCCATTGCCGGTCTTGTCTTCCGTATCGATGAAATCGATCAGCAGGCTGCGAAAGTATTCGCCGCCACTGCCGGTACCGCCGATGGCGCGCACCGCGACGGCGGCCATGTGATTGCCCAGTGACTTGATGCCCAGGGTCAGCCTGCCTTGTTTGTTGATCTGCAGCCAACGGACGGTGCCGATATGCCAGAGCAATGTTTCATCGTTGTCTCGATAGGCTGTCAGTACGCCGACCCGTGCCTGCGTGCGGTTGTCGGGCATGCGCAGCAGGGCGACGCCGCCATCGCTGTGGTTGATGCGCAACCAGGGTTCGACGGCATAGCCGGCCATGGCGGAATCACGCAGGACACGGACGTGGAGCTGGGTATCGTGCACGGCATCCCAGACGTCCATATCGGTCATAAATCGGGAGACGCGGGTGGCGTCGCGGCCCGCGGCGGTGGTTGTCGTGACCTGTAGAGGTGCATTGTCTTTGCATTGCAATGACAGATGGTCGCCCTTTTTGCGCGGGTGATGAAATTCACTTTCATCTTCTTCCGGGGTGAATTCGGCCTCACCACTGACCTGGTGGTGTGCTGCGCCGAGGCCGATGCACATCATGAGGATCTGCTGGCCATCGGCATACCGCTCGGCACTGCGCCCGCTTCGGCCCTGCCAGACATTGCACAGCTGGAGCAACAGGTCACGGCGCATGCGGTCACTCAGGGACTGCTTGCGGTTATCTGCTTTTTGCCGGCTGAGTTCCTCCAGCCGCTCGCGCAGTGTGCTGATGTCGAGAAAGCGGCCGTCGACGGGGCGGAAACGGGTCTGTTGCGTGGCCATTTCCGGTGGGCGACTGCCGGCGAGGTCGACCACACAGTCGCCAGCTGCGACGAGGGTATTCTTTTTTTTCACCATGCGACAGCCGGTGGTCCACTGGCGTAGAAAGCCGTAGAGAGCATCGGCCTGCCCGGACAGCAGCCGGTAGGGCTGCGCCAACCCCAGCAGGACGATGCGCAGATAGGTGTACTGGATAGTGGTCATGGGTTGGCTGTTGGCATCGTGGCTATCGATGGCCATGGTATTGAGGCCGTTGCGCTCGGCCAGGGCGTACAGGCGATGTATTTCGCCCCACAGGCCGGTGGGTTCGCTGCGGTACTGGGCATAGCTTTCCAGCATCAGCAGGCCGGTTTGTTCGATGGCCTGACGCAGTGCCAGCAGAAAGGTGTCAGGGCTGAGGTCGTCGCCATCGGCATCGCTGATGGCATCGGTAATGACCTGTTTGTAGCCCTGTGCCATGTTGTCCAGCAGGTCGAATGCGCTGTTGGCCAGGGTCTGTAGTTTGGGCGTCAGGGGCAGGGACTGGTCACGGTATTTCTGCTGCTGGCCGGGGAGTTGTTGCTGTACCCAGGGTTGCAGGATCTGCATGGCCGCGAAGCGCTGCGAGGTCGGTAGCGTGTGCTGATTGTAGCGTATCAGCAGGGCCGTGACCCGGGTCAGGTTGGCCGTTGGGTCATGCGCCGGCAGCGAGGCCAGCCAGTGACGGATTTCGTCGGGGTGGGGCGCCTGTTGTGCGGTATCGGCGTGCGCCGGGATAGGCAGGCGCAGTTGCAACGGATTCATTGGTCTCATGGCTCATACGGCGTTGCCATTATTGACGGCAGTGGACGAGCAAAGTTGAGGGTTTTTACGGTGGGCAGGTCGTGCCGGTCAGTGTTTACGCCTGCCGCTGAGGCGCATCCATTCTTCCTGCCGTGCGGCGGGAGTCATGTCGAACCACTGTGCGTAGTGGCGGGTGACGCCTTCGGCCTGGTGTTGGAGGATGCCGGAGAGGACGATGTGTCCGCCGGGCTCGATCAGGCGGGAGAATTTTTCCGCCAGTTCCAGCAGCGGTTGGGCGAGGATGTTGGCGAGTAGTAGCCGGACAGGTCGTTCCGGCAGACGGCCCGGAGCGATGGCATCGATGCGCTGTGTGACCTGGTTCTTGGCCGCGTTGTCGCGACTGGCGATGAGCGCCTGTGGGTCATTGTCCACCGCCCACACGTGGCCGGCCCCCAGCTTCAGCGCCGCCACGGCGAGGATGCCGGAACCGCAGCCGTAGTCGATGACTTCGGGGTGGTCGGCGCCGTGCTCATCCAGCCATTGCAGGCACAGGGCGGTGGTGGGGTGAGTGCCGGTGCCGAAGGCGAGGCCCGGGTCTAACAGGATATTGACGGCATTATTGTCGGGCGCGGCATGCCAGCTGGGCACGATCCACAGGCGCTTACCGAAGCGCATGGGGTGGAAATTGTCCATCCATTCGCGCTCCCAGTCCTTGTCTTCCAACGGTGAGACGCGCCACGGCGGGAGTTTGTCCATTTCCAGTTGGGCGGTCAGTTGCGTGGTGATGGCCATGATGTCGGCGTCGGCCGCGAACAGGCCGATGATGCGTGTGGCCGACCACAACGGGGTTTCACCCGGTGGTGGCTCATAGAGCGGCTGGTCGGCGCCGTCCTGTAGGGTCACGGCGGCCGCGCCGAGGCCGCTAAGGGCGTCGGCAATGCGCACGGCATCCTGTGGCGAGCCTTCGAGGGTGAGTTGCAGCCAGGACATGGGTTTTTAAGGGCAGTGTTTAGTGTTTAGTGTTTAGTGCTTAGTGTTTAGTGTTTGGGGCTGGATTGATGTATTCACTCACCACTAAGCACTCAACACTGCCCTTCAAAGTCCTAGTTTCTTTTCCAGGTAGTGGATGTTGGTGCCGCCGGCCTGGAAGGCGGCGTCGTTGAAGATGTCCTGGTGCAGCGGGATGTTGGTCTTGATGCCCTCGATGACACATTCGCTCAGTGCCGTGCGCATACGTGCCATGGCTGTTTCGCGACTGTCACCATGGACGATGAGCTTGCCGATCATGGAGTCGTAATAGGGAGGCACGCAGTAGCCGTTGTAGATGTGTGAATCGACACGTACTCCCAGACCGCCCGGCGAATGAAACTGGCTGATGGTGCCGGGGCTGGGTATGAAGGTCTTTGGGTCTTCGGCATTCAGGCGGCATTCGAAGGCGTGGCCGCGGACGATGATGTCGTCCTGGGTATAACCGAGCCTTTCGTCGGCGGCGATACGGATTTGTTCCTTGATCAGGTCGACGCCGGTGATCATCTCCGTGACCGGATGTTCCACCTGAATACGGGTATTCATTTCGATGAAATAAAATTTACCGTTTTCGTATAGAAATTCGAAAGTACCCGCGCCGCGATAGCCGATCTTGCGACAGGCCTCGGCGCAGCGACCACCGATCTCCGCGCGAACCTCCGGGGTGATGCCCGGGGCCGGGGCCTCTTCGACCACTTTCTGATGGCGGCGCTGCATGGAACAGTCGCGTTCAGCCAGGTGGATGGCGTTACCGTGCTGGTCGGCCAGTACCTGGATTTCGATATGGCGTGGGTTTTCGAGGTATTTCTCCATGTACACCACGTCGCTGCCAAAGGCGGCCTGGGCCTCGGCACGGGTCAGGGAAATGGCATTGATCAGTGCCGCCTCGCTGTGTACCACGCGCATACCACGTCCGCCGCCACCGGCAGCAGCCTTGACAATAATGGGGTAGCCGATTTCCCGCGCCATGTTGACACTGCTTTCCGGGTCGTCATCCAACGGGCCGTCAGAGCCGGGTACGCAGGGCACGCCGGAGCTTTTCATGGCCTTGATGGCCGAAACTTTATCGCCCATCAGACGGATGGTCTCCGGACGTGGGCCGATGAAGGCGAAGCCGCTTTGCTCGACGCGTTCGGCGAAGTCGGCATTCTCTGCCAGAAAACCATAACCCGGGTGGATGGCCATGGCGTCGGTCACTTCGGCGGCGCTGATCAGTGCCGGGATATTGAGATAGCTTTCGGCGGAGGAGGCGGGGCCGATGCACACGGATTCATCGGCCAGGCGCACATGTTTCAGATCCCGGTCGGCGCTGGAGTGTACGGCGACGGTGCCGATGCCCATTTCCTTGCAACAGCGGAGGATTCGTAACGCGATCTCGCCGCGGCTGGCGATGACTATCTTGTCAAACATGGTTGGGTACACGCTCTCGTAGGTATCGGTGCCGTGACATCACGCAGTTTTGTGTGTTGCGAGATTGGCGGTCGGTTTTTTGTATAACTAATGACAGTTAGGCCTGTGGTTATTCGATGACAAACATGGGTTCGCCGTATTCGACCGGCTCGCCGTTTTCCACCAGGATAGCCTTGATGACGCCGGCCTTGTCGGCCTCGATTTGATTTAGCAGTTTCATGGCCTCAATGATGCAAAGGGTATCGCCGATTTGTACGGTCTGGCCTTCCTTGACAAAGGGGGCGGTGCCCGGGGAGGCTGCCCGGTAGAAGGTGCCGACCATAGGGGCGTTGACGGTGTGGCCGCTGATGGTGGCGGGTTCGGCTTCCAGTGCGGCGACCGTGGCTGCTGCAGGTATCGCCAGCGGGGCGGCGGCCGCTACAGGTGCTGGTGGCGCAGCAGTGCCATAGCGACTGATGCGTACGGATTCTTCGCCTTCGTGAATTTCCAGTTCCGCGATACCGGATTCTTCCAGCAGCTCGATAAGCTTTTTGATTTTTCGAATATCCATGATCTTGTCGGCTCGGTGTAAGTTGAATTCAGTGCTTCGATAATTTTCTGATGACGGCATCTAACGCCAATTCGTAACCCTGTGTGCCCAGTCCGCTGATGACGCCAACGGCCAGATCCGAAAAATAGGAGTGCTGACGGAAGGCCTCACGTGCGTGGACGTTGGACAGGTGAACCTCGATAAAGGGGATGGCTACCGCAGACAGTGCATCGCGCAGGGCAATGCTGGTGTGGGTAAAGGCGGCCGGGTTAATGATGATAAAGGCGACGTCCTCACCCGGGGTGCGGTGAACGCGTTCCACCAGCTCGCTCTCTGCGTTGCTTTGCAGGCTGCTCAGTGTGTGTCCTGCCAGGCTGGCAAGGTGTTGCAGATGCTGATCGATGTCGGCCAGCGTGGTACGGCCATAATGCGCCGGCTCACGGTTGCCGAGTAGGTTGAGATTGGGGCCATTGAGAACCAGGATGTTCGCCATATCTGCTTCGCAGTGAAAATGATGAATAAACACGCCAACGAGCCAAGAACGTGTCCGAACGTCGGGAATCCGGCTGGGGCCTTATGTGCCTGCCCCTCTGTTGGCGCGATTATGACCAATTCATGGGAATTTGTCCATAAGGCGGCATGTTGCCGGGTGATCTCTGCCGTTATTTACATGATCGCTGCAAAATAGGGTAAAAAATAGAGCGAATGACTTGGTTGTTTCGGCGTTGGTTCTTATAACTCAGTTTCGGGGTTCGAAATCAAGCGGATTGTGACGATAACAGGTTGAATGCACAAGATATCTGCATAGACGTGCAGCGCCAAGTCGAGTGGAGCCGGCAAACAACGAGCGGCTTTATTCCGCAAAATCAACAGCGCCGACTGTGTCGCCTCAGGGCGCCTGTTTCTGGTGGTGCCATGAACTGAAGCCGATAGGATCGACAGAGCACTACCGTGCTCCGTAGGGTGGGCACCGCCCACCGATACGGACTTTCGGTGTTCACGAAATGGTGGGCAGTGCCCACCCGACACGTTGCGATTGCCGTGGATGAGTGCAGTCAGTCGTTCCGGGCCATTAATTGCGTATAAAAATGATGTATTTTCAATTTCTTAGCGAGTATTGGGTTCACTGAAAATAAACCCCGAAAGTTGAGTTATAACAGCTTGTGGAAGATTTTCTCGGCACTTTCCTGCTTGAGTTCACCGCGCTGTATGTGCTGGATCAGTCCCTTGCGATCGATAATAACGGTGTAAGGCAGGGCGCCGAAGCGGTTGCCGTACTGCTTGGCAACATCGATGGCGTCGTCATCACCGATCAGCATGGGGTAGGTGATACCGTAGGTGTCCATGAAGTCCTGCACCTTGTCGCTATCATCGATGGCGATGCCGACAAACTGTAGTCCGGCGGCGCCATATTTCTCCTGCATGTCGACGAACATGGGCGTTTCGCTGCGACAGGGCGGACACCAGGTGGCCCAGAAATTGATGACCTGAACCCGGCCGGCCCATTCCCCGGAATGGCGTATGTTGCCGTCGATATCGGGCAGGCTGAAATCCGGCGCGGGCTGGTTGAGCATGGCCTCGGTGCTTTCCTGACCGAGGGTGGCGGTGTCGGTCAGTTTCTGCAGCAACAGATTGCCACCCCACAGGCCGATGGCAAAGGTCAGGCTGTAGGCGGCGAGACGAACAGGCTTTTTCATTTCAGGTGCGCGGCGGTCAGTCGCGGAAGGCCCGGGTGACATGCTCGCGGAATTCCTCTGCCGGCATGAAGCCTACCGTGCGCCAGGCGCGGCGTTCTTCACCGTCAGGGCCGAAAAACAGGATGGAAGGCGGGCCGATGAGGCCGAAGTGCTTGAGCAGGGCCTTGTCCGTGGCGTCATTGAGGGTGACATCGGCCTTTAGCAGCACGATGTCCTGCAGAGCCTCGTGCACGCCGGGGTCGGAGAAGGTGTACTTTTCCATTTCCTTGCAGGAGATGCACCAGTCGGCATAGAAGTCGAGCATGACCGACTTACCGGCGGCGTTGGCGGTGGTGATTTCCTGTTCCAATTGCTGCAGGCTTTTGATCTTTTTGAACGGCAGCTCGCTGCTTTGTGAGGTGCCTGTGGCGCCCCCCATAGCGATACCCATGGCCAGGCCGTGCAGGGGTTGCAGGGTGTCCTTACCGCCGGTGGCGACGCCGGCCAGCATCAGGGTGCCATAGATGAGGCCGATGACGCCGACACCCTTCCACAGCTTGCGCCAGCCGGAGCCTTCGCCGACCGGTTCCAGTGCCCCCATGTACACCGCCGAGATGATCAGCAGGGCCGCCCACAGCAGCATGGCGACGGCGACGGGGATGATACGTTCCAGCATCCAGATGGCCACCGCCAGCAGCATCACGCCGAAGACCGCCTTGATGACATTCATCCAGCCACCCGCCTTGGGCAGGAGTTTGCCGGCCGAGGTGCCGATGGCCAGCAGCGGCGCGCCCATGCCCATGCTGAGCGCGAACAGCGCCATGCCACCGAGTACCGCATCGCCGGTCTGGCCGATGTAGATCAGTGCGCCGGCCAAGGGGGCGGCGACGCAGGGGCCGACGATGAGCGCGGAAAGAAAACCCATCACGGCGACGCCGGTGAGGGTGCCACCTTTCTGTTTGTTGCTCACTTCGGTGAGACGGCTCTGCAGGAAGCTGGGCATCTGTAGCTCGAAGAAGCCGAACATGGAGAAGGCCAGAGCGACGAATACGGCGCTGAAGGTGCCGAGAATCCATGGATTCTGGAAGGCCGCCTGCAGGTTTTCGCCGAACAGTCCGGCGATTACGCCAGCAACGGTATAGGTGAGCGCCATGGCCAGCACATAGACCAGCGACATGATAAAGGCGCGCCGGGTGGTGAGTTCCCCACCCTGACCGACGATGATGCTGGAGAGGATGGGGATCATGGGGAAGACGCAGGGGGTAAAGGCCAGCAGCAGGCCAAAACCGAAAAAGGTCAGGACGGTCAGGATGGTGCTGCCGCTGGCCAGGGAGTCGGCGATGCGATCCTGTTCGGACTTGGCCGGGCCGTCGCTGCTGCCCGTTGCCGGCGGGGTGTTGTTGACGGTGGCGGCCGTGACGGCGGGCAGCATGACCGGGATCTCGGTGCTGGTGGGCGGGTAACAGTAGCCGGCATCGGCGCAGCCCTGATAATTGATGACGACGGTGATTTCGGTGGCGTCAAGGCTGCTGCGGATGACCGGCACGTCGAGATCCACATTATTGTGGTAGACGACCATCTCGCCAAAATACTCGTCGACCTTGACGTCGCCCGAGGGCAGGGTCGGTGTGCCGAGGGCGATGCCCGGGGGGGCGTCCTTGACGCTGAAGGTGATCTTGTCGCGATACAGATACACACTATCGGCGACTTCGATGCGAGCGCGCAGGGTGTTGCCGTCGATGGCCTCGATGCTGGGGATGAAGGCCTGCTCCACGGTCAGAAGTTCGTTATTGTCGCTGCTCAGGCCGAGGCTGGCGCCGAGTTTTTTCAAGGCGCCCAGTGGGTTGAAGCCGCCGCTGTCGTCGCTTGTGGTGCCGGCGACAGGGATGTCGAGGGTGACGGTCTGGGTCTGCGGCGGATAGCAGAGACCCATATCCGCGCAGCCCTGCGAAGTGATGTCGAGGGTCAGGCTGCCGCTGGCGCCACTGACCGGGATGTCGATGGCGACGTGTTTACGGTACGTTTCCATGAGGCCAAAGAATTCGTCGTCCTTGATTTTTCCCTTGGGGTAGTTCGCCTCGCCAAGGGTAACGCCGCTGTTCCGGGGCTCGAATTTGAACTTGTCGCGGTAGAGATAGTATTCATCGGCAATCTCCCATTCGGCGCGCAGGGTGCCGGCATCCAGCATCCGGGCGCTGAGCTTGAAGGCCTCATCCGGCATCAGGGGTTCTTCGTCACCGGCGCCGCCGAAGCCGGCGTAGGTGATGGGGGCAAAAGTCGTGGCGGCCAGCAGCAGCCAGGCAAGGTGTTTGATGAGGGTCATTTATTGATTCTCGTTGGTGACATTTTCATCGATCCAGGCGAGATAA
>DRKN01000114.1 GCA_011051755.1 Gammaproteobacteria bacterium
CGTCCCCTTTTCGCCGGGCGATTCTGGAAAAACTCGGCCTGCCTTTTGAGACCCGCGCACCGCAAACCGATGAAACCCGGCTTGCGGATGAAACCCCGGAACAACTGGTGCGGCGCCTGTCCGAGGCCAAGGCAAGGGCTGTTGCCGGTGATTTTCCCGATGCGCTGATCATTGGCTCGGATCAGGTGGCCGTGATTGACGATGAAATTCTCGGCAAGCCGGGCACGCATGAAAACGCCGTGGCCCAGTTGCAACGGGCCTCGGGCAGGACGGTGCGCTTTTTTACCGGCCTGTGCCTGCTGAATGCGGTAACCGGAAACTGTCAGCTTGAGGTCGTGCCTTTCGATGTGGTGTTTCGCAAGCTGAGTGAGGCGCAAATCGAGAACTACCTGCAAAAAGAAAAGCCCTATAACTGCGCCGGCAGTTTCAAGTCCGAGGCGCTGGGCATTGCCCTGTTCGAAAAACTGCGGGGCGATGATCCCAATACCCTGATGGGACTGCCGCTGATCCGGCTGGTGCGCATGCTGGAAAAAGAAAACCTCAAGGTTATTTGAAGGGCGGGATCATCCGCTTTATCAAACGGCAAATGGCTGTTGCAAGTGATTGATATTCAGTGTTGGCCGCAGGGAAGCGGCCAGCAAGCCGACAGGGATGTCTTTACGGCGAGTGAATATCAATCACTTGCAACAGCCATGAGGCAGACATGCGTTTGCCCTGGCATGCCCCGGCACTGAATTGACACCGGCGCGACTCCGTGCCATCATCCGCCCTCGTTTTCAGGTGCAGAATTTCTGTTAAACGGGAAACCGGTGCGCATTCGCTGCAAATCCGGTACTGCCCACGCAACGGTGATTGATGCCAACCTGTATCGGGGACCTCCGTTCCAGCCACTGTGCCATGCGCATGGGAAGGCGATGCAGGCGAGCCATCCGGCTCGCATCACAAGTCCGTATACCGGCCTGATAACTTCACTGTGTGACAGCGTGGGGCTGTTGAGCAGAGAAGCGGGCGCGTCCGTGCCTGTCTCCTTTCGTTCATTTCAATCCCTTCCTGTATTCACACCCATCGTTGAAACATGCGTGCTTGCCTGCCGCTTTTCAGGCAAGGCGCGGATTCGAACCGGGGAGAACAGGTATGAATCGAATCAGGCGAAACGCCATTCCATCCTTGTTGCATGGAAGTGGCCGTTGGCGGGCGCTGCTCGTCCTTTGTTTCATTTTCAGCACGACCGCGCAGGCGGCGGAGGACACACGCCAGTTGCGCGAACGGGTCGAGCAGCTCGAACAGCGGATACTCGAACTGGAATCGAACACGGTGTTGTCCGAGCCGGAGACCCAGGTCAAGCGAATCGAGGTGTACGTGGACGATCAGGGTATCGAGCACGACACGCCGGTGCCGGGCAGCCACAAGGTGGTCACCTATCAGCGTGAGCGGGTCTACCGCCGCCAGACCATCAGCGAAAAGATCGACGAAGCCATGGAAGAGGCCGCCAGCCGCAGCGTGCAGCTCGGCGTGGATGCGGCCATCATTCTGCAAAACGCGCAGAACACCCGTGGCGCGGACGAGCGCACGGATGGCAATTCCTACCAGCTCGCCTCGGCGGATTTGTATTTCACCGCCGGCATTGCCCAGTACACGATCTTCTTCGCCGACATCGTTGGTCTCAGCGGCACCACGCCCGATGCCGAGATCGACGGCCTGACCCTGACCAACGGTTACACCGCGCGGCTGGTGGAGCAGAACGGTCTCAACCTGCGCGAGGCCTGGCTGATGACCGAGTTGTGGAACCAGCAACTGTCACTGGTGATGGGGCGGCTCGATCTCACCAACTACTTCGATTCCAATGTTGCCGCCAATGACGAGACCAGCCAGTTCATCAGTGACGCGCTGGTCAACAACCCGGCGCTGGGCCTGAGTGAAAACGGATCGGGCATGACGCTCATCTATGATCCGCGTTCGGTTTTCAACCTCAAGCTGGGCTACCAGCAAAGCACCAGCAGCGCCACCAGTCTTTCCGATTCCCTGTTCTGGCTGGCGGAAGCCGGCCTGCGCCTGAATCCATTGCAAATGGGCGAGGGCAATTACCGCATCTGGTACCGCGAGGACAATACCGGCAGCGGTTCCAGCGCCTGGGGCATCAGCCTGGATCAGAAACTGTTGCCCGGCGTGACCCTGTTCGCCCGTCAGGGCAGCGCGAAGGACAGCACTGCCAGCCGCCGTGACGAATACTACAGCGGTGGCCTGATGTTCGATGCCGGGCTGGGTTTCAACCCGGAAGACAGCTTCGGCATCGGCTATGCCTATTCCCGCCCGGCCGGCGGCAAGAAGGAAAACCTGGGTGAATTCTTTTACAACCTGGCCATGACCGCGAAGATGCGCCTGAGTTTCCATCTCACTTATCTGCTTGAAGAGCGCGCCACCAGTGAACGCGACGGCTATGTCGTTTCCGGCATGCGTCTGCAGGCCAGTTTCTGAACGGAGAGAACATGATGAATACGATTATCAAGATGACAGGCCTGCGCACACGGGCCCTGCTGATGGTTTTGCTGAGCCTGTTTTGTCTGCCAGCGCTCATGGCAGCGGAGAAGGAAATAAAAATCACCGATCCGGCATCGGTGGTGGTGATTGTCAATCGTGATTCCAACGACATCGCCTTCATGGACATCAAGACCAACAAGCTCATCGGCAGCGTCTTTCTGGGCAAGAACGTCAATCCGCACATGGCGATGATGTCACCGGACGGACGCTGGGTGGTGACCGGCGGCACGCGCGCCAACCGCGCCTATATCATCGACGTGGCCACACTTTCGCTGGTCAAGTCGATTCCGGTCGATTTCGGTCCCGAGCATCTGGCCATCTCGCCGGACGGGCGTTATTACTATCAGGGCAATCCCGACGGGGATTCGGTGTCGGTCATCGATCTGGTCACGCAAAGCAAGATCCGCACTATCAAGGGTTTTGCCGAACCGCTCAACATCACTTTCACCCCCGATGGCAGCAAGGCCTATGTCGCCAACTACGGTGCTCATTGGGTAGGCGTGGTGGATGTCAGCCGTCATGAACTGCTGAAGAAGATTCACGTCGGCACGGTGCCGGAGATATCGGCCCTGGATCCCGAGCGCTATCTCGGTGACATCAAGGGCATTTCCAATGCCAGCATTTCGCGGGACGGGCGTTACCTGTATGCCGCCGACGGCGATCTGGGGATCGTCAGCGTCATCGACACGCGTGACGACCGGGTCATCAAGCAGATCAAGGTCGGCGCCGATCCCTGGCGCGCCTACATGAGCCACGACGGCAAGCATGCGGTGGTGGTCAACAATGGCGATGAAACCGTATCCTTCATCGATACGCGCAAGAATGCGGTAGTGGCCACCTATCCGGCGGGGCCGGACATGGTCGGGGTC
>DRKN01000115.1 GCA_011051755.1 Gammaproteobacteria bacterium
GAAGCCGTCATCTGCGGCGTTGCGTCTCTTGAAAAGGGCACGCCATTCCCGGCGAGACGCGCCTTGCAGCTAACGGCTTCCCACCACGCTGATAGGTACACTTTATACGTTACACCACACTAGATCGGGTTCCGTTCATGATGTGAGGATGAAAACCATCATGAAACTCGAAGACCTCACAAAAACAGGGTCAGGTTTGCGTTATTGCGTTAACGTATCTTTTCAAAAAAACCAACAACAACGGCAAAACCTACAGCTACCGTTATAACCCGGTCGGCAATCGCAGCGAATACGCCTACAACGCCCTCAACCAACTGATCGAGCTAAAATAGTACGCCGATAACACCACCATCACGGCAAAGTTAACGGCCTGCCAGGCCTGCGACGCCCCCGATCGGCGCAGACAAAAAACGCTAGACGGCCAGACCACGGGCTATCATTGGCTGGGGAGACAGCTGATAGCCGAATACGGCGACTCCAGCTGTTGGCGGGACTGGCTGAGATTTTCCCCGGCGACCGTCTGCAACCTGTCCGCCTGCTGCGCCAGCGGCTCAAGCAATAGCTTCCACCTGCCGCTACTCGGAGACACCGACGGGGCAGGAGCAGCCATGATTCTTGACAATATCCATAACCATTTTGAAAATCTCGTTTGCGAGGAGATCCAGCGTTACCAGGCGAAGCAGGGCAAAACCTTCAGTGATCATGCGCTGGAAGATGTGGCCTGTCTGGCCCTCAACCACTTGCCGGCACGCTATGTGCGGCACAGCGTGGATATTGCCTTCTATCTCACGCCAAAAGAGCATGCCGACATGGATCAGCAGGTGAGTGATGCGGTGGCGGTGGCGTTTGATCTGGTGGTATTGCATCCGCACCAGGACTGAGCAGGTGTATTATTCCTGCCCCTGCTGTTTCTGTTGGTTAAGCCGCTGGCGCTGGTCGCTCTCGCGTACCAGCCAGTAGACTGCACCCAGGGCAAGGATGACGGCGGCCAGCGCCGCTAATTTATCGGCACCGATGGTGGCGGCGTCAATAATAATGAACTTGCGCGCTAGTGCTAGCATGGCGATGAGCAGCACCGTCTTTACTTGGATGATGTTCTCGTGGCGGTCGATGACGCGGATGATGGAGTGCTTGAACTCCATGGCGATAAGCAGGGTCATGATCATGCCGAAGATGTTTTGAAATCCCCGATGATCCAGCGGATCCAGCGTCCCGGCAATCAGCAGGCCTCCGATACGCACCAGCAGTTCCCACAGTGCTACAACGACGACCACTGCAATGGCGAAACTGAGAATGATGGCGATCATTTGTTCGAAACGCTCGTAAAAGGTCATTACCGGCCAGTGTTTGCGGGTCTCGGTAAACATATTTGTCTTTCTTCCGTTTTGTTTCATCGTGGTTTTCCTCCGCGGGTTTTCTGCTCGGGCGCATAAAAATGTGCGCCACCCGGGTGCATTTCAAGCGGGATTTTGCCGCCGTGATCCGCTTTGCCGTATCATCATGCCCTTTCCCGCCGCACCGACCGCCCGCCCATGAACCAGCAACACCGATTCTTCACCACCGCCCCCAAGGGTATGGAGGCTCTGCTCGCCGATGAACTGCGTGCCCTCGGTGCCGCCAATGTCAGCGAGGCCCGTGCCGGGGCCGGTTTTCAGGGCGATATCGGCAGTGCCCTGCGGGTCTGCCTGTGGTCGCGAGTGGCCAACCGGGTGTTGTTGCCGCTGGCGCGTTTCCCGGCGGCCGATCCCGATGCCCTCTACGACGGTGTGCAGTCCGTGGACTGGGCCGAACACATGGCCCCCGACGGCACCCTGGCGGTGGATTTCAGCAGCGTACGCTCACAGATCTCTCACACCCAGTTCGGTGCGCAAAAGGTCAAGGACGCCATTGTCGATCAGTTCCGTATCGCCACCGGCGAGCGTCCCTCGGTGGCGCGCGAGCAACCGGATTTGCGCATCAATGTCTATCTGCATCGTGACACCGCAGTGCTCAATCTCGACCTTTCCGGTGACAGTCTGCATCGCCGTGGCTACCGTGCCGAGGGCGTGGCCGCGCCGCTGAAAGAAAACCTTGCGGCGGCGATTTTGCTGCGCTCCGGCTGGGCGGAGATCGCCAAACAGGGAAGGGCGCTGGTGGATCCGGTGTGTGGCTCCGGTACCCTGCCCATCGAGGCGGCGCTGGTCGCCGCTGATATCGCCCCTGGCCTGCAGCGCGAACACTGGGGTTTTCTCGGCTGGCTGAAACACGAGCCGGAGGCTTGGGCTGCTCTGCTCGCCGACGCCAGACGCCGCCGTGAGGCGGGGTTGGCCCGCTGCCCGCCCATCTGTGGCTTCGACATCAGTGGTCGCGCGGTGGCGATGGCTCAGCGCAATGCTGAACTGGCCGGGTTGGCGGAACAGATCGAATTTGCCCAGGTGTCACTGGCCGACTGCCCGCGCCCCGGCGAGGATGTCAGGCCGGGCTTGCTGGTGGCCAATCCGCCCTATGGCGAACGCCTCGGCGAGATGCAGGAACTGCGCGCTCTTTACCGCGGCCTCGGTGATTGCCTGCTCAAGCACTACACGGGCTGGCGTGCGGCGGTGATCACCAGTGACCGCGAGTTGGGTAAGGCCATCGGCCTGCGCGCGCGGCGCTTGCACAAGCTCTACAACGGTGCTTTGGAATGTCAGCTGTTACGCTTCGAGGTGGATCCCAAATGGGTCATGCGGCGTGGTCCGGTGCCCATCAATCCCGGCATCGCACAGTCGCCCGGTGCGCAGATGTTTGCTAACCGTCTGCGTAAAAATCTCAAGCAGCTGACACGCTGGCGGCGGCAGGAGGACATCCACGCCTTTCGCGCCTACGATGCCGATATGCCGGAATACGCTCTGGCGGTGGACGTTTACGACGCAGAGGATGGTCGTCATGTGCACGTGCAGGAATATGCTGCGCCGGCTAAAATCCCTGAAGAAAAGGTGCGTACGCGCCGCCATGAGGCCCTGTCGGTGCTGCCTGAGGTGTTGGCGGTGGTGCCGGAGCATGTGCACCTCAAACTGCGTGAAAAGCAGCGTGGCAGCAGCCAGTACGAAAAGCTGCAGGACGAGAAGCGTTTCCACATCGTTCGTGAGGGAGTGTGCCGCTTGTGGGTCAATTTTGCGGACTATCTCGACACCGGCCTGTTCCTCGATCACCGTATCACCCGGCGGATGATCGGTGAGCTGGCCGCCGGGCGCACCTTCCTCAATCTGTTCGCTTACACCGGTGCGGCCACCGTGCACGCCGCCCTGGGCGGCGCCACCAGCACCACTACGGTGGATATGTCGAAGACCTACCTGGATTGGGCGCGGCGCAATCTGGTGCAGAACGACATCCGTGGCCACGCGCACCAGTTGGTGCAGGCCGATGTCACCGAATGGCTGGCGGCGCAGGCCGCGCTGCTGGAAAAGGGCGAGGTGGGTGAGGTGGGTGAGGGCGCGCGCGGTGTGTGGGGCAAGGCCCGTCAGCGTAACGCTCACGGCGGTGTTTTGGCCCTGGCGCAGCGCTACGGCTTGATCTTTCTCGATCCGCCGACCTTCTCCAATTCCAAGCGCATGGCCGACAGTTTCGACGTGCAGCGCGACCACGTGATCCTGATCCGCCATGCCGTGACTCTGCTGGAGGCGGGTGGGGTGCTGATCTTTTCCAACAATTTCCGGCGTTTCAAACTGGACGAGGCGGCCTTGTCCGACCT
This sequence comes from Gammaproteobacteria bacterium, assembly GCA_011051755.1. Lineage (GTDB taxonomy): Bacteria > Pseudomonadota > Gammaproteobacteria > SZUA-152 > SZUA-152 > DRQN01. The sequence continues at coordinate 3,710 of DRKN01000115.1, forward strand.
CGCTATCGAGGATATCTCACGCCAGACCCTGCCGCAGGACTTTGCACGTAAGCCGAAGATCCACCGCTGCTGGCGGATTGCTGCGAAATAGGCCTTGATTATCCCGATGAGGGGTTCTATATAGAGGAGTTCAGATTTAGATTTAGTCTTAATAACTTGAGTGGTATGCTTGGCCTCTCAGTTTTCTTCGCTGATCTTCAGTGACACCGATTTCAGCGCTGTTTTATTCATTTTTAGATAGGAGGATGTTCTCGTGGGAGTTCTCGTAGGTCGTAATGCCCCTGATTTCACTGCCCCGGCCGTACTGGGCGACGGTACCATTGTTGATGATTTCAATTTCGCCAAGGCCGTCGATGGTAAGTATGCGGTGGTCTTTTTCTATCCCCTGGACTTCACCTTTGTCTGTCCTTCCGAGTTGATCGCCTTCGATCACCGTCTGGAGGAATTCAAGAAGCGCAACGTGGAAGTGATCGGTGTTTCCATCGATTCCCACTTTACCCACAATGCCTGGCGCAACACCCCCATCAATGAAGGTGGTATCGGCCCACTGGGTTATCCGCTGGTGGCTGATATGACCCACGGCATCTGCAAGGCCTATGATGTCGAGACCCCCGATGGCGCCGTGGCCTTCCGTGGTTCTTTTCTCATCGACAAGGAAGGCGTGGTGCGCCATCAGGTGGTCAACGACCTGCCCCTGGGTCGCAATATCGATGAGATGCTGCGCATGGTCGACGCCTTGAAGTTTCACGAAGAGAATGGCGAAGTCTGCCCGGCCAACTGGCAGGAAGGTGAAAAGGGCATGAAGGACACCCCGGAAGGTGTGGCCGAGTACCTGGCGGAGAACGCCGACAAGCTGTAAACAATCTTGTGTTTTACACAGCGTAAGGAAAAGGCCGGTCAATGACCGGCCTTTTTTGTATCCGTATGTCTATGTTGGCGCCTGGGTCGTCAGCGCAGTGAACGGCTGGGATATTCCCGCCCGTGGATCTCCGGTTGCGGCGGCACCTGAAAATAGTAGCCTTGCTCTGTCAGTGATTGCATGACCTTTTTCACGTTCGCCTGTGCCAACCTGCGCTCCTCATTCAGTACGATGTTTACCACCAGACTCAGTTCGCCGAGCATTTCCAGCAGGTGTTGAGGAACCTGGTCAAAATCGTCTTCGCGTTCAACATATAGATAGTGATCGGCTTTTTTGGAGCCCTTGTAAATAGCGCAGTTCATGGTGATGGGCCTCGGAACGGGTGACGGGAAAGCGGGGAGGATTTTAGCGTAAGGCCGTGAGCAGGGTAAGTATTTGCTGACGGGTTTCAGGTCTTGAGATATTTTTCCGGTTGTCGCTACTGCTCCTGCACCCGGTTCTTTCCGGGCAGATATGAATGGAATGTGGATTATAAAGAGACGCAAAGCATGATGGGGCGATTCAAGCGTCTGTTCTCTGTGACGGGAAATGACGCAGCAGAGGGAATAGCAGAAGACAGGCCTGTGGGTGTCCGTCGGCTTGCAGCGGTGCGGGATACGCCGGTTTTGCCGCTGGCAAGCATCGAACATGAATATTGCTCGTATCTGTTGGGCGTCAATTCCCCGCTTGATGTGCCCCTCAATGGTTTCGAGACACAAGTGCTCGCTGGCGTGGAAAGTCTGCTGGCAGCAGAGGAGGCGGTATGCGATGCCTTGCCCCGGTTGCCCGATGTGTTGCCCAAGCTCATGAAGGCCCTGCGTGATGAGCGGGCCTCGTGGGAGGAAATTGCACAGGTGGTGGGACAGGATGCCCTGTTGGTGGCGGAGGTTCTGCGTCTGGCCAACAGCCCCTGTTTTCGTGTTGCAGCAAAGATTACTGTTATGGCTATATATTACTAGACGACCCCTTTGCCTTATTTCTGTGGCTGTACAAGTCGCCGACTCTTGTCTATAGCTTTCCATGTGAGTTTTATCCATGCGCTGATGGGCGTGTCAGAAATAAGGAGAGATGATCATGGCTGTTGCAATAACATTACAGGAGTATCTTGATCGTTGGGGCGTGGAGTATGAGGTACTGCGCCACAAGCACAGCAGCAGTAGTCTGGAAACGGCGGAGGCGGCACATATCCCCGGTAGTAAGCTGGCCAAATGTGTGATGACCGAAGACTATCAGGGCTATCTGATGGTGGTGGTTCCAGCCGATCATCAGGTGGAGTTCGAGTTGTTGGACGAAGCGCTGGATCGGCGCCTGGAGCTGGCCACGGAACAGGAGTTGGAGGATCTTTTCAGTGATTGTGAGATCGGGGCGATTCCGCCGTTGGGCGAGGCCTATGGTATCGATGTGGCGCTGGATGAGAGTCTGGCCGGTTGTGACGAGGTGTTTTTTGAGGCCGGTAACCACACCGAGCTGATCCACCTGCGTGGTGAGGACTTCCGGGATTTGATGGTGGGCGCCAGCCGGGGCCGTTTCAGCGCTCACTTGTAAAGCACACTAGACCATCGATATCAGCAGCAGGACGAAGCCGATCACCAGGGCGAGGGGGATGAGCAGGCCCATCCAGTCTTTATTCTCTGCCTCTGCGCTGCGCTGGAAGGCGGCCTTGAGGCCGGGGCGAAACCAGAATATCAGCAGCAGGGCGAAGGCGCCCAGCAGCAGTTTTTCCCAGGTTGCCAGCGGATCCATCAGGTTTTGCGGCGCTGGCGCACGGCGTTGGCCAGTTCACGTAGCAGGGGTTCGCTGTCATCCCAGCCGAGGCAGGCGTCGGTGATGCTTTGACCGAACACCAAGTCCTGTCCTTCTGCCACGTTCTGCCGACCCGCTACCAAGTGGCTTTCGATCATGGCACCCAGAATGTTATGGTTGCCGGCGGCAATCTGGCCGGCCACGTCGTGGCCCACCTCGATCTGGCGCTGGTGCAGCTTGCGGCTGTTGGCGTGGCTGAAGTCGATCATCAGGCGTGCTTGCAGATCCGCCTTTTCCATCGCTTTCGCGGCCAGCTCGACGCTGGCGGCATCGTAGTTGGGTTCGCGTCCACCACGCAGGATGATGTGGCAGTCTTCATTGCCGCTGGTGGCGAAGATGGCGGAATGGCCGGCTTTGGTCAATGACAGGAAATAGTGCGGCTGGCTGGCGGCCCCCACCGCATCGATGGCGATTTTCAGCGTGCCGTCGGTGCCGTTCTTGAAACCCACCGGGCAGGACAGGCCGGAGGCCAGCTCGCGGTGTGCCTGGCTTTCCGTGGTGCGTGCGCCGATGGCGCCCCAGCTGATCAGGTCGGAGATGTACTGTGGGGTGATCAGGTCGAGAAATTCGGTGCCCGCCGGGATGCCCAGGTTGTTGATGTCCAGTAGCACTTTACGCGCCAGTTTCAGGCCCTGGTTGATCTCGAAGCTGCCGTTGAGGTGCGGATCGTTGATCAGTCCCTTCCAGCCTACGGTGGTGCGTGGTTTTTCGAAATAGATACGCATCACGATGAGCAGGTCGTCGGCCAGCTCGTCGCGCAGCCGTTTCAGGCGCGTGGCGTATTCCAGCGCGGCCTGCGGGTCGTGAATGGAACAGGGGCCGATGACCACCAGCAGACGATCATCCGCATGATTGAGGATGCGGTGAATGGCCTGACGCGTGGTGGCGGTGGCTTCTGCGGCCGTGTCGGTGATGGGGTACTCGGTGAGAACCTCGGCCGGGGGAACGACCTCTTTGATGGCCTTGATGCGCAAGTCGTCTGTTTCGTATTTCGTGGACATGGGTTTACTTGTTTGGGCGCGTGCGCGTGGTGGGTACGGCGCGGATCGCCGTGATAACGTGTAATTGTCGCTGATTTGGAGCCCTGCGTCGAGATGGAAGGTGGCTTGCGGCGACTGAATTTGCACGAGTGGTTCGTCAATGCCATGTTGACGGGACTAGAATTGCGGCATGTCGCTCACCAGCCACCAGCGTTTAGCCTCTTCGTCGTATTCCCATTTCTGCCGGTCGGTGAGCTTCCTCACGCGTGGTGAGTCTGCGAGATGGTAGAAAATGCGCACCGTCTGTGTATAGCTCAGATTATCGACGCTCATGTGGGTGTTGACGACCTTGTAGTCGGTGACACGCAGATCCTTCAGCTTTTCAGGTGGTTCCTCGCGCTTGTCCGTCTCCCCGCGGTGGAAGGCCCAGGCGGTGTCGAATTCTCCCCAACGGATGTCACGTTTGTAGTTCTTCAGCGTGTTGTTGAGGCCATCCATACGCTCACTCTTACTGATGTTGGCGCAGGCGCTGAGCAAAAGAGCAGGCAGCAGTAACCACAGGGCGTGTGTGTGGGCAAATTTGAACATGCCGGATTCCTGTTTTTGACGATGTGCGATGGGCTCCCTTTTATACCATAACCATCTTAAAGCCACTGCTGTTATTGGATGTGGCCTCAAGTTTTCAGTGTGTTTGCCGATGGGTGTGGCGTATATCCTGCCCCACAAACAGGTGGGGTCGCCAAATATCTCGTGGTAAAAACCAGTGACAGCCAGTCCAGCGGACATCGATACTCCATCACGGAGTATGCATCATGACGATGACCACCATGGGCGTCAAGCTGGATCCAGAGGCGCGTAAGCGACTCAAGCAGCTGGGTGAGGCCAATGAAAGATCAGCCCACGACACTGGATTTTGCTCAGCGCTTATGGCGGCTATTCCGTGCATTGATCAGCGGCACAATAGGTAGCTCCAGAAAAAGGTTGGGAGAAACGGCGGCGATTGATGATCGCATTGAAGAGTTTTTTGTGCAGGTGCTTCAGCTGGATGTGTTTACACTGTAAATGGAATTCGAGTAGCTGGGGTTTTAGCTGAGAATGGCCGATTTGAACTCCGAAGCTTGAGTTGAGAAATAAGCGTAAAATCTGAATCCGTGGCTTCATGACGGCGCATAGCACAGCAAAAGTAGGCGCCCTTAGGCGAGTTCTTGGTTCCACAGCAGTGCAAAAATGCCCGCTTATCCGCGGGATACACGATGGGTGAAGCTAAGATTTTTTGATGCCGCTGTAAAATCAATATCGTGCACGCCGCATCCGCCTTGAAGCCACGGATTCAGGTAAAAGGCTGTCGAGGTGTGTGCCTTGATTGGAGTGGCAGGCAAAAGCCTTATATTGAGCACCATGCCATCTGGAGCGAGCGCAGAGTAGTTGTCTCGAAATAAACTTGAAAAAGCCTAGAATAAGCCCTATATTTGATGCTAAATATAGGGCTTGATAGGGCGTTGTTATGAGGCAGGTACTATCCAGTTGTTCCGCAAGCATTTCAGAACTAAAGAAAAATCCAACAGCTCTGCTTAATGATGCTGAAGGTGCTCCGATTGCAATACTTAACCATAATGTTCCGGCGGCGTATCTTATACCAGCTGAAACCTATGAATGGCTAATGGATAAATTGGAAGATTCTGAGCTGGCTCAAATTGTGAGGGACAGGGCTGATGAAAAGGAGCAAGCGGTAGAAGTGAATCTGGATGACTTATAAAATCAAGTTCTTGCCGAGTGCTCTGAAAGAATGGAAAAAACTGGCTCCGCCAATACGGAAGCAGTTCAAAAAGAAGCTTGAAGAGAGAATAGAAAATCCACACAATCCAGCAAATCAGCTACACGGTTTTAAAAGTGTGTATAAGATCAAATTGCGTTCGGTGGGGTATCGTCTGGTATATGAAGTTAACGACAGTGAAATAGTTGTTTACGTAATCGTTGTTGGTAAAAGAGACCGGGGCCTGGTGTATAGCAAAGCAGAAAGGCGAAAGTAGGCATGGTAAAAGGGGACGGGGGGATTAAATACCCTTATTCCCCCTTAATTTCCACGTTCCCTTATTCCAGAGCCTGCCCCTGCAAGACTCCGAAGGGTCGGCTCCTCCATCACTTCAGCTGTTAATATAACTTAATGGCATTGCCTCCGTCCCCTTTTCTCGAAAGCCGGTGACTTCGTGGGCAAGCAGCCAGCGTTTGCGTTCAAGTCCGCCACCGTATCCCGTCATGGATCCATCTCTCCCGATCACCCGGTGGCAGGGAATGACGATGCCAACAGGGTTGGCGCCGTTGGCGGCGCCGACGGCGCGAACCGCTTTCGGCCGTCCCAGTTTTTTGGCCAGTGCGCTGTAGCTGAGTGTGGTGCCGGCCGGGATAGTTCTGAGTGCCCGCCAGACGGCTTGTTGGAAAACGGTGCCAACGGTGTAGACGGGAATGTCATTCACTGGGACAAAGTTTCCGGTGAAATATGCATCCAGTGCTTTGTGTATCGCGGCTGGCAGGGAGGCCGCCTGCAACTCAAACTCCCTTTTTTCTTTTTTTGCATGAAGCCATAAAAGTCGATGCATACGATCTTCGTATTCATGCCAGTCCAGGGCGCGCATGCGTTCCCGTTGATCGGTGATGACCAGCATGGTGCCGATGGGTGTTTCCAGTTGATGATGGAAGAGAATTTCAGGGAGTAAGTGTTGTGGCATTGGTGATTTTCTCTTTCGTCGTGTAGATATCCGTGACGGATGCGTTGTCTTCGGAGGCCCAAAGGTGCAGTACGGCGTAGGCCCGCCAGGGCCGCCAGGTTTCGGCGCGTTCAAGCAATGTCGCGGCTGTCGGGCGCTGTCCCTTTTGGGAGGCCATTGCGCGCATCAAGCCAATGTCGGCGGCTGGAAATGCATCCGGTTCGCAAAAGGCGCGCATGAGAATGTATTGGCTGGTCCAGTCGCCGATACCGGGCAATGCTTTCAATCGTTCGAGTGTGGATTCCGGTGTCTGACGAGGACTAAACATGTCCGGGTTTTCCAGTACCGCCTCGCTCAGTGCCGACAAGGCCCGGGCACGGGCGCCGGGTATGCCGAGCGAGCGCAGATCAGCCGCGGTGAGGTGTTGCGGGGATGGAAAGACATGGCTCAGCCCGGCGGTTTTCAATGACGGTTCAAGTGGCTCCCCGTACAGGGATACCAGTTTACCCGCGAGCGTCGTGGCGGCAGCGACGCTGATTTGTTGGCCGAGAATGGCGCGAATGCCAAGCTCGAAGCCGTCCCATGCGCCGGGTACACGCAAGCCGGGCCGGGCGGTGATCAGCGGCGCGAGCCGGGGGTCACCGGCAAGGTGGGCGTCGATGGCGCTGGGATCGGCGGTAAGATCAAACACCCGGCGTAGTCGGTTGACGATGACGGCGAGATTGGATACGCGTGGGAAGCGAATGGTCGCACGCAAGCATTTTTTATCGCCATCAAACGCAACGCGGACGGTGCCATGGCAGCCATCCAGTGCCATCCAGTGCCATTGAGCGGTGATAGCGGTCTTGCCTGTCCACCCACTCGACACCCGGAATAGCGCGCGTTTTCAGAAATGAAATCATGCCGGGCCAGTCGTAAGGCGCAGCATAGGACATTGTCAGTACGATGTCTGAAACCATGGATACATCACGCTGGGCATTTTGGCGTGTGCGGCGCAACGCGCCGGGCGGTCGTTTGTACAGGGCCTGAAAGACCGCGTTGAAGCGACGAATGCTGCCGAAACCGGCGGCATGGGCGATTTCAGTCATCGGCATCCGGGTTTCCATGATCAGTTGTTTGGCAAAAAGGATGCGGCGGGTTTGGGCGACCGCAATCGGCGATGCGCCGAGATGTTGTTGGAAGAGTCGCCTGAGGTGGCGTTCACCGACACCCAGGTGTTCGGCCAGATGCTCAACGGTCTCGCCATCCATCGCCCCTTCGCCAATCAGTGCGAGCGCCCGCTTGACGGTGTTTGAAGTACCGTTCCATGCCGCCGGATCCGGTGAGTTTTCCGGCCGGCAACGCAGACAGGGCCGAAACCCGGCTTCCTGTGCGGCGGCGGCCGTCGGATAGAACGAGACGTTTTCGCGCTTGGGCGTGGGTGCAGGGCAGATCGGCCGGCAGTAAATGCCGGTGGTGCGAACGCCGATGTATAGACGACCGTCAAAGCGGGCGTCTCGCGTGACAATCGCGCGGTAGCAGGCGTCGTGATCGAGATTCATTCGGCAAGCCTAGCAAATGCCCCCCCGCCGTTCTCGCCGTTTTCGGACGCAACCATTTGTGTGGCTGTTTCTCGTGGCTATGGATTTGAATCTAGTGTGGTGTAACGTATAAAGTGTACCTATCAGAGGCCCGCAAATACCCCAAGACAAGGCGCAGTCCGCCGTTAATGGCCCCCTCCCTTAACAAGGACTGGAACGCAGGATTGGGGCATTTGCGGGCCTCCCTCCGGGCGCGGCGGGAAGCCGTCATCTGCGGCGTTGCGTCTCTTGAAAAGGGCACGCC
>DRKN01000116.1 GCA_011051755.1 Gammaproteobacteria bacterium
CAGAATAATCTGTTCGGAGTGACTGTCGAGGCTCGAGGTAGCTTCATCAAAGATCAGGATTTTCGGGTTCTTTAAAATGGCGCGAGCAATGGCAACCCGCTGTTTTTCACCGCCCGACAGTTTCAGGCCGCGCTCACCGACGACAGTCTCGTAGCCCTGTGGCAGTCCAGCAATGAAGTCATGAATATTGGCAAGCTTTGCCGCCTGCTGTATTTCTTCAAAGCTGGCGCCCTGGCGTGCGTAACCGATGTTGTAGCGCAACGTGTCATTGAACAACACGGTATCCTGCGGAACGATGCCGATAGCGGCGCGCAGGCTTTGTTGAGTGACGGAACGGATATCCTGTCCATCAATGAGAATGCGGCCTTCATTGACATCATAGAACCGGAACAGCAGACGGGCGAGTGTGGACTTGCCTGCGCCGCTGGGACCGACCACGGCAACCCGATGCCCCGCTGGAATCGTAAAGTTTACCGCTTTCAGAATTGGGCGATCCGGGTCATAGGCAAAACTGACGTGCTCAAAACACACTTCGCCATGGCGAACATCCAGTGGTGTGGCATCAGGGGAATCCTCGATTTCCGGGCGTTTTTCCAGCACGTCAAACATTAACTGCATATCGGTGATGGCATGCTTGAGCTGGCTGTAGACGATGCCAAGAAAGTTCAGCGGAATGAACAACTGCAGCAGAAAGGCATTGATCAGCACCAGGTCGCCGATACTCAGCTCGCCTTCCACCACACCACTGGATGCCAGTATCATGATTGATGTCACGCCTGCCGCAATAATGGAGGCCTGTCCCACGTTCAGCGCCGACAGCGACGTCTGGCTTTTTACGGCAGCCTCTTCCCATTCTTCAAGCGATGCGTCATAGCGTGACAGCTCGTGCTGTTCATTGCCGAAATATTTAACCGTCTCGTAGTTGATCAGGCTGTCGATAGCCTGGGTATTGGCTCTGGAATCTGTGGCATTCATCTTCACCCGGTATTCCATCCGCCACTCGGTGATGCGGAAAGTAAAAAAGATGTAAGCAATAACACAGACAAACGTGATCACACCAAACCACGGGTTGTACTGCTTGAACAGGATGCCGGCAATCAGGGTGACTTCCACCAGCGTGGGCAGAATACTGAACACCATGTAATTGAGCAGCGAACTGACACTGCGTGTCCCGCGTTCGATGTCGCGCGAGATACCACCGGTCTTGCGCTCCAGGTGGTAGCGCAACGACAGCCGGTGCAGGTGTTCCAGTACTCGCACGGATACCTTGCGCATGGCGCCGTGACGCACGCGTGCAAAGACAGCATCACGTAATTCGTTGAACAGGGAACTGGCCAGTCGTAACGCGCCGTAACCGAGCAGCAGGCCCAGCGGCAGAACCAGCTGAATGTCATCACGATCCAGCGCATCGACAATGCCTTTCAGCATCAGCGGGATGCCGACATTGGCCACCTTGGCAAAAATCAGGAAAGTCAGTGCCAGCACGACCCGTACCCGGTATTCCCACAAAAAAGGTACGAGAGATCGCAGCGTCTTCAGATCATTGCCATCAGATTGGGGCAATTCAGTATGTCGGTTATGCATGAAGGTCTCGGTTTCCGGGGTTGCCGGGTTGAAGTTCCAGGGAATCGTCACCACATTTCCCGAATCAATTGTACCCGAAGCCGGCAAAACGGCGGCACCGGTCTGATTTGGCTGGTATACTTGCGCGCTTTGCTGAATCGGGAGCCAGTAACCGGAGTTAGAACCATGCCGATTTATGAATACCAATGCACTGAATGTGGCCTGGAAATGGAAAAGCTGCAAAAGCTCAGCGATGACCCGCTGACGGATTGCCCGGAGTGTGGCAAACCGACCCTGCAGAAAAAAGTCTCTGCCGCCGGATTCCGGCTCAAGGGCAGCGGCTGGTATGAAACCGATTTCAAGAGCAAGAACCGTAAGAACGTTGCCAAGGGCGATAACAAACCCAAATCCGGTGGGGATTCTTCCGGTAAGTCTTCGTCCAGCAAGTCATCGACGGGGAGCGTCAAGTAGACGATTCCGGCCGTAGCCTGGGGGTTAATCAAGTCAATTGCCCGCCGATCCGGCGCGGCGCCATCTGGAACCACTGAATACTGATATGCGTACACAATACTGCGGTGAACTGAATGCAAGCCACCTGGATGCCGAGGTGACACTGGTCGGCTGGGCGCATCGTCGCCGTGACCACGGCGGGGTGATCTTTATCGACCTGCGTGACCGGGAGGGCCGGGTGCAGGTGGTCTTTGATCCCGATACCGAAGAGACCTTCGCCACCGCCGAACGGGTGCGCAGTGAGTTTGTGCTCCAGGTAAAAGGCCGCGTGCGCCGCCGCCCTGAAGGCACCGAAAACCCGGACATGTCAACCGGTGAAATTGAGGTGCTGGGTAAGGAACTCACCATTATCAACACCTCGGAGACGCCTCCGTTCCATCTGGACGACGACAGCGTGTCGGAAGAACACCGGCTGCGCTACCGTTACATCGACCTGCGCCGTCCGGAGATGCTGCAACGCATTCGTCTGCGCTCCGACGTGACCCGTGAGCTGCGCTATTTCCTCGACAATAACGGTTTCCTGGATATCGAGACCCCGATCCTGACCCGCGCCACGCCGGAAGGCGCGCGCGACTACCTGGTGCCCAGCCGTACCCACCCGGGCGAGTTTTTCGCCCTGCCGCAGTCACCGCAGTTGTTTAAACAACTGCTGATGATGTCCGGCATGGACCGCTACTACCAGATCGTGCGTTGCTTCCGCGACGAGGATCTGCGTGCCGATCGTCAGCCGGAATTCACCCAGCTGGATATCGAAACAGCGTTCATGGACGAAGACCAGATCATGACGTTGATGGAAACCATGATCCGTGGCCTGTTCGACAAGCTGCTGGACGTCAAGCTGGATAATCCCTTCCCGCGCATGACCTGGCAGGAGGCCATGCATCGTTTCGGTTCCGACCGTCCCGATCTGCGCGTGTCGCTGGAACTGGTCGATGTCGATGACCTGATGAAAGATGTCGAATTCAAGGTCTTTGCCGGCCCCGCCAATGATCCGGGCGGTCGGGTGGCGGCATTGCGTCTGCCAAAGGGCTGTGAGCTGACCCGCAAGGAAATCGACCAATACACTAAATTTGTCGGCATCTACGGTGCCCGTGGCCTGGCTTATATCAAGGTCAACGAACTGGCCAAAGGCCGCGATGGCCTGCAATCACCGATCCTCAAATTCCTGCCGGATGACGCCATTGATACCATCATGCAGCGTACCGGCGCACAGGACGGTGACCTGGTGTTCTTCGGTGCCGACAAGGCGCACATCGTCAATGAAGCGTTGGGTGCCCTGCGCGTCAAGCTCGCCGAAGACCGCGGCCTGATGGAGGGTGACTGGAAACCGCTGTGGGTGGTGGACTTCCCGATGTTTGAGAAGGATGAGGACAGCAACCGCTGGACCTCACTGCACCATCCGTTCACTGCGCCCAAAGAAGAACACCTGCCCCTGCTCGACAGTGACCCGGGCGCCTGCCACTCGCGTGCCTACGACATGGTTCTGAATGGCACAGAAGTCGGCGGTGGTTCCATGCGTATTTTCCGCAGCGACGTACAGCGGCGCGTTTTTGAATTGCTGGGCATCAGTGACCAGGAAGCGGAAGACAAGTTTGGCTTCCTGCTCAATGCACTGAAATACGGTTGCCCGCCGCACGGCGGAATAGCATTTGGTCTGGACCGGTTGTTGATGTTGATGAGTGGTGCCAGCTCGATTCGTGAAGTGATGGCCTTCCCGAAAACGCAGACCGCCAGTTGCTTGCTGACCAATGCGCCTTCCGAAGTGTCTGAGGCGCAGTTGCGTGAATTGAACGTGCGGTTGCGCAAGCCGGTTGAGAAAGAGGGGCAATCCTGAGGGGTTGGGTGGTGGTAAGTGCCGGTTAGCCATGGGGGTTTTCCGGTTCAACGGTTTGCCCGCTGCGCGGGTTCCCTGTGCTTCTCGCGACAGGTGGCGCGATCCCAAACTCGCCATTTTCAATGGCTCAAACAGGGATCGCTTCATCCACCTGTCGCTGCGATGCTCGGCTGCACCGATTCACCGGAAAACCCCCACGGCTAACCGGCACTGGATACTTTAGCGGTAAAACAGGGACAGACCCCCTGATTCCCAATGGTTGCACCAAACGCCTCGATAAAAGAGAATTGAAACCAGAGAAATCAACGAGATCCACCCGAAAATGGCTGTTAATGCGATAGACGTCGATCCCTATACCTCACTGTCCGATGAAGACTGCGAGGCACGCATTATTGCGGCAAAGGAGAAGCTGGGCGAACGGCTGGTGATTCTGGGACACCACTACCAGCGTGATGAGGTGTTCCGGCATGCTGATTTTTCCGGTGATTCGCTGAAGTTATCGCGCCAGGCTGCCAGTTC
>DRKN01000117.1 GCA_011051755.1 Gammaproteobacteria bacterium
GCGCCCGGAGGGAGGCCCGCAAATGCCCCAATCCTGCGTTCCAGTCCTTGTTAAGGGAGGGGGCCATTAACGGCGGACTGCGCCTTGTCTTGGGGCATTTGCGGGCCTCTGATAGGTGCACTTTATACGTTACACCACACTAGTTTTTGCGCTAGCCCCGAGCTGCGCCGTACGCGCTCGCGGCAGCCTTGCAGCAGGGTCGGCGCGCTGGCGCTGATGTGCAGTTGACGGCGGGCACGAGTGATACCGGTGTAGATCAGTTCACGGTTGAGCAAGGGATTCACCGTCTCAGAGGGCAGCACCAGAAGCACCCGCTCGAATTCCGAGCCCTGCGATTTATGCACCGTCAATCCCCAGGCGGGGACATGTTCGGGCAGACTGTGCAGCGGTATATCGCGCAGCTGTCCGTCAGCGGTACGGAACCAGGCACGCAGTTCACCGCGGGCATTCCGCCACAACAGACCGATATCGCCGTTGTACAATGCCACTTCATAATCATTCACTGTGACCATCACCGGCTTGCCGTGGTATTCCTCCCCTGCCTCGATCAAGCCCCGTGCACGCAGACGTTCAGCGATGATACGGTTCACTTCGTCGACCCCGAAGGGGCCACTGCGCAGGGCGCACAGCACGCGGATCTGTTCGAAGGCGTCCAGTGCCGCGCCGATTTCATCACAGTGTAGGTAGGTGACATATTGCGTCACTGCCCATGCCAGGGCATCACTGGAAATAGTCTTCTCATTGTTTTCATGCCAGATCAACTGCGCCGATGGATCATCGCGCAACAGGGACAGCGCGGCCTCGCCTTCGCCTTCGTTGACTCGGCGCGCCAGTTGACCGATGCCACTACCGGCGTCAAAGCGGTAACTGGTACGCAGCAGGCCGATGGCATCGGCGATAGGGGGTGTCGTATCACTCACGGGCAGTGCCGCCATGGGCGTGCCCGTGAGTGTGGCAAGGAATTGTCCCTGGGCAGTGGAATAACAGATGGGCTGGCCGTGGCCGGTGATGTCACCCAGTACGTTGCCCGCCTCCACTGAGGCTAGCTGGTCGCGGTCGCCGAGCAGGATGATGCGTGCATTGTCCGGCAGCGCCGTCAGCAGCCGCGCCATCATCGGCAGGTCGATCATCGATGCCTCGTCCACCACCAGGCAGTCCAGCACCAGTGGGTTGCGGCGATGGTGGCTGAAATGACGGCCGTTGAAACCGAGCAGGCGATGCAGGGTGGTGGCTTGATCGGGGATACGCGCTCGCAGTTCATCGGCAACATCGATACCGGCCTTGCGCTGGCGGATGGCGTCCACCATGCGTGCGGCGGCCTTGCCGGTGGGCGCGGCGAGGCGGATATGCATGTCCGGGCATTGCTCCAGCAGCAATGCCAGCACCTTGACCACGGTGGTGGTCTTGCCGGTGCCGGGGCCACCGGAAATCACTGCGAAACGCTGCGACACGGCCAATGCCGAGGCGAGTTTCTGCCAATCCAGGTCATTGCCGCTGGCTGGAAACAGGCGTGTCAGTCCGCTGGCTAGCCGTGTCTCGTCCAACACTGGCGGTGATTCGAGACGGGCCTGGACAGATGTCAGCAGCTGCTGCTCGAACTGCCACAGGCGATGCAGGTAGAGCCGCTCATCGTCGAGGATCAGCGGCGCAAACTCACCGGGCCGGCCCACTGCTGCATCGGTCGCCAGTTCGTGCAGCCACTGCGTTAGCTCAGGTGCCCGTGGCACTTCCTGGGACTGGCCCGTATCACTATTGAACAATGCTGTACCGGCATGGCGGCGCAGATCCACGCACACGTCGCCCTGCTGGTTGCGTTCGCTCACCAGGGCGGCGCTCAGCGCCAGCGTGCCGTCCTCGTCGCGCTGGTATTTGTCGGCCAGAAATCGGGCGAAGAAATAGGCAAGCGGGCTCAGGCCGTCGGCCTGCATGGCGCGGTAAAGACGGCTAGTCATGCGTGCTCTCCGGCGCGAACAGCTGCCGATCCAGCCAGTTGATCAAGGCCCGTTCCGGCAGATCGAAATGGATGCCGAAACGCGGCCCGCTGGCGGGCCGCATGCCGCGCAAAAACAGGTAATAGACGCCGCCGAAGTGTGTGCCGTAATCGTAGTCGGCGAGACGCTGGCGCAGGTAGCGATGCAGGGCCGTCACATAGAATAAATATTGCAGATCGTAGCGGCGATCCAGCACCGCCTGACGTAGATTGTCCGGCGCATAGTCGCCCAGCGCGCCGCCGAGGAAATTGCTTTTATAGTCGGCGATATAAAAACGGCCGTCGTGCTCGAAGACAAGGTCGATGATGCCGGTGATCATGCCGCGGAAGTCGTCGATCTCAATGGAGGCGAGCGGCTGGCCGGCGGCCTGCTGCAGGCGCGCATTGAGGGCGGCGATGTCCACCCCGCCGATGGCGAAGTCGAAGGCCAGTTCGTTGAGACGCTGCGACGCGCCGATGTCGCGCAGGCGCAGGCCACCCTCGTCCAGCGGCGTCTCCACCACGTCGCGCAGCCAAGCCTGCAGGGTGTCGCGGTGGCGCTCGGCGTCGAGGCCGAAGCGTGGCGCCAGTTGTTCCGCCAGCCCGGTGACCTGTGACGTCAGCTCGGCGGTGAAGTCCAGCCGTTCCAGCAGCAGATGCAGGAAGGAACCCACATGGCTGCCGGCAGGGAAATTCAGCACCGGATCATCGCCGCGCGGGCTACTGGTACGATGCACCTGGTGGATGTCGCGGGTCAGGGCGGTGAAGCTGGCCACGCGCCAGTCGGTGGCGATGCGGCCCCTGAATTCGGCGGTGGCGAGATGCGGCGAAGCGTCACCTGCCAGGGACAGGCTCGCGTCCGTCGCTGCCGGCAGCTCGCACAGTTCGATGGCGGGCGTGGCCTCAGCCAGCCGCTGCAGGTCGGCCGATAGGTTTGCACCGCTGGCGAAGGCCGCCGGCAGTGCGTGGTTCAGATCATCGGGAGTTTGCGCCGGGTGCAACAGCCAGGCCAACGCGCCGGCGCGGGAACCACGCCTGCCCTGCACGCTCACCTCACCCCAGGCCAGGTAGACCTTGGCCTGCGCCCGCGTCAGCGCCACGTAGGCAAGGCGGATTTCCTCGGCCAGGCGTTCCTTCTCCGCCAGGCACAACGCCTGTTCGTCGGTAGCGATGGCGGCGTGCAGGCAGGCGCGGCCGTGGGTGTCGTGATAGGCGGTCAACCTACCGTTAGGCTTGGTCTCGGAACAACCCCACAGGAAGGGCAGGAACACCAGCGGGTATTCCAGTCCCTTGCTCTTGTGGATGGTGACGATGTTGACCAGCGCCTCGTCGCTCTCCAGGCGCAGCTCGGCCTCGTCGTCGGCGTTGTCGTGCAGTTGTTGGTGATACCAGCCGAGCAGCGCATCCATCCCCGCGTGGGTCTTGGATGCCGTTTGCAGCAGCTCACCGAGGTGCAGCAGGTTGGTGAGGCGGCGCTCGGCATTGTCGCCCCCGGCGATGCTGTGGCCGATGTCGAGGCGTTGCAGCAGGGCCTGGAACAGGGTCATGAAACCACGCTGTTGCCACAGGCGGTTGAGTTCACGCAGGTCGTCCACCCAGGCCAGCCAGCGCTGCTCGTCGAAGGCGATGGCCGCCATGTCGTTGTAGTCGAGGCCCAGCAGCTCGCTGGCCAGGGCGTTGCGTGCCGGGTCGCGGTCGTTGCAACGGATCACCGCCTCCAGCAGCAGCGCCAGTCCCTGCGCCTCGGCGCTCTGATAGACCTTGTCGCGGGTCACGCTGACGGCGGGGATGTCACGTTGCCGCAGGGCCTCGCGCACTGCCGCCGCCTCGTGGCGGTCGCGCACCAGCACCGCCATGTCGCCCGGCCGCAACGGCCGTTCGCCGAGCAGGGCCTCGCCCCGCTCCGCCGCCCTCAGCAGGCGGGCGATCTCCGATGCGGTGATCTGCGCCATGTCACCGCGCAGCTTGGTCTTGCTGGGCGGCTTGTCCTTTTCGTTGAGCGGAATGCGCCACAGGCTGAGCGGCGCGACGGCCTGCCCGTCTTCCGTGAACAGGGCGTGCTGCTTGCCCATTGCTTCGGTCGCCGCCTGCACGTGCTGATAGTCGATGGCCTCGCTGTAGACGAAGGCGTCCTCGCGCCCGCCGAACACGGCATTCACCGCCGCCACCAAGCCCGGCACCGAGCGCCAGTTGGTATCGAGGCTGTAGCGCGCCTCGCCGGCATCGCGCTTGGCGCGCAGGTAGGTAAAAATATCGCCGCCGCGAAAACTGTAGATGGCCTGCTTGGGGTCGCCAATCAATGTTAGGGCCGTGTCCGCCTGGCCGAAATAAAGGCAACGAAAGATACCGTACTGCAGGGCGTCCGTGTCCTGGAATTCGTCGATCATGGCCACCGGGAAGCGTCGCCGCAGGTCCTCCGCCAGCGCTTCGTCCTGTTTGCCGTGAAGGGCCTGGTGCAACAGGGTGAGTTGGTCGTGAAAGGCGATACGCTGACCCTGCTGCTTGGCCTGTTGTACGCGCTGACCGGCGAAGGCGGTGGCCTCATCGAGGGCGGCGGCGCGCAGGCGGTTGGCGATCTCGTGACGCTGATCCAGTATCTGCTGGCACGACATGAAGAAATCATCGTCCAGTGACGGATCGCTGCCGCGTTTCTTTTTGGTGGATTTCTCGTGCAGATAGCCGGTTGCAACCATGCGGAATTCGTCAGGCAGAGCAAACAGGTCGCCGGCCTCCGCCCAGGCATCCAGCTCATCGCCCAAAGCCTCGACGGCGGCTGGCTTGTAGGGGCCGCGGCTCAGGGCCGCCGAGGTCAGCAGGATATCCAGCAGCTCGCCGCGACGCTGCCGCCATTCATCGGCAATATTGCGCAGCCGGTCTGCAAAGGCCTGCCACTCGGTGAAGCAGGCCGCCATACCGCCCTCGGCCGACGGCAGCAGGGTGGTCTCAAAGGCCTGGCGCAGCGGCGCCTGCAGCTTGATGAAGGCGTCCAGGGAGCCCACGGCCTCCGAGAGCAGGGCCGCCTCCGCTTCTGCCAGTTCGTAGGCCGCGTGCCGCCACCAGTCACGCAGGGCGCCGAGCCACAGCTCGCCGTCGTCGTTGATCAGTTCCACCTCGAAGGGTTGGCCGCTGTGGAAGGCGTGGTCAGTGAGGGCGCGCTGGCAGAAGCCGTGGATGGTGTAGATGGCGGCCTCGTCCATGCTGCGCACGGCGAGCTTGAGGCGGTCGATGGCCTGCTGCCGTTCGTCTGCGTTACCAAGACTTGCCAGCAAGGCGTCGAGAAACGGATCGATGCCGGCTGCCGGCCGCTGCAGGCATTGCAGGGTCTGGTAGAGGCGCGCGCGGATGCGGCCGCGCAGCTCCTCGGTGGCGGCATTGGTAAAAGTGACGACGAGGATCTCGCCCACGCCGCGCCCGGCCAGCACGTGGCGCAGGTAGAGGTTGCCGATGGTGTAGGTCTTGCCGGTGCCGGCGCTGGCCTCGATGAGGCGCACGCCGCTGAGTGGCATGTCGAGGGTGGTCTGTGGATCGAGGACGGTGGGGCTCATGTCTCCTCCCCGTATTGCAGCGCCGAGGCGTAGAGAGCGTTGGCCAGCTCGGTGAACTGGGGATGGCTCAGCGGATCAGCGCTCAGGCCGCGCAGAGATAACTGGATATAGAGGTCATCCTTGTCACCGGGAATATTTTGGAAGTCGTTGCCGCTCCATTTGCCGCGCGCTGCCGTCATCGCCTTTTTCTCACCACCTGCCATCGCCCAAGCAAAACTGGCCAGCGGAAAGATTGGCAAGGGACATTCGAGACCCTGCCGATAGAGATCTACATAGGCCTGCAACTGTTCGACGGCCAGTGCCTTCGCCACGGGCGGGAAACGGCGGGGCTTGTCGCTGCACAGCAGCAGGCTGTATTCGTCCACCGCCAGTTGTTCGCTGGCGCACAGGGCGAGGTGGTCCAGCCACAGCGCCAGCAGCGACTTGCCCTTCAGTTTTGAGGCGCTGGCGTGCAGCAGGCCGCGGCCCGGCAGGTAACGCGTGATCTGCCCCGCAAGACGAATGCCATCGGCCAGCGCCATGTCCACCACGCGCGGGCTGAATTCGGTGCCCGCGTAATCCTGCAGCTGTTCGTACAGTGTTTGCACCTCGGCCTGCGCGCGGTCGAGGCCCAGATCGGCGAACACGCCATGGGGCAGCAGGCCCTGGGCACGCAGCACGGCCTCGGTATCCGGCCGTTGTTGCAGGAAGTCATCGAGCAGGCGCTGCTTGACGAACCAGCGCTGCAGGCCGGCGAGGTCGAAGGGCTCATCGTCCTCGTCCGCCAGCTCCTCGCGCAGGTAGACGTGCAGGCGCTGCTGGAAGAAATATTTCACCGGATGCTGGAGGAAACGGCACAGGTGTTTCAGGTCGATGTCACGCGCCTCGTCGGCGGCCAGTGGCAGCGGCGTGTCGGGCCAGGCCTGTTCACTGGCCGGCTCGCCTGCCACGCGCATCGCCTCGGCCACCCGGCACCAGTAGCGGTCGTAGCTGGCGTCACCGGGCGTGTAGTTGCGCGCGCTGAAGGGCTGCAGGGGATGCTCATGGGTGATGCGTTCGCTGAGCGGTGTGCTGTCCGCCAGCGAATAGCGTTCGTCGATGAAGTCGAACAGTTCGCGCACCAGCACCGAGGGCTGGCGTTCACTGTTGTCCTTCATGTCGCGGCCGCTGTAGCTGATGTACAGGGTCTGCCGTGCGCAGAGCAGGGTCTCCAACATCAAGTAGCGATCCTCGTCGCCCTTGCGCGGGTCGCCCGGGTGCCAGTGGTCGGTCATGCGGTCGAACTCCGCAGCCTGTTCGCGGCGCGGGAAGGCCGGGTCATTCATGCCCAGCAGGCAGATGATACGGAACGGCAGGCTGCGCATGGGGCGCATGCCGCAGAAGGTGACGCCGCCGGAGAAATAGCGTCCGTGCAGGGTCTGCTGGCCGAGGACGTGCTGCAGCCAGAGGCGCAGCAGTTCGGGCGACAGCAGCTGTTCGCCGGCCTGCTGGTGCAGTTCGTCGAGGACGTCACGGATCTGTTGCAGGCGGCCGTCGTCCTCGCCACCGGGGAGGAAAAAGTCGTCCAGCAGGCGGTTGAGCAGGCGCTGCCAGTCGGCTGCGCCGCGCTCGTGCACCAGTTCACGGCGGTAGTGACACAGGCGCTCGAACAGCAGCCAGAAGCGACCGATGCTCTCGGCCTTGCCGCCCTCGGTGCCGGCCAGCGGGGCGATGCCGTCCCAGTAGTCGATCTCGCCGAGGGCGTAGCCAGCAAACAGGCGTTGCCCAGCCTGTCGCCAGGTGTTTTCGAGATAGGCGGGCAGGCCCAGTTCCTCTTTGTGTGCCTCGTCCAGGCCCCAGCGCAGCTGTGCCTCGTCGAGCAGGGTACGGATGTCCTCGCAGGCGGTTTCGTCGAGGCCGAAGCATGCGTTCAGCTCCGGCACGTCCAGGTAGGACATCACCTCGGTGTGGCTGAAACGGCTCTCTGGCAGGGCGAGTAACTGAAAAAAGATACGGATCAGGGGATGCTCGTCGGCAATGGTGATGTCCGACAGGTTCCACGGTATGAAGGGCCGCGCAGCCGACTCGTCCTTGCGGAACACGGCCTCGATAAAGGGCGCGTAGCGGCTGATCTCCGGCACCATGACGAGGATGTGTTCGGGTTTCAAGGTGTCGTCGGCATCCAGTGCATGCAGTAGTTGATCGTGCAGTATCTGACACTCACGCAGCGGGCTGTGACAGACGTGCAGCTGCACCGAGTCATCCGCGCCGGGCGTGGCCGGTTGTGGGTCGAGGTGAAAAATGTCCTGCTGGATGTGATGCAGCAGGCTGTCGGCGGCGGGCGGGCGGTAGTCCTCCCACTCGGCGGCCTGCAGGCCGTCGTGGTTCAGCAGCAGATCCTGCAGGGCCTGGCCCTGGCGGCCCCAGGAGGCCAGCAGCTCGTGGCCGGTGTCGAAATAGGCCGCCTCGTCCGGGGTCTCGATGCGCAGGCGTGACAGGGCCTTCTTGCTCTTCAGGTCGGCCCAGTACTGATCGGTGGGGCTATGCAGGTAAAGACTCACTTCGCCGCGTGCGGCGAGGGCGTGCAGTACATCCACGAACAGCGGCGGCAGAGTGGAGAGGGCGAACAGGCTGATGCGCTCCGGCACGCTGCTGTCACCCCGTTGCAGGCGTTGCAGCAGGCGATCCAGCACCGCCACCCGGTGGCTGTCGCCGAGATCCGCGACCAGTTCGCGCCACAACAGCGCCTGCCAGTCGTCACCCTCGCCACGGCTCCACTGGCGGATCAGCGCCGGGCGGTAGAACTGGTAGCGATCCAGTACGTCGGCGATGCGTGCCGATAGCTGCCAGCGTTTGAGGTCGTCGCTGTCGTCGCGCAGATAGTGCTGTAGCGGCTGAAAGGCCGGATGCGCCAACAGTGTTGGCAGTAGGGCGAAGATCTTCCAGCCCAGACGCTGGCGTTCCAGCGGATCGGTGTCCGGGGTGTCATCCAGCACCTGGCCGGTCAATGCCCAGACCCACGAGGCGGGCAGAGGGTATTGCAGATTGGCGGCGACGCCGTGGGCCTGCGCCAGTTGCAGGTTGACCCAGCGCGCCATGGCCGGGCTGGGCACGACGATGACCTCCGCATCGAAGGGCGAGGCCAGTGGCCGCACGGCCAGCCGTCGAGCCAGCTCGTCCAGCAGGGACTCGATGCGGTTTGAACTGATGAGCTGTAGCGCCACGGAGTGCTGCCTGTTGGTCGCGGGAGTAAGGAAAAAATAAGGAAAAATATCTGAAACCCAGCCACCATGGCCGGATCGCCATCGTCCCCGGGTGTGCGCATTTTAGCAAGAGTCGCTGCGCTGGGTCGCGGTTTGTCTCCTGGACAGCCGTGACGAACACGGTTAATCCGGCGATTGGACGGGCCGTGGAGCGGATCCTCGGCCGTGACAGTCCGGCCGGAAAAACAGCTCGTGGCCCAGGGATTGCCCCGATGGAGTGTATTCGCGGCATATTGGCCGCCGAATCTTGACTCCAAAGCCACATATCTGTTTAATACGCGTTCCCTGATGCCCGGGTAGCTCAGTCGGTAGAGCAGTGGACTGAAAATCCTCGTGTCGGCAGTTCGATTCTGTCCCCGGGCACCATCTTTTTATACTAAACAGCCACTTAGCGCTTTCCAAGTGGCGATTCCGTACCCGGTTGCGCATCACATCCAGCAGGCCACGGCTGCCGCACTCAGCCGCGATGTGGTGCACCAGCGATTTTTCAATACTGCCGCCATAACTGCTGTCCAGCGTCGCGGTTGCATCAAACTGGCTGTTGTCGGCCTTTTCATAACCGGCATGATCCACCAGTCAGACTTCAATGGCGGCCTCAAAGTCCTGTTCGCTAACAGTTTCATTGGTTTGTCCCCAAAACAAAGCGCGCCTGTTCATGGCGCAGCATTTCATAGGGCGACATAAACTTAACATCCGTTCCTATGCAGGCATTGGGTATTTTGACTTTTTTGACTGAATTAGACGGTATTTCATGTGTCACTACGGTAGTGCCATTCGCCAATGCGTGGGCAACCAGATAATAATCGGCGACCTGAAAAAAGGTGGTAATAGCGGTTGCTTCATAACCATTACCTGTTGCCCATTGACTTACCTCACCCAAACTTTGTAATACCGCTGCATCAGGATTAAGAAAAAAGTCAGAGTCACGGTCTTTTGCCCAATCGGACAGATCATCATCGCCCGCTTGAATTTCATCGCCGACTTTTTCAATACTGAATACCTTTCCAGTCCGGTTTTGCTCAATCAGCCATTGCCAAAATGCGGGGCAAAAATCCAGACCATAGTGCAGGTTCTTGGCCTGAATAAACACATTGGCATCCAGCAGATAACTCATTGGCGCAATCCCAGTCTTTCCGCTTCCTTGTAAAAGGTATCGGACTTGCGAATATTCAACATGCGAAACGCATCCTGAAACAAGGTCTGGCCTTCTAGGGTACTACTGACGATGGCTCGGGCAAAACGCTTGCTGACACGGGCACCCAAATTATTGTAGAAATCACCACCGCCACTGCCGCGCTTGTCCAACTTGCGCAGCCTTGCCAGCTCTTCATGGTAATAATCCCAGAAGGCATCCTTACCCATTAATCCCATATCAGCAAAGCGACGCAGTATCACCAGCGTACTCACTTTGAATTGACGTGCCAGCCTTTGCATTTCATCCGGCAATTCGGCATTGGGGTTGTATAAGCGGCTGACAGTTTCCAGTGGTGCCAGCAGTTCAGCTGCCACCGCATTGCACCAATGCTCTATTTGCTCGTCTGGTAATATCACGGCCTGCGCATCGGAAACACCGCTTTCACCCAGCCAGATATGCACCAGCTCATGGGCCAGGGTAAACATCTGCGCCGCCTTGCTATCACTGCCATTGATAAAAATCAGCTGTGCCAGGTCATCAGTCAAGGCGAAGCCACGAAATTCTTCCGGGTCTAGTTTACGGTGGGTATTACTGCCGACAACACCGCTGACCATCACCAGCACACCGGCATCTTCCACACGAGCAATAAACTGGCGTAAAGCTTCTGTCCATGTCGGCATAGAACGGCGTTGTTCCAGATCAAAGTCAAGCGCTTCACGCATCTGCGCCGCTACGCTGACGATATCATCTTCAATCGTTACAGAGCCCACAAAGGCAGGGGCAGCTTCACCATGCATGCGCAAATAATCCCGATACCACTCCTGTCGCTGCTGGCAAAGATAAAGGGTATCCAGCAGGTCTGGGCTGGAGCGATGAATACGGCTATTGGCCATGGTGCGAAAGTCAGGTACAGGCAAAGTTTCTACTGGCGGCTCAGGCAGAAAAAGATAACCAATCGCCGTATGGGTTTTGTTGGCGAAGTTTTCCAGTTGTTTCAGGGTGGGCTGAATTTCGCCTGTCAGCCAGTCATGGATTTTGGGGAAGGCTTTTATCAGTGTATCGGGGCTTAAGTCCGCACGCGCAAGCGCCCAGTGCAGCAGTTCAGGATTAAGGGATACGCGGGTCATGGGCTTACTTTACCCTGTTTTCTGGTTCCCATGCTCCTACGTGGGAACGAGGAGGGCTCATTTTGGCGCATCCGCACCACCCCGTCCCGCGCATAAAGTTTTACGCTGGTTTTGCCATCAGCGGTGTTGTAGATGACGATATTTTGCTGCGTATTATCCATTGACGAGATTCCTTACGTCAATCTTGCCGGTGACGGCGGCGGCTATTAGGGCGGTGCGGCGTTCTTTTAGTAATGCCACTCCATCAGCAACCTTATCTACCAACTTTTGAAGAATGATCATTCTCTCTAATAGTTCGTCATTGATTTCCAACTGTTCTTCAAGTGGCGGCACGGGAAATAGGCTTGCTGATGAATATTCCTGCTCAATGCTTTCAACTGTTTCATTGTTTCCACGCTCTGCGTCCAGTGTTAATGCCATTGGTCAATATCAAGCAAACCACCATGACCCAAATAATGCCCGGCACTGGAATAACGCCAATGTTCAGGCTTCTCGATGTAGCCTCGTTTTACCGGATTCATGTGAATATAATCCAGCTTTTCACGCATCATATCATCACTCAAAATCAGCTCGGCGTGACAGCCCTCCTGCCAGAATTGATACACGCGATCCTGTTTATGCGCTTTTTTGGCAAAACGTAAACGTTTTAGTCTGGAATCAACCCGTCTGGCTTCCAGATAGTCAATGATTTTTCGTGCTGTATAGGATTTAAAACGGGCAACCAGGGCATCAAGTTTGTCTCCCTGCACCACAACATGACAATGATTTTCCAGCACCACATAACCATGCAGACGTAAACCCTGCTGACGTTGATATTGCCAACAGTCCAGTAATATCTGCGCCGTCTCCTTACCGGGTAAAAACCGGCAACCACTCCACTACGGTATAAGTTAGAAAATGCGGCTTATCCGGTTCGGTGATGGTCTATCGACTTCGGCCCACTCATTTTCCCCAGGGTTCCCATGCTCCGCGTGGGAATCCCGCTTGTGGCGCTCTGCGCCGTGTTTATTGACGCTGAGCGTCTTCAGATGCATTCCCACGCAGAGCGTGGGAACGATAAAACTGTTTTTTTACGTGAATTCCCTGCATATTTCATGACCCAATGCACGGTTGCCAGCAATTCAAGTCCAAACGGGCATATACTCCTTGGGCAAATATGCCTGGGTACCTTGCGGATGACAAAGCTATTCACACCACTGCCAGCCACAAAAAAGGCGTGACCGTTACCAGTCACGCCTTTTTTGCCGGTCGCGTTCATGCGCGGCGAGGTCAGGCTCAGGCGTTTCGCTTATCCTCGGTCAACTGATGGATGCGCGGCGCCAAAATCAGTTCCATGGCGAAGCCCATCTTGCCGCCCGGCACCACGATGGTGTTGGGACGCGACATGAAGGAACCGTCGATCATGTTCAGCAGATAGGGAAAGTCCGCACCATTGTGATTACGGAAGCGGATCACGATGAAGCTCTCGTCCGGAGTCGGGATGTCACGGGCAATAAAGGGGTTGGAGGTATCCACCGTGGGCACGCGCTGGAAGTTGATGTCCGTGCGCGAGAACTGCGGGGTGATGTAGTGCACATAGTCGTCCATGCGGCGCAGGATGGTGTCGACAATGGCCTCGGCGGAATAGCCGCGCTGGGCGCTGTCGCGGTGGATCTTCTGAATCCACTCCAGGTTGACGATGGGCACAACGCCGACCAGCAGGTCAACAAACTTGGAAACATCCACGTCACCGTCCACGGCGCCGCCGTGCAGACCTTCGTAGAACAGCACATCGGACTCATCCGTGATGTCTTCCCAAGGGGTGAACTGGCCGGGGCTCAGGTCGGTGCCCAGGCGGGCATTGTGCTCGGCGGCCTCGTCGTCACTGTGCAAGTAGTAACGGCGGCGGCACTTGCCGGTTTCGCCATAGGCCTTGAAGGTCTCGGCGATCAGGTCGAAGTGGTTGGAATCGGGGCCAAAGTGGCTAAGCTGCTTACCCTTCTTGGCGAAGTCGGTAATCGCTTCTTTCATCGCGGCACGATCATAGCGATGGTAGCTGTCGCCCTCTACCACCAGCGGATTGATCTGTTCGCGGCGGAAGATGTGCTCAAAGGCATTTTTGACCGTGGTCGTGCCGGCACCGGAAGAACCGGTCACGGCGATGACGGGATGTTTTACCGACATTTTACTCTCCTTAAAGATACTGAATTCGTTGCCTGCGCCCGGAAAGCGGTATTTGACGGGCGCGGTGGCAGGGGGCTGTCAAAATGATTGTTAACCCCCCCTGCCAGGGCGCACAGCCGTCCATGATAGCGTTTTCAGTCTGTGCAGGGAAGCTAAAGACGCCTCCGTACGGTTGTCTGCGGCCTGACAAGGGCTGTCCGCCCCCAGCCATCAGAACAGCTCGATGGTCTGCGGTTCCCCGGCCTCTTCCTGTAGCACCCGGCCCTCACTGAGGCACTCATAGGCATTGACCTGATTCCGGCCATGGTTCTTGCCGTAATATAAGGCCTTGTCGGCCCGGTCGATCAGCATCGAGGGCAGTACTCGCGGGGTGATTTCCACCACGCCAATGGTCAGTGTGACCTGATTGATCTGTGGAAAATGATGCGCCGCCACCCGTGCACGAAAACGTTCCAGTACGGCCATGGCGGCCTCCAAATCGGCATCCGTCAGCACAGCGATGAATTCTTCGCCCCCATAGCGGAACAGCATGTCATTGAAGCGGAATGATTCACGCATCAGCTCGGCCAGGATCAACAATACCTCATCACCGTACAAATGGCCCAGCGAGTCGTTGATACGCTTGAAGTGATCGACATCAAAGATGGCGAAACAACCGAGCTTGGCCGCATCAATCGCGCGGCGCCCGGGGACTTCGCCCGGCGCCAGCGTCTTGGCCAGCCAGTTATCGAGGGCGGCGCGGTTGAACAGGCCGGTCAGGCCGTCGCGCTGCTGATGGTTGAGCAGGGTGTGCTGGTTGGCGTAGATGGCCACCAGTTTTTCGATGACATTACAGGTATCACCCGCAGCACAGGTATCACCCGCAGCGGTGGTCGATTCACAGCTGATCAGCCCGGAGACCTGATTCTGCTCGATCACCGGATAGACCCGCTTGCAGCTGCCGCCAGCCGACCGTTCTTCAGCCATCGCCTGGCTATCGATGCAGCGCCGCAGCAAAGGCCGATTCTCCAGCGCCGTGAGATAGGTGCCGACCCTGTTGATATCCGTACACGCCACGACCTTGGCGGACAAATTGCCCAGGTCACCCTGCAAGGCATAGACGCAGACACCCCGCTGCAGGGTGGAAACCGTGCGCACCATGGCTGCGGCCAGGGTGTCCAGGTCGCGCTGCGCGGTCAGATCCACGGCGGCATCCAGCGGAGATAGATCGTAAGACAAGGTCAGGTGCTCGACTGATTTCCCATACGAAAAACAGGATAGCACAGCGGTTTCCGAGCGTCCCATGCTTCTTGCACGCGGCCTAGGCGCGCCATAGAATGGCCTGTAACAGACATGCGGGCGTCGTATAACGGCATTACCTCAGCTTCCCAAGCTGATGACGTGGGTTCGACTCCCATCGCCCGCTCCAATTCCCTGATTTCGCAGCGCCATCAGCGTAAACTCACGCCACGGATGAGGTTCTGGGTGACAAAAATGCACCTGCGCAACAGCCTTCTGTCGATGGGCGTCATGTTGGCCTTGATCGCCGGCTTCGCTGTCGCCGCCAATGCCGCGGAAATGGAACGCTGGCGACTGGCGGAAACGCGCGTCGACGACGGTGAGTATCTCGTCTACCGACTGTCTTATCGCGGTATCTTCACCGCCTTCGTGTGGAAGGATCTGGCGGATCTCGCCCTTATTTCCGGCCAGCGGCCGATAACCTTCGAGCAGCAACCCGGCTGCCACCTGCAACTGAAACTCTCCACGGAAAACTACGCCGTGGCCGAAGTGCTGCGCCCCACCCGCTACCAAAGACACAGTATCGTCGACCCCGGGCTGCAACGCGCCCTGCTGGTTGAAGAGATCGAAGACAGTACGGAAGACGAACAAAACGCCACCTGGATAAACTGGCCGGACAAGCGTATCGAACTGTTCCGCCAGCGCCGCCAGATCACGGACGACAGCACCGGTTTCTTTTTCGACGATGACGACCCCTATCCCGCCGAGATGGAATGGGAAGAGGACGGCGCCCGGTCCCTGCCGGATTTTCTCAATACTTCGCCTCTTCTTGAGGGAAAATACACGCCGTTGGTCTATGACAAATCCATCGATATCCCTGATCTGGAGTCCCTGCTCGACCCTCTGTCTCTCATTTTCGCCGCCCGTCGGCAGGTGGACGACCCCTCGCAAGAGCGGATATTCCCCGTCACCTATGAAGATGAAATCCGCTACTACCGCATTCATGCTCTGGGTCGGGAAGACGTAGACATCGCCGGCACCCGGCTGTCGGCACACAAACTGGAAATCAAGCGTACCCGGCTTGAGGGCGCCGAGGACAAGGGATTGCTCATCATGTGGCTGAGCGACGATGAACGGCGTATTCCGTTGCAATTTGAGATACAGGCCAAGGTGGGGAAGGTAAAGATCCACATCAGACCGGAATCGCTGCACAACAATCGCAATACGGACTCCTGCATCACAACAAGGCCGCAGCAAATGGCCACGAAAGGTATTCTGCCAAGCACACAGTAACCCATACATAGCAATATTCGAGCGAGCCATGCCCGCGATCATTCGCCCATCTGAGATTGTGCGAGCAATTGTGGGCGCGACTCACAACGAGACGGTAATCCCAAAAACGCGAGGCCCAAGGCATGAAACGTCGCCCCGAACTCATTCCTCTGTCGAAGGAGCACCATGAATCCCTGGTGTTGGCAAAAAAATGTCAACACATCGCGGCAGCCGGAAAACACGGCGACATCGAGCTGCTTTGCCAGCAAATAGTCCATACATTTCCGGGCAAGTGGGAGCAGCATTTCCGCAGTGAGGAAACCGGCATTTTCTCCCTCGCGGAGGCTTGTGGCGGGGAAATGGCTATCCTGTGCGGGCAACTGCGACAGGAACATGACCGGCTCAGGGAAATCCATCGTGCAATGAAAGGGGGAGACTGTTCCGGGCTCAATGCCTTCGGCGAGCTATTGCAAACCCATACCCGCAAGGAAGAAAGAGAGCTGTTCCCGCTGCTCGAAGCCAGCTTCAGTGACGAACAATTACGGCTTGCAACAGCAAAACATCGGCCTCAACGGCCGGCATCGCCCAGCGGTAAGTAGCCCGGGTTGCTGAAAATCCGGCATGATGATGCGAGGTTGACGGGACGGCGCTGGCTGGAAAGAGAACATTCTTCGCCAACAGGGAATAAATTGGCTGTTGGTGTGTCCATGAAGCCGAAGCCCTGTTCGAGTATTATCGTGCCATGTTTGAATTGGCGTGAGAGTAATGCAGATGATCCGGCAGCAACACCCAGGCATTGATCTCAAATGGATATTTTTTCCGTGCCCGGTCTATCCCTTCACGCAGGGCATTGCGAACCCGCTCATCACAGAGAATTTCCTGCCGGCGGTAGCTCACCACGGTGAAGAAGTAAGTTCCCCCGGCGGTATTTGCTCGCCGATAGTGTGACATGGTGGATTCAGTTATGTGGCGGGAATGTCATTGTGTTGGATTTGTATTATGTTCCGCGTGGGCACACAAGACGTGCCCACCCTACCTAGCTAAATTTTAACCAACTGCAATTCTTCAAGTCGAATTGCCATCGCCTCAACTGAAACTCCAAACTGATTCGCCATCGAGTATACATGCCGAACATTATACTGCTCCGCCTTTGCAAGGATTTTTGACAAATTGCGAAGGGTTTTGCAGCGATTAATTAAACCCTCAGGATTAGTTGGGTCAAGTGCAAATGCTGTATCGTCAGTTAGCACAAAGGCACTTGTTACCCCAAAATTCATCCTGAAACGCTCTCTAATAAGTTTTTCAGGCATCAGGAAATAGCTTGCAAATTTATCGGCTTCAAGCTCCATTGGCTCGCGTGTTTTTACAGATCCATCGATAGGACGATCTCTGTGCATAAGCATTTCTTTATGCAGTATTGCATGTCCAAGTTCGTGTGCAGCGGTAAATCGGCGAATCTGGGGAGATAGCCTGCGAGAAATACTGATTTGTTTCGCAGAACGATCAATAACTCCAGCAATTTCGCCAGTTGCTCCATTCCCGGAAAATTCGCCAAGGCATTCAGGCTGGTCGTATTTGTAGCCGATGAATTGTATTGCAATACGGGGATCCAAAAGTTGGATTGGATTATCAGGAATGTTTCCTGGCCAAAGTTCCTTACGGTTATTCCAAATATTTTTCTGAAGTTCACGAGCTTTGCATTTTATCCGCTCATGCTGACTTAATGCACATAAATTCTTCTGCTGATATCTCTTGGAAGAATTTTCAACTGGCACCATCACAACGCCGTCGAATTCACCGTCATCATTTTGGTGTGCATACTGATTCTGGAGAAGTTGCCGGCTATCGGTTATCTGTTTGGCTGAAGCCTTGTAATTTTTCATTTTCATGTGTCTATATTTTCCGGGCTATTTCGTATGCAACCTAGGGGCTAAATATATTTTCAGCTGCGTAGGGTGGGCACGTCTTTTGTGCCCACGCGTAACATCCACCTAGCCGCACTTACTATCCCCACAATTCAAACACGTCATACACCCATCCATCTTGATCACCGCCCTGGTGCTGCACTTGCCACAAAGCTGCGCTCCAGCCGGAAAATCACTCTCGGGCTCCGCTTCCTGATTGGCGGCTTCATACTGCGCTCGCTTCTCCGCCATCAGTTTCTGTTGATGTTCATCCAGCTCATCGTCCTTGATCAAACCAATCAGCTTGAGATGACATTCGATGGCATCACCCAGCTCGGCAACCAGCGACGGCATGTACTTGCCGCCTTTCTTGAAGTAACCACCGCGCGGATCGAACACGGATCGCAACTCGTCCACCAGGAAGGTCACGTCACCCCCCTTGCGGAACACGGCGGAAATAATGCGCGTCAAGGCGACGATCCACTGGAAATGATCCATGTTCTTCGAGTTGATGAAAATCTCGAAGGGACGGCGCAGTTCGTGCTCGGTGCCGGGGTTGAGCACGATGTCGTTGATGGTGACGTACAGCGAGTGCTCAGAGAGCGGAGTCTTGATCTTGTAGGTGGAGCCCAGCAGGGTTTCCGGGCGCTCGACCTTTTCGTGCATGTGCACGACATTGCTTTCCACCGTTTCGCCGACGACGGCTTCCGTCGCGGCTGCTTGACCACCATTTTTTTCTTCATCCTTGACCACGTCGAATCCGACGATCTTGTTGTCCAGTTTGATAGCCATTGTTTTTCTGCTCCTCGATGGCGCCCATCCAGGCACTCATCCTTCAGTTTTTAGAATTTGCCGTAATAGCCTTCTTTGAGGGCGTCGTAGAGATTGGCGGCGGTGTGGGTCTCGCCGTCGTATTCGATCTCTTCGTTGCCCTTGACCTCGATGACGCTGCCATCCTCTAAGGTGAATTTGTAGGTGGTGTTTTCCAGATCCTTCTCTTTCACCAGCACGCCCTGGAAGGCCTCGGGATTGAAGCGGAAGGTGGTGCAGCCCTTGAGGCCCTGGTCATAGGCGTAGAGATAAATGTTCTTGAATTCGTCGTAGGCGAAGTCCGTGGGTACGTTGGCGGTTTTTGAAATGCTGGAGTCGATCCACTTCTGTGCTGCGGCCTGCACGTCGACATGGGCCTTGGGGGCGATGTCGTCGGCGGAAATAAAGTAATCGGGCAACTTGGCGGCGCAGTTATCAGCATCGGCGAAGGGCATGGCGTCGGCGTTGACCAGTTTGCGGTAGGCCAGCAGCTCGAAGGAACAGACGTCGACTTTCTCCTTGCTCTTCTTGCCTTCGCGGATCACGTTGCGGAAATAGTGGTGCGCGAAGCTGGGTTCGATGCCGTTGCTGGCGTTGTTGGCCAGCGACAGGGAGATGGTGCCGGTGGGGGCGATGGAGCTGTGGTGGGTGAAGCGGCAGCCCTTTTCAGCCAGCGCGTCCACCAGTTCCGGTTGAACCTCGGCGATCTGCTGCATGTAGCGGCTGTAGCGGGCATGCAAAATCCTGCCCGGCACCTTATCGCCGACTTTATAGCCGTCGCGTTTCATTTCCGGGCGCTTGCACAGCATTTCGGCGGTGACGGTGAATTCACGCTCCATGATGGGCGCGGGACCCTTTTCCTCGGCCAGTTCGAGACCGGCCTGCCAGCCCACCAGAGCCAGCTCGCGGGTAACCTCTTCGGTGAATTCAAGCGACTTGTCGGAGCCGTATTCCATGCCCAGCAGGGTCAGGGTGGAACCCAGGCCGAGATAACCCATGCCGTGGCGGCGCTTGTCCATGATCGCCTCGCGCTGGCCTTCCAGCGGCAGGCCGTTGATCTCCACCACGTTGTCCAGCATGCGAGTGAAAATGCCGACGGTCTTGCGGAACTTGTCCCAGTCGAAACGTGCTTCATCGGTGAAGGGGTCGACCACAAACTTGGTCAGGTTCACCGAGCCCAGCAGGCAGGAGCCGTAGGGGGGCAGGGGCTGCTCGCCACAATTGTGGGCATGCAAACCATTGGCATCGAAGGTATTGATGCCAGGCACCTGCACATCGAAAACATCCTCGACACCATCGGCCGTCACGCTTTCTACTCGCGCCACAAAGCGTTCCTGGTTCAGCCTGCGTTGGTGACGACTCAACAGTGACTCCAGCCGGTCGGCCTTGTCGGTATCGGCAAAGCCAATGGCACATTGGAACTGCACCAGGTTTTCACCGCTGATCACCAGCTCATGTTGGACCTTGACGGCGTAGTCCCGATAACCACCCTTACCATCGGGTAATGATTTGGTGCCGGCATTGCGGCGGTTTTTATAGATTTTGGAGGCCATACCCAGGCGCAGCAGCATGCGTTGGATCGCCTGTAGGCGTGGCAGGTCGGACTGCGCCAGTCGCACGCTGATGCCCTTGTCCTGCGTGCCTTGCACAGACCCATCGGCATCAAACATGCCGCGCAGGAAACCACGATGGAAATCGCTGGATGTCTGCTCCAGTCTTTCGCTGATCACCTTGTTGCCCGGCTGCATGCCCAGGTCTTCGGCGAGATGCTTCAATGCCGCCGTTGAAAGGCGATATTCATTGCGGCCTGAAATTTCGCTCCAACCTGAAAAATCACTGCGGTGTGGCAGGCTCTGCACCGCTGTCAGTGCGGCATCCATCACCGCTTCTACACCCGCCGATAAATGGGCATCCGGGCCATTGGCCACGGCCGCCGGTTTCCACACAGACAACAACGCCTTGTCTGATTTCAGGGTGCCATCGCCGACCAGCAGGCCCATCAGATAGCCCTGCCCGCTGCCGTATTCACCCTGCCATTCGGCGGCGGCGCGGTGGTCGTTCAACAATACCTGGTCGCCGGCACGCAGCTGGCCAGCCTCGCACCATTCCGTCTCGGTGACATGGCGGGTGAAGCGCGAGACACGGCGTACGCGATGGTCTGCGGTCAGGCGCAGTTGATAGCCCTCGGTGGTCGCCAGACGTACCACCGCCTTGGTGGCGGTCTTGAAGAATCCTTCCGCACCCGACTCATGCGTCTGCCCATCGACCTGTGCGACAAAGGGCCTGCCGACTAATTCGCGCACCTGACGGGGACCGGCGGTGGTCTGCACCCAGGTGTCCGCCGTGACGCATGGGTTAGTCGCGCGGATATTCTCGCAGAACCAGTTGTTGTTCATCTCATTGACCTTGTCGATGAGGATGAAACCGGGTTCGGCGTAGTCGTAGGTGGAGGCCATGATGACGTCCCACAGGCGCTGGGCGCGGAGGGTCTGATAGACCTTGCAGGCGGTGAGGCCGTCTTCACGGGTGATGTAGCCGTTTTCCGTGGGCCATTCGCGCCACACCACCTGGGTGGAATCATTGAGGTCGAGCTTGTCGATTTCCAGTTCTTTTGCGCAAATGGGGAAGGCGAGCCGCCAGTCGGCATCGGCCTTTACGGCCTCGATGAATTCCTGCGTGATCAGCAGCGACAGATTGAACTGGCGCAGGCGGCCGTCTTCGCGTTTGGCGCGGATGAAGTCCATGACGTCCGGGTGGCCGATATCGAAGGTGGCCATCTGCGCGCCACGGCGGCCGCCGGCACTGGATACGGTAAAACACATCTTGTCGTAGATATCCATGAACGACAGTGGCCCGGAGGTATAGGCGCCAGCGCCGGCGACGAAGGCGCCCTTGGGGCGCAGGGTGGAAAATTCGTAACCGATGCCACAACCAGCCTTGAGGGTCAGGCCCGCTTCATGCACCTTTTCGAGGATGTCGTCCATGGAGTCTTCGATGGTGCCGGAGACGGTGCAGTTGATGGTGGAGGTGGCGGGTTTATAGGCCAGCGCACCGGCGTTGGAGATGATGCGGCCAGCGGGAATGGCGCCGTGACGCAGGGCCCAAAGGAACTGCTCGCCCCACTGTTCACGTTTTTCCTCGCTTTCCTCGACCTCGGACAGGGCGCGGGCGACGCGGCGGTAGGTGTCATCGATGGTCTCGTCGACGACCACGCCGTCCTTGCGCACCAAGCGGTATTTCTTCTCCCAGATATCGACAGAGGCCGCTTGAAAGGGAATATCTTCAACGGTCTTGAGCATGGATTTCACGATGGCGGGTTTCATGATTTGCAGACTTCCTCGTCGCTGGAATGGGTCATTTGACGATACGGGGCGCGGGCTGCGCGGCTTCAGCTTCCCGTCCCTCTAAAAACTGGAAACACAATATATTGTGTTAGCAGGGAAGGATAGGGCCGACATAATGCGCTGTCAACTGTGCATTTTCTTCTAAAAGACACAAATATTAATTCAATATAAATCAATCAGTTGACAGAACAAAAAAAGAAATATCCAGAAAATACACAGACATAGGACACGCACGCCAGATGGCGACAATATCTATATATAGTGCCTGCCAAAATCTGCCAATTATGCCACTCCTGATCCCTTGAAAAGCCAAATCCGGCCCAGATATTCCAGTTATAAACTATGTTGAACCACTGGAAACAGTAAGGAGGACGTCATGACACTGGTACGTTATGAACCCTGGAATGTGTTGCAGCAGTTGCAGCGTGAGATGAACAGCTTGTTCGACAACCGTCTGCCCGCCGAGGGTGAAAACGGCAATATCGTCACCAGCGACTGGGCGCCGGCGGTGGATATCAAGGAAGAGGATGACCGCTTCCTGGTGCTGGCCGACATTCCCGGCGTCGACCCTGAGGATATCGAGGTCAATATGGAGAACGGTATCCTCTCCATCAAGGGGGAACGCAAGAGCGAGCACACGGAAGAAAAGGAAGGCTACAAACGTGTCGAGCGCGCCTATGGCGCATTCCACCGTCGCTTCACCCTGCCGGAGAGTGCCGACCCCGAGGGCATCAAGGCGAAGAGCAGGCATGGCTCGCTGGAGATCGTCATTCCGAAGCGGGAAGCGGTGCAGCCGCGGCGGATTAGTGTGGAGTCGTAAGCAACACCAGCTCGTAGGAGCGGCTTCAGCCGGGACAGGGTTCCCTGATCGTGGCTGAAGCCACTCCTGCAACGGTAGGCCGCATCGACAGCGTTGCCCGGCGGGGGGCTATTCAGGCAACAGGCTCTCCCCCGCCCACAGGTTCTCCAGCCGTTCACGCTGGCGCACCACATGCAGGCGGTCACCGTCCACCATGACTTCGGCGGCACGCGGGCGGGTATTATAGTTGGAACTCATGGTGAAACCGTAGGCCCCGGCGGAACGCACCGCCAGCAGGTCGCCGGCCTCGATGGTCAATTCGCGATCCTTGCCGAGAAAGTCGCTGGTCTCGCACACCGGGCCCACCACGTCGTAAATTCGTGATTCGCCCTCACTGCGCGGCACCACCGGCACGATAGCCTGCCAGGCCTGATACAGGGCCGGGCGCATGAGGTCGTTCATGGCCGCATCGATGATGGCGAAGTGCTTCTCGGCTCCGGGCTTGAGGTAGCTGACGCGGGTCAGCAGCACACCCGCGTTGCCGGTGATGGCGCGGCCCGGCTCCATGACGATCTCCAGCCCACGCTTGCGCAAGGGCGCCAGAATGGCCTTGGCGTAATCCGCCGGGCTGGGTGGCGCCTCGCCGTTATAAGCGATGCCGAGGCCGCCACCCACGTCCACGTGGCGCAGGTGAATACCCTGCGCGGCGAGACGGTCGATGAGAACCAGCAGGCGATCCAGCGCATCGATGAAGGGCGCCACCTCGCACAGCTGCGAGCCGATGTGGCAGTCCACGCCTAGAATCTCGATGTTGGCCATTTTGGCGGCGAGTCGATACACCGCCTCGACCGCGTTGATATCGATGCCGAACTTGTTTTCCTTCAGTCCGGTGGAGATATAGGGATGGGTCTGCGCGTCCACGTCGGGATTGACGCGGAGTGAGATGGGCGCACGGCGGCCCATGCTGCCGGCAATGCGGTTGAGCATCTCCAGCTCGGCCTCGGACTCCACATTGAAGCAACGAATGCCGGCCTCCAGCGCATGGCGCATCTCCCATTCCAGCTTGCCGACACCGGAAAAGACGACCTTGCGCGCATCACCACCGGCGGCCAATACGCGCGCCAACTCGCCACCGGAGACGATGTCGAAACCGGAGCCGAGACGTGCCAGCAGATTCAGCACGGCGAGATTGGCATTGGCCTTCACCGCATAGCAGACCAGGTGGTCGTGGCCGGCGAAGACTTCGTCGAAGGCATGCCAGTGGCGTTCGAGGGTGGCGCGGGAATAGACATAGCAGGGAGTGCCCACCTGCTCGGCAATGGTGGTCAGGTCGACGTCTTCGGCGCACAGGCGTCCGTTGCGGTATTGAAAGTGATCCATGGGCTTACGGTTTTGTGGTGGCTTTCTGGGTATCGTCGTGAGCGGGGACAGCGACTTCCGGGGCATCCTCGGCCTGCGCAGCCGGGGCCGGGTGGTACAGAGCCCCCTTCTGCCCACAGGCGGACAACGCGCCGCCCACGCCGAGGGTGGCGACGATCAGCCAGAGTAGATATTGTGCCCAGCAGATTTTCATGAATAATGCCCTACGTGCTGCATGCCAATCCTGAATTAATTGTCGCCGCCAGTATAAACGAAAACACAGGAAATCCGTGTGAACGAAACTGAATTCAAGCAGAAAGTGGACGAAATCCTCGCCCATATCGAGGCCCAGCTGGAAGGTTGCGAAAGTGATCTCGACTGGGATCTTGCCGACGGCATCCTCGATATCGAATGCGAGGGCGGCAGCCATATCATCATCAACCGGCAGGTGCCGACGCGGCAGATCTGGGTCGCCACCCGTGCCGACGGCTTTCATTTCGACCTCGGTGACGACGGTTGTTGGCGGCAGGGTGAGCTGGAGTTCTTTCAATTGCTCAACCAGACCCTGGGTGAGCAATGCGGCGAGTCCCTGCAACTTGTTCCGGCCGCGGTCGTATGAGCCAGCGTGAAGCGCCTGTCGAAATCGAGACCGCCACCAATCCCGACACTGCGGTCATCTGGCTGCACGGCCTGGGCGCCGACGGCCATGACTTCGAGCCGGTGGTGGGGCAGCTCGCACTGAGCCCGGGCAGCCGTATCCGTTTCATTTTCCCTCATGCGCCACATCGTCCGGTCACCCTCAACGGTGGCTACGTGATGCGTGCCTGGTACGACCTGTATGCGCTGGAACGTGATGCGCGGCAGGATCGGGAAGGGTTGGAAGAAGCCCGCCAGATTGTCGATGCCCTGATCCAAGGTGAGGGTGAGCGCGGTATTCCGCCGGCACGCATCGTGCTGATGGGTTTTTCCCAGGGCGGGGCAGTGGCTCTGCATGCGGGTCTGCGCCGCGATGAGCCGGTGGCCGGTATCGGCGCCCTGTCGACCTACCTGCCCCTGCATCATCTGCTGGCTGAGGAACGCCACCCCAACAGCCACGATACGCCCATCTTCATGGCCCATGGCCGGCATGACCCGGTGATCACCTACGACGTGGGATCAGCTCACGCGATCACCTGCTTGAACACGGCTACCGTGTCGACTGGCACGCATATCCCATGGAACACAGTCTGTGCGCAGCGGAAATCGGCGATATCGCCCACTGGCTGAACCAGCGGCTGGCCGAGGGTGACTGACGAAGCCAGCAGATAATATTGGCTCTATCCGGATTTCTTAAAGGCGTTGTTGATTGGTCATAGATTCTGTGGGTGTTGTAACGACATCAACAGCTAAAGGGGATTAGAATCTATAACCATCCACACTATATCGCAAAGGACTGAGCCGATGAACCGAAACCAAGCTGAACAATTGCTGCAAACCGCATTGGCTGATCCTGCGGCATCATTTCGTGATGGCCAGTGGGAAGCCATTGATGCACTGGTCAATCAAAAGCAAAAGTTGTTGGTGGTGCAGCGTACCGGCTGGGGAAAAAGTTCGGTGTATTTTATCAGTACCAGAATTTTCCGCGACAGGGGAATGGGGCCAACCATTATTGTTTCACCCCTGCTGGCACTGATGCGTAACCAGATTGAGTCAGCCAAGCGTTTGGGTATTGTGGCGGAAACCATGAACTCCACCAATACAGCCGATTGGCAGGCGGTGACTCAGGGTATTTTAAATCATCAAATCGACTGCCTGCTGATTTCACCAGAGCGTCTGGCAAACGACGATTTTATTGAGACCGTATTACAACCCATTGCTGATCGCATCGCCTTGATGGTGATTGACGAGGCGCATTGCATTTCTGACTGGGGTCATGACTTCCGCCCCGATTATCGCCGTATTGTGAATATTTTGCGCCAGCTTCCGCCGAATACGCCGGTGCTGGGCACGACGGCTACCGCCAATAACCGCGTGGTGGAGGATATTCAACAACAGTTAGGCAATATCCAGATTCAGCGTGGGTCGCTGGGGCGTGAAAGCCTTGCTCTGCAAACCCTGGTATTGCCCGGCCAGGCTTCTCGTTTGGCCTGGCTGGCCCAGGTGATTCCGGGCTTGCCGGGCACGGGCATTGTTTACACCTTGACGGTGCGGGATGCCGAGCAGCTTGCGCAATGGCTGACACAAAATGGTATCGACGCCAAAGCCTATCACGGCAGTGTCACAGCCGATGGTTTCGAGAACAGTAATCTCTACCGCCAACACCTCGAAGATTTGCTGTTGACTAACCGACTCAAAGTGCTGGTGGCAACAACGGCTTTAGGCATGGGCTACGACAAGCCTGATTTAAGTTTTGTGATTCACTACCAGGCCCCCGGTTCCATTGTCGCCTACTACCAGCAGGTCGGCCGGGCCGGGCGGGGTATTGAGCAGGCCACCGGGGTGTTGATGTCGGGTGTGGAAGATCAGGATATCCACGAATTCTTTCGCAGGTCGGCATTCCCGTCTGAAGCTCACGTCAATGAAATTCTGGATCTTTTGGCTCAGTGTGATGGCCTGTCGATCCGTGCTATCGAAGAGCAGACAAACCTTCGTCATGGCCAGATAGAAAAGGTCTTGAAATTACTCAGCGTGGAAAACCCGGCCCCCGTGATTAAAGATGGCGTTCAGTGGCGCAGAACAACGGCAACCTATGTCATGGATCATGCCCGCATTGCACATCTGACAGCCCAGCGTGAACAGGAATGGATCGAGGTGCAAGCCTATTTAACCGATGCGGGTTGCAAGATGACTTATTTACGCTGCGCACTGGATGATCCGGCCCCGGCGCCTTGTGGCAAGTGTGCTGCCTGCCTTGGCCAGCCTGTTGTTAATGCTACTGTGGATACGCAACTGGCGCACCGTGCCGCCAGTTTTCTGAAACAGGCTGAAATGCCGATTCAACCCAAAGCCCAGGTGGCGGCCAATGCCTTTATCGAGTATGGCTTTCGCTATAACCTGCCGCAAAATCTTCGCGCACAGAAGGGGCGTGTACTGTCCCGTTGGGGGGATGCCGGCTGGGGTAAAACCGTGGCCGCTGAGAAATATGCGAACCATTTTAGCGATGGTTTGGTTGAGGCCATGGCCGGGATGATTCAACAACGCTGGCAACCCGTTCCGGCACCAACCTGGGTCTGCTGTGTTCCATCAAATAACCATCCAGAGCTGATACCCGATTTTGCCAGGCGCCTTGCCAAGCGTCTGGGACTGTTGTTTGTTGATAACGTAGAAAAGATAAAAGATAACCAGCCGCAAAAAGACCAGCAAAACCGTTTTCACCAATGCCGCAACCTGGATGGCGTCTTTGTGATAAACCAACCGGTGCCAACCGGCCCGGTATTATTGGTTGATGACATTGTGGATTCAGGCTGGACATTGAGCGTATTGGCTGCATTGCTACAACAAGCAGGGAGTGGCGCCGTATTTCCGGTTGCCCTGGCCTCAACATCGGTAACAAATTCATGATCTTATCAGAAATTGCACAAGCCACCCTGCTGTTGACCTGCTACTTCAGCAAGGCGAAAAATGAACGCGCCAAGCCGTTGACAGCGGTGGAATGGGGACGTTTTGCTTTGTGGTTGAAAGAGAAAAGCAAGACACCGGCTGAACTGCTGGCCTCTGATCCAGGGCCGCTGTTAACAGGCTGGCATGACAAGCGAGTCAGCACGGCGCGCATTTTGGCTTTATTGGATCGTGGCCATAGTCTGGCTTTGGCTGTGGAAAAATGGCAACGGGCCGGACTCTGGGTGGTGACACGCGCCGATCCTGAATACCCAAAACGGCTGAAATCCCGGCTAAAGGCGAGTGCGCCACCGGTGTTGTTCGGTTGTGGTGACAAGTCACTGCTGAATGCGGGCGGTATCGCCGTCGTCGGTTCCCGTCATGCCAGTGATGCCGATTTACAGTTCAGCAAACAGTTAGGCGCCAAGGCCGCAACTCAGGGCATTGCGATTGTTTCCGGCGGCGCAAGAGGCATCGATGAAACGGTCATGCTGGGTGCAATGCAGGCCGGGGGGAAGGTGACTGGCGTTATGGCCGACAGCCTTTTAAGGGCCGCGACAGGCGCCAAATGGCGCAAAGGATTGATGGATGGCCAGGCAGTGCTGGTGTCGCCATTCTATCCCGAGGCAGGTTTTAATGCGGGCAATGCCATGGCGCGAAACAGGTATATTTATTGCCTGGCGGATACGTCGCTCGTGGTTCATTCCGGCAAAAAAGGCGGCACACTGAACGGCGCGGAAGAAAACCTGCAAAAACAATGGGTGGCGCTCTGGGTGAAGCCAACGAAAGACAAGGACGCCGCCAATGAGATGTTGGTGAAAAAAGGAGGGCGTTGGTGTGAAGAAGATATCCAGCGCCTCGGTTTAAGCTCGCTGTTAACCGCACCATTAGCGGCTGATAACCAGAGAAAAACAGATCAGCCCGATCTGTTTTCACAAGCGGATGAGGCCACCGGTTTATCTTCCATTGGGGTTAAAGAGTCCGCTGCTGAAATCCACGATGCACAGCTGTTGGACGTGCCCGAAGAAACGGCCGATGCACCCGCTGATTTCTACCGACTATTTATCAGCGAGCTATCACGCCTTGCGATCGATCCGATCAGTCGGGATGATTTGCCTGAAAAAACAGGTTTGCACAAATCACAAATCACTGCTTGGCTAAAGCGAGCGCTTGTTGATGGTTACGTTAAGAAGCTGAGTCGCCCGGTTCGTTATCAATACATCAAAAATAAAGTGTATAAGGAAGATCGTCATGGCAATGATGACAAGTAGCCTGATGAGCTTGCGAAACCCGGGATGGCTGACTTCTACCGGCGTTGGTTGTGGGTGGTATTATTTCATCAGGGACAGTGTGAAGTGGTGGCCGGCAATGTGCATGCCTTCGCGCAGATAAAAGCGGTGGGCGTCGAAGCGTTGTACGCCGGAGTCAAGGTGCAACGCCTGACAGCCGTGCTGGTGGGCGTAATCCACCAGCCAATCGAACAATGCCTTTCCGGCACCCGTTGATCGCTGCGTTTCATCGGTGATCAGGTCGTCCACATACAAAAACCGTCCCCAGGCCAGGTTTTCAGCCAAGCGAAAACCCGCCAGGGCGACCACACGACCGTCACGCTCGAGCACGGCCAGCCGGTAGCCCTGCTGCATCTGCCGGCGGATACGGGACAGAAAGTCCACGGCTGGAATATGTGGACGCAGTTGCTGCATCACGGGGATACAGCGGGTGATGTCCTGGTCACTGTCGGCGAGTCGGATCATGGCTCAATCCCAGCACGAATTTCGCTAATCACCGGGGTGGTGTCGGGGCGCACGCCACGCCACAGGTAGAAGGACTCTGCGGCCTGTTCCACCAGCATGCCGAGGCCGTCCAACGAGAGGCCGGCGCCGTGTTCAAGGCCCCAGCGCACGAAGGGGGTGGGTTCGGCGCCGTACATCATGTCGTAGCACCAGCCGCCGTCGGCGAGGATGCCGTCGGGCAGGGGCGGCACTTCGCCGTGCAGGCTGGCGGCGCTGGCGTTGATGATGAGGTCGAAGGTCTCGCCGCCAAGGTCGGGGAAGCCGCCGCCGTACAGTTGGCCGGTACCACTGATGCCGGCGAAATCGCGGGCCAGTTTCACGCCACGAGCCGGACTGCGGTTGGCGATCACCAGCCGTTGCGGCCTTTCTGCCAGCAAGGGCTGCAACACGCCACGAGCCGCGCCGCCCGCACCCACCAGTAATACGCGCTGGCCTTCGATCTTCCCATGATGGTTTTGCAGGATGTCACGCACCAGGCCGATGCCGTCGGTGTTGCGGCCGATGAAGTGTCCGTTGCTGTCGTGCAGGAGGGTATTCACCGCGCCGGCGTGCTCGGCCTCCGGGCCGTGTTCATGCACTAGTTTCCAGGCTGTCTGTTTGAAGGGCACGGTGATGTTGAGGCCCATGCCGCCATTGGCGAAAAAATTGCCGACGGCCTGCTCGAAGCCGCCCGGGTCGACCTGGATGGCGCTGTATTCGATGCACTGGCCGGTTTGCCGGGCGAAGGCAGCGTGGATTTGCGGTGATTTTGAGTGCGCGATGGGGTTGCCCATCACCGCGTAGGTATCGGCTTTGGCTGCAAAGTCGAAAGGGTCGCCCATCAGCTGAAGATGCCCTTGAAGATGAAGAAAAAGATGATCGAAAGAATCGCACCGGCCGGCAGGGTTACCACCCAGGAAATAAAGATGGTGCGTACCACGTTGAGATTGATGGCCGCGATACCGCGCGCCAGACCCACACCCAGCACGGCGCCCACCAGGGTGTGGGTGGTGGAAATGGGGAGGCCAGTGCCGGAGGCCAGTACCACGGTGGTGGCAGCGGCCAGGGTGGCGGCAAAGCCACGGCTGGGGGTGAGTTCGGTGATCTGGGTGCCGATGGTGAGCATGACCTTTTTGCCATAGGTCATCAGGCCAATGACGATGCCGAGTCCACCGAGGGCAAGAATCCATAGTGGCAAAGTGGACTTTTGCGCCACCATGCCGTCATTTTGCACGATGCTGACTACGGCGGCTACCGGGCCAATGGCGTTGGCGACATCGTTGGAACCGTGGGCGAAGGCCATGGCGCAGGCGGTGATCATCATCAGCACGGCAAAGATTTTTTCCACATTGGTGAAATGGAAGTCACGGTCGGCCTCGGGATCAAACTTCAGGCGTTTGATCATCATTACGCCAATGGCTGCCGTGACGATGCCCACCAATACCGCGACACTGTAGGATTCAGCCGTGCTCAGTTGCAGTCCGACATGCTTCAGTCCCTTGAATATGGTCACCAGGGCGATAACGAAACCGACGAAAAAAATGTAGACCGGCACATAACGCTTGGCATTGGCGAGCGGGTCTTCGGTGCCGAGAATGAGTTTTTGCACACTGATGAA
Source organism: Gammaproteobacteria bacterium (assembly GCA_011051755.1). Lineage (GTDB taxonomy): Bacteria > Pseudomonadota > Gammaproteobacteria > SZUA-152 > SZUA-152 > DRQN01. The sequence goes on from DRKN01000117.1 coordinate 30,833, forward strand.
CAGGGCGAAAGCAATGGAGCCGGCCAGCAGGGGCGATACCACCCAGCTCATGGCAATGGCGCCTACCTTGCTCCAGTGCACCACGTCCATGCCGATGCCCACGGCAGCGAAACCGACGATGGCGCCGACGATGGAATGGGTGGTGGAAACGGGCCAGCCAAAACGGCTGGCGACCAGCAGCCAGATGCCCGCCGCCAGCAGCGAGGCGAGCATGCCATAGACCAGTAACTCCGGCGTACCAGAGACGACATCGGCATCGATGATGCCCTTACGGATGGTGGCGGTTACCTGGCCACCAGCGAGGAAGGCGCCGGCAAACTCGAAGATAGCGGCGATGATGATTGCCTGTTTGACGGTGATGGCCTTGGAACCCACCGAGGTACCCATGGCATTGGCGACGTCATTGGCGCCCACGCCCCAGGCCATGAAGAAACCGAACAGACAGGCGAGGATGATGAAAATCAGGCCATATTCCACGGCAAAAACTCCCGTTTAGCGGTGATAATTGAGAGGTAGGTCGGCTATTTGGCCAACATGAGTTCGAGACGGCTGCCGACGCGCTGCGCCAAATCGCCCAGGTCACCGATCCAGTCGATGATGCGATAGAGGAAGATGACCTCCACCGGCGGTAGTTTCTTTTCTACGGCAAACAGCCGGGCGCGAATCTCCACCTGCATGCGGTCGGTGTCGTACTCAATTTCATCGAGGGTCTTGATGATGGAGGCCACCAGCTTGACTTCGTTGCCACGAAAGCCGGTCTCGACCAGTTCGTCCAGTTCGTTGATGGCCGTCTGCGCCTGTGCGGAGGCGTCGATGGAGCGCTGCACATAGGCCTTGATGGTGGGCGCTATGGCTTCGGGGAAGCGCATTTCCCGGCCAGTGACCAGTCCGGCGATATCCTTGGCCTTGTTGGCGATTTTGTCCTGCATGGTCAGCACTTCCAGCAGGTCGCGGCGAGGCACGGCCATGAACAGGCTGTGGGGTAGATTCAGGCGCAGTTCGCGCTTAAGTACGTCGGCCTCGTTTTCCAGGCGGGAAACCTCTGCCTGTTGACGGCGGGCCTCGTCCCAGTCATCTGCCAGTGCGGCGTCGAAAAAGGGGATCAGTTGTTGGGCGCAGACCTGCACCGCCTGCATGTGCTCCTGCAAAGGCTTGATGGGTGAGGCGCCGAACAGGCTGGAAATGGTGGATTGAGGCACAGTTTGCTCCTGGGCGGTCGGGCGGGGACTCAGTTGTCCTGCAGCCACTGCGCCACGCGTTTGGCGAAATAAGTGAGGATGCCGTCGGCCCCGGCGCGCTTGAAGCTGAGCAGGGATTCCATGATGACGGCCTTTTCATCCAGCCAGCCGTTCTGGCTGGCGGCCATCAGCATGGCATATTCGCCACTGACCTGATAGGCGTAAGTCGGCACGCCGAACTGGTCTTTGACGCGGCTTACGATGTCCAGATAGGGCATGCCCGGCTTGACCATTACCATGTCCGCGCCTTCTTTGAGATCCAACGCCACTTCCTTCAGGGCCTCGTCGGAGTTGGCGGGATCCATCTGATAGGTATCTTTGTTGCCCGCGCCCAGGTTGGCGGCGGAACCCACCGCGTCGCGGAAGGGGCCGTAGAAGCTGGAGGCGTATTTGGCGGAGTAGGCGAGAATGCGGGTGTGAATGTACCCGGCGGCTTCCAGTGCCTCGCGGATGGCGCCGATGCGGCCGTCCATCATATCCGAGGGGGCTACCACGTCGGCGCCGGCTTCGGCGTGGGCGAGGGCCTGTTTGACCAATACCGCCACGGTTTCGTCGTTCATGACGTAGCCGGCCTCGTCGAGCAGGCCGTCCTGACCGTGGGTGGTAAAGGGATCCAGGGCGACGTCGGTGATGACGCCGAGCGCTGGGTGGGTGGCCTTGAGGGCGCGCACCGCACGCTGTGCCAGGCCGTCGGGGTTAAAGGCCTCGCGGGCGTCCTCGGTTTTCACCGGTTCCGGGGTGACCGGAAACAGCGCCACGGCGGGCACGCCCAGCTGCACCAATTCACCGGCTTCTTTCAGCAGCAGGTCGATACTGACCCGCTCCACGCCGGGCATGGAGGGTACGGCTTCACGCCGGCCTTCACCTTCAAGGATAAACAGGGGATAGATAAGGTCGTCGACACTGAGGGCGGATTCGCGCATCAGCCGGCGGCTGAAGTCATCGCGCCGCATACGGCGCATGCGTACCCCGGAAAAGTGGCCGTGGCCGGAATCGAGATTAGGCACTACGTTGCTCCTGCATTCGCAAACTGGGGGGGGCGGTGGCCCGGAAACAGCCCGGGCGCACAGGTTACCCTGTGCGCCCGATTGTAAGGCCGGCCCCGGCAGGAAACAAGCCGGGGGTGGTCGTGATGTCAGCGCTTCTTTTTGGCCGCAGCCTTCTTCTTTGCCCCTTTCTTCTTGATCGGGGCCTTCTTTTTTGCCGGCGTCTTTGTGGCGGCCTTTTTCTTCATGGATTTCTTTTTTGCTGATGCCTTTTTGGTGGCGACTTTCTTCTTGCCCACCTTCTTCTTCACCGTTTTTTTCTTGGTCGCGACCTTCTTTTTCACCGGTTTCTTTACTGCTACTGCGGCTTTTTTCTTGACGGTTTTTTTCTTTTTGACGGTGGGTTTTTTGACCGCAACCTTCTTTTTCACGATCTTTTTCTTGGCCACCTTCTTTTTGGTGGCGGTTTTTTTCTTGGTGATCTTTTTCTTTGCGACTGATTTCTTGCTCGTCGCCTTCTTGCCCGTTGTTTTCCTCTTTTTTGCCGTCATGATCCTGGTTTCCTTTTTGGCGACTGGAGTTGTTTGTGTATCGGGGGTGGGTTTGGCTTCGGCCTTTTCCACCATCTCTTGGATGGTTTGTGCAAATCTGGCGACCTTTCTGACAGATTCCAGACTTTCTCGGGCGGGTAAGCCATCGATGATATTGCACAGGCGCTGAAAGATTTCATCGAGGCCACCCGCGCCATCGACGATATATTGCTTGCCCTGAGCCTTGTAATAGTTGATCAGCGGTGTGGTCTGTGCCTCGTAAACGCGCAGGCGGTTGGTGATGGTGTCTTCATTGTCGTCAGCTCTGTGGTGCAGTTTGCCGCCACAGACGTCACACAGACCATCCATTTTCGGCGGGGAGGTGTAGATGTTGTACATCTGTCCGCAACTACTGCAGGTGCGGCGGCCGGCGATGCGTTGAATCAGCAGGTCGAAGTCCACATCGATGAGGATGGTGGTTTCCAGCGGACGCCCCAGTTTATTCAGCAAGGTGTCGAGCGCCCGGGCTTGAGGGATGTTGCGCGGGAAGCCGTCGAGGATGAAGCCTTTTTCTGTGTCGGGCTCGGCCATGCGTTCTTCGATCATGTCGAGTACGATCTGATCCGAGACCAGTTGCCCCGCATCCATGGCGGCCTTGGCTTGCAGGCCGAGTGGTGTTTCTGCGGCGACGGCGGCGCGCAGCAGGTCGCCGGTGGAAATCTGTGGTACCCCGTAACGACCGACCAGTTTTTTAGCCTGGGTGCCCTTGCCAGATCCTGGAGCACCAATCAGGACAATCCTCATAATCGACCGTCTCCCCTCGTCATACAGATAAACAAGCGTTGCCAATACATGCTGCTGACTGTTATCGCTGTAAACCTACCCTTTTCAATACGCGTAAGTCAATGCGGAAAAAGGCTGTTTTCTCATGTTTTTGCTGTTTTTTCCATAGATCTTCCGCATACTGCAAAACAAACGTGGGGGATGTTTCTATGGGTGTAAAAAGTCATTTTGGGTGTGGACTTGCTGCATAGCTTCCCGTAGTTGTGTTAATACTCTTACTTACGTAGGGGCTGGCATTTTGGAAAGAAGCGCTCTGGAAGGAATAGTGTCACGACTGTGGTCGTTTTTTCTTTGCGGGCAAGCGCGGTAAACACATCCGAATAATTTGCACGGCAGGGAGTTTATTATGGCGAAAACGACAGTGAAAATAGCGAAGAAGAATGCTTTTTATGCGCAGTCAGGCGGTGTGACCGCGGTGATCAATGCCAGTGCGTGCGGTGTTATCGAGACTGCACGTAAAAACAAAGACAAGATCGGCAAGGTGTATGCGGGTCGTAATGGCATTATTGGTGCGTTGAGCGAGGATCTTATCGATACCGGCAAGGAGCCGGCCCGCGCTATTGCCGCCTTGCGCCATACACCATCCGGGGCCTTTGGTTCCTGCCGTTACAAGCTGAAAGGGTTGGCGGAAAATCGTGCCGAGTATGAGCGTCTCATCGAGGTGTTTGAGGCGCACGCTATCGGTTATTTCTTTTATAACGGGGGAGGCGACTCCGCCGACACCTGCCTGAAGATTTCGCAACTTTCCAAAACGCTGGGGTATCCCATCCAGGCCATTCATATTCCCAAGACGGTCGATAATGATTTACCCATTACCGATAACTGTCCCGGTTTTGGCTCGGTGGCAAAATATGTGGCGGTATCGATTCGTGAGGCGGCCTTCGATGTGGCGTCGATGGCCAAGACCTCGACGAAGATTTTTGTTCTGGAGGTGATGGGGCGGCATGCCGGCTGGATTGCGGCGGCGGGAGGTCTGGCGGCAGAGAACGAGGGTGATGCGCCACAGATCATTTTATTTCCAGAAGTGGTGTTCAATGAGCGTAAATTTCTTGCCCGGGTAAAAGAATCGGTTAATAAACATGGTTATTGCGCCATTGTGGTGTCCGAGGGAGTGCGTGACAGCAAGGGCCGGTTCCTTGCCGAGAGCGGTGTCCGGGACGCCTTTGGTCATGCCCAGTTGGGCGGTGTGGCGCTGGTGGTGGCGCAGATGATTCAGGAAAAGCTGGGTTACAAGCACCACTGGGCGGTGGCGGACTATCTGCAGCGCGCGGCGCGGCACATTGCCTCGAAGACCGATGTGGAACAGGCCTACGCCGTCGGCAAGGCGGCGGTGGAGATGGCGCTGGCCGGAAAAAATGCCGTGATGCCGGCGATCAAGCGCACCTCCAACAAGCCCTATCGCTGGAAGATTGTCGAGGCGCGCCTGGCCAAGGTGGCGAACAGGGAAAAAATGATGCCGAAAAATTACATCAGCAAGGATGGTTTTCACATTACCCGGCGTTGCCGAGGCTATTTGCAGCCGCTGATTCAGGGTGAGGATTATCCGCCTTTCAAAAATGGCTTGCCGCAGTATGTGACGCTGAAGAATGTGGCGGTGAAAAAGAAACTAAAAAAATCCTTCAAGGTGTAAGTAAGGCAGAAAAATTCGTCCGTATTCAACTCACTACAGGGTTATTGGATTTACCGGGAGATGCTGATCCATTTGCGCGCGCGGCACACACCACATTGGCCGGTAGCGTGGCTGTGCGCACGATGGCCCTGGAGATGGCAAGCGCTCAATAAAGGAAAGGTATGGGATCCTGACGCACTTATCTCACCCTTTCCAGGGTGCATGTTGTTGTTTAGCTCAGCGTTTAACTCAGTGTTTAACTCAGCAAAGGTGCGATGATCCACAACATGATGGTCAGCACGCCAAAATAGACATCACCGGGCCGGGATCCATGATTCGCCCTCTATTGCTGCCCGCCTATAACCTTGTATTTTATATGGAACCCATGGTTCCTCGGCCCCCTTATCTGCGCTACAATACGACCGCAAACCAGTGGCGGAATTCATCTGGGTATGTCGGTATAAATTCGCTAATTGGGCGAAGGTGTTTCTGTTTCCATGGAGCGAGACGGATCACCGGCGCGCAGCGCCGGAAGCCGGATCTGGTTTCGGCCCACTACACTGGAAAAGGCCGACCTGTCGGCCTTTTTTATTCGACGATATTATATTCAGGAGAAAGAGAAGAATGAGCCTAGACCGAGTCAGTTCCGGCAAAGATGTGCCCAACGACATCAATGTCATTATCGAAATCCCTTCGCACAGCGACCCGGTGAAATACGAAGTTGACAAGGAAACCGGCGCCATGTTCGTGGATCGTTTCATGAATACGGCCATGTTTTATCCCTGCAACTATGGCTATGTGCCTCACACCTTGTCCGAAGACGGCGATCCGGTGGACGTGCTGGTGGTTACCCCCACGCCGCTGATCAGCGGTTCGGTGATTCGCTGCCGTCCCGTGGGCATGCTGAAAATGACCGATGAGTCCGGTGTGGACGCCAAGATTCTCGCCGTGCCGGTGGACAAGCTGGCCGTGCAATACCGCGGCGTGGAAAAGTTGGACGATCTGTCACCTCTGTTGCTGGATCAGATTTCCCACTTCTTCGAGCATTACAAGGACTTGGAAAGCAACAAATGGGTGAAGATCGATGGCTGGGTCGGTGTCGACGAAGCCAAGGCCGAAATCCTGGCCTCTGTGGAACGCTTCAAGACCTCACCTGAGAAGCCTTGCTTCTGAAGCAGGGCCGACGACCGACGGCGGGTGCACGTTGCCCGCCAGCGGCCTTGCCATTCCCCCGGCGAGACACCAGCAACGATCAGAGTCTGCCGCCAGCAGGCGGTCATTCCGCAGAGACGCCCCCCCTGCATAAAAATTAACTTAATTTATTTGCCGGGCTAATCTTTTTGCATGTCCAGCGATCCCTGCCTGCGTTTTGAAGATCTGCCCCTGGGCGAGCGCAAGCGGGCGCGTACCCGCCTAGCCCTGTTGGATGCGCTGCTGTCGCGCATCGAGCAGATTCCCGTCAAGGAACTGTGTGCCGAGGTGGAATGGCTGGGCTGGACTTTGCAAGCAGGTTTATCAACCCGTGTCCGAACCTTTCAGTGCGTAAGCCTATCCCACCCACTTTAAGTGGGTGCTTGTTGAGTATCAATATTTTACGGCAGTTCAGGAATTTTATCGGGCAAAGGCGCCTATTTAACAGGGTATTTTTGAACTTGAATTTAAGTTCTGTGCAAAAAATGGGGTAACCAGGGGCTGTTCGTGCGGGCACTCACTACCTGAAGGTTAGAGCGCAAAATAAGAGGGGTTCTCATTCGGACTTCAGGTTAAGCGCCGGGACGCCGGATTATGTCACCATCGCCAATATTGGCTGCCAGCTCCACATGACGGCCAAGGTAAACGTTCCGAGCAAAGGTTGGCGAGTTATCGGACAGAGCATCAAAGCCACCAGATGTAGTGTGCGCCATGCGCACAAGCTGGACATCCACCCCCTGGCGCTCTTCCGTGCTGAACGGTTACCACCTCACTATCCACCGGCATCGATATCCGATCATACCCAACCGCCGCGCGCACAGTGCACGCTACGGGCTGAATATAAAATCTGTCCAGGACAAGAAACAAGCCCTTACATAAACAGCAGCAGCAACACCCCACCCAGCACCAGACGATAGATCACGAAGGGCAGCATGCCGATGCGCTCCAACAGCTTGAGGAAGAAGTGAATGCAGACATAGGCGGTGATAGCCGAGGTCACCACGCCAATGATCATCACCCCCCAATCCACCGGCACTGCCTCTTTGGCCAGATCCAATCCCTTGAGGCCACCGGCCAGCACGATCACCGGGATCGACAGCAGAAAGGAAAAGCGCGCCGCGCCCTCGCGCGACAGGCCTAGCATCAGTCCGGCGGTCATGGTCACACCGGAACGTGAGGTACCGGGAATCAGCGCCACGGCCTGGGCGATACCGATAATCAGGATATCTTTCCAGCCGAGTTGATATTCGTCACGCTCACCGCGGCCCTTCGCATCCGCCCACCACAGCAGCAGGCCGAAACCGATGGTAGTGGCGGCAATCACCAGCTCCGAACGCAGCTCGACCTCGATATAGCCCTTGAAGGCCAGGCCGGCAATACCCACGGGAATGGTGCCCCACAGCACCGCCCAGGCCAGCCGGCTGTCTTTCGTCTGCTGGCGGGTAAGCAGCGAGCGGCTCCAGTCGCGCACCATGGGCGCCAGCTCACGGCGGAAATACAACACCACCGCACTCAGGGTACCGAGGTGTACGGCGACATCAAAGGCCAAGCCCTGATCCTCCCAGCCAAGCAGGCGCGGCAGCAAAATCAGATGCGCCGAACTGGAAATGGGCAGAAATTCAGTAAAACCCTGTAATAAGGCCAAGGCAATGGCGTGTAGGTGATCCATGGAATCAGTTGATCCTTTGTCAGTCTGTCAGTCGAAGATTTTCGTCACTATTAACGCAGCACAAAGGTACGAAAAACACGGGGAAATGGATCACGTACCTCGGTGACAAACAGTTACAGCTTTTCGGCAATGATGCGCGCCTGCCGACCGTCTTTCAGTGCCGTGGCCTCCAGCACGCGGAAGCCGGTATTCTCGAGCATGAACACCAAGTCGTCGGCAGAAAAACGATTATGCTCGATGAAATGGATGAACAGGTCTTCCAGCGCCTCCGGCGGCGTATCGGTGGCAAACACATCCAGCGCCGTATCGTCGAGATACTGCTTCAGCGGTGCGCGCACCCAGTCCAACATATACAGGCAACCGCCCGCTTTAAGACAGCGGGCGACCTCCCGCAGGGCACGCACCGGCTGGTGCATCTCGTGCAACACCATGGAAGCCACCGCCGCATCGACCACACTATCTTGCAGCGGAAAATGAGGATCATGGAGATCAGCGGCAATGGTCTCACAGCCCTCGGGTAGGTCGACGGCAGCCTCCAGCATGTACTCGGCACATTCCACACCAATGGCACGCACCTTTGGGTAGCGCGCCGCCAGAGCCCTGAGCAGCATACCGGGGCCAGTGCCCAGATCAAGAATCACCGGCACATCGGACAATGCCGGTTCTATATGTTGTTCCCACATCTCCCAGAAGGTCTCATTAAAACGACCGTCGAAGGTGTCTTTCATCATTTGTGCAAAGGCCTCACCGTCGCGGTGATGTCTGGCCAGCATGTCTTGGGTCTGCCTGAGTCTGTCGTTCATATCATTTCCTCTTTTATGAACGTAGTCTCTCATACCAATCGCAGATATAGCTAGAGCGGAAAAGGACAGTGACACCATCTAAAACAGACGCCTTGAGACGACGGTAGGCGCCTTTCCGTAAAAAACCACTTTTGGCAGGCGAAGCGCGTTCTCACGGAGATGGCGGTACTATCTGCAGAGAACATAACGCCACCGATGTCCTCCTCATTGCCCCGAAGGGACGCCGGCAAACAGACAATGGCGGTGTTGAGGCCCTTGAAAACAGTCTCCCTTTTCCAGCGGGCTATGCCGACATAGTCATCTGTTTACCCACTTTTGTTTACCCACTTTCTCTCTGTATTTTACCTAGATCATTGCAAGTGATCGTGCCTGCGCAGTGCCGCACAAAGTAGATGCTTGAGGCGAGCACTTGTAGGACTTAGGTTTTAGTATGAGACACTACATTAGCTTTTTTGTTATGCATTTCATGGGGCGGTTTCAGCCGCGAATGGATTGGCCTTTAATCGTGGCTGAAACCGCCCCCACCCGTCACTCTTTTACCATGGAACAATCCTGAATCCGAGGCTTCAGGACAATCACAACTTGCCACGCAAATCCTGTAACATGAAACCACGCAACGGCACATCGTAATTGCGTCCCAGCGCCATCACCTTGAATAGCTCCCCCATGTCGCCCGGCAGGGTCAGGGTGCGTACCTGCTGTGCCAGGCGCAGTTGCTCGCGCTCGTCATCCGACTGCGCCAGTTCGGTAATACCGTTGGCGAGCAAAAACAGACCCTGGGTGTTGTAGCCCAGCACATCCAGGCCACTGTCCACCGCGCACTCGGCGATGGCGGTGAAGTCCACATGGGCGGTGATGTCCTGCAAGCCGGGGTAGACAAAGGGGTCGTCGTGGACGCGATGACGGTAGTGACACATCAGGGTGCCACGGTCACGCTGCGGGTGGTAATACTCGTGGCGTGGAAAACCGTAGTCGATCAATAATACCACGCCAGCCTGCAACAGGGTGGCGACAGAACCGATCCAGCCGCCAGCGGCGAGATTCAGCTCCGACACGTAGCCCTCGGGCAGGCCTTCACCCCGCATCGCCAGACCTTGCGCAAGCGCCACATCGCCAATCCCGGCGCTGCACCACTGGAAACGCCCATCCCGCCAAGTCACGCAGCGCTCCGTGAAACCATCGGCCTCGACCTGAAAAAGGTGTACTGGCAGGGCATCAAGCAGCTCATTGGCCAATACCACGCCACGAAAGCCGCCGTCGGGAAGACTGTCCAGCCACTGCACCCGGGCGAGCAGATGCGGCACCTTTTGTGCCAGGGTCTCGTGCTGCCGCTGGCGCAGATCGGCACTCAGCTCCAACAGAAAATACCGCTCGGGCAAGCGGCCCAGCAGTGCCAGCTCGGCCAGCAGATCCGCCGCCATGATACCGGAACCGCCCCCCACCTCCAGCACATCGCCACCCCCGAGGTTTTCCAGCACCTCGGTCGTCTGCCGCGCCAGACAGCGGGAAAACAACGGTGAGATTTCCGGCGCGGTCACAAAATCGCCGCTAGCGCCGAACTTCTGGCTGCCGGCGCTGTAATAACCCAGACCAGGGGCGAACAGGGCCAGCGCCATATAGCGCGCAAAGCTGATTTGCCCACCGGCACCAGCAATCTCATCGACGATCAAGCGGATCAGCGCCATGCTGTGCGCCCGGGCCTTCTCATCCGGCTCGGGGAGGCGCACCAAGGCCTCGCCGGCCTGCCGAAGGGTGTGCCGGGAAGTGGCTCTGGAAATGGGGATGTTCATGCTGGGCAAGATTGGCGCAGGTAGGTTACAGTGTTCGGGGCGCCTCTGAGCAACGGCTTGTGCCGAGGCCGCAAGCCGTTGCTCAGAGGCGTCCCTCAAACGGTCTCGGAGGACAAGCAGTGGATGATACCACAGAAGCCAACAACGGCCCGCTGAGTGGGCGTGTCGTGCTGATTACCGGCGGAGCCCATCGCATCGGTGCACACACCGCGCGCACCCTGCATGCCGAGGGGGCAAACCTGGTGTTGCATTACCGCAGCTCACGTAACGCCGCCCATACCCTGCAAAGCGAACTCAATCAAAACCGCGCCGATTCCGTGGTGCTGGTCTGCGCCGACCTGCTCGACGAAGCAACCCTGCCAGCCCTCATCAGTGACGCCAGCTCGGCCTGGAAACGACTGGACGTATTGATCAACAACGCCTCCACCTTTTATCCCACCCCCATCGGCAAAGCCACTCCGCAACAGTGGGAAGACCTGTTCGGCTCCAATCTCAAGGCGCCCTTTTTCCTCGCCCAAGCCGCCGCGCCACACCTCAAAGCCCGCCGCGGCTGCATCGTCAATATCGTCGACATTCACGCTGATCGACCACTCAAACGTCACCCCATCTACAGTATAGCCAAGGCAGGACTGGTCATGCTGACCAAGGCGCTGGCCTGTGAACTGGGGCCGGAGATCCGCGTCAATGCCGTCGCACCGGGCGCCATCCTCTGGCCGGAAACGGACATGGATGAAGTCACCAAGCAGCGCATCATCAACCGCACCTTTCTCAAGCGGCAGGGCAGCCCGGAACATATCGCACGGGCGGTGCTGTATCTGATTCGGGATGCCGAATACACCAGTGGCCAAGTGCTGACGGTGGATGGTGGGCGGTCGTTGAATAGCTAAAAAGATCACCGCTCACGGCAGAGCACCCTACCGCCGATTGAAGTGGCGCGGGATTACCCATAGACAATACATTGGCCATGAAACCCTTCGCCGAATCCTGCGAACAGAACAAACACCCCATTCTCGCCATACTGCGTGAGGAATTCGCCCAGGCCTCGACGATTCTTGAAATCGGCAGCGGCACCGGACAGCACGCCGTATTTTTCGCCAACGCACTACCGCACCTGCACTGGCAAACCAGCGACTGTGCCGGAAACCACCCCGGCATCCTCGCCTGGCTGAACGAAGACGGCGGCGACAATGTACTCCTGCCACTGCCGCTGAACGTCAGCCAGGATCCCTGGCCCCGGCATCGCTACGACGGCGTTTTCAGCGCCAACACCGTGCACATCATGGGCTGGGCGGAAGTGGAAAAACTGTTCGAGGGGGTTGGGCGGGTACTTACTCCAGGTGGACGCTTCTGTCTTTACGGCCCGTTCAACCGGGAGGGAAAATTCACCAGTGAGAGCAATGCGCGCTTCGATACCTGGCTGAAGCAACGAGACCCGAAGAGCGGCATCCGTGACCGTGCCGCGCTTGATGAACTGGCTCAGGAACAGGGTCTGCAACCTGTGGCCGACCATGAAATGCCGGCCAACAATCGTATCCTGGTGTGGCGACGAGAAGAGCGTTGACCCGGTATTTATAGATTAAGTGCAGTACGTCGTTCCAGGCAATTAATTCTACTCCGTTACAGTTAACTTGCGGAGTCAATATTCCCACCCCAAGGAGTGGGGTATTGGGAGGAATTCACCCACTACGTATTGTTCAATACTTGTTCGCAGCAAATTGTGGGGAATTGACCCCTCAGATTAAAGTAATAGAGTAGAATTAATTTCACCCCCTAACCCACTATTTGGTGATATGCGCCCGCAATGACGGTATTAATCAATACCTCTTGGCGTTCCCTGTGCACTCCGCTCAGGGAATGTATGAGAATGATATTAATCCGGCAACAATATAAGGAAAAAATTGGGAAATGGGAAATATGGGTTTGTTCTAAACGAAAAAACTAATCCTTCAGATTTTCGGCAATTTCACGCATCCGCCCGACATCGACCTTCGCCCCCGCCGACTGCTGGTTAACTAGCTCCAGGAAGGGGATCAACTCTTGCAACAACGTGGACAGATGCGGCTTGAGGCGATGCAGATTGCCATGGCGTATCATCGCCAGCGCCGTGTCCATGCGCGGACAGATTCTGTCCACGGCGAACCCGTCATCATCCTGTGACACCTTGTCCGCGACACAGAAACGATTGCGGCCGTCCTGTTTGGCACGATACAGGCGCTCGTCCGCCACGCTCAACAAGGCCTGCAAATCGTCACCATCGAGCGGCCGCAGGGCAATACCCAGGCTGATGGTGACCGGAATCCGCCGGCCGTCGCACTTGATCGTCAGGGATTCCACAGCCTTGCGCAAACGCTCGGCGAGGACGATAGAGGCCAGCCGGTTGGTGGCCGGTGAGCAGACCACGAATTCCTCGCCACCGATACGCGCCACCGTGTCCTCTTCGCGCAGATTGTCCGACAGGGTTGCCGCCACCCGCTTGAGAATTTCATCGCCGACCGGGTGACCATGAGTATCATTCACCGTCTTGAAGTGATCGATATCAATCATCAATACACTGAAATAATCCTGCTGCCGGCGCATCAGTGATAATTCCTTGCCGGCGATCTCATCAAAGAAGCGCCGGTTGGCAAGCCCGGTCAGCGCATCCGTATTGGCCTGCGCCCGCAGCTCACACTGGCTGGCCTCCAGTTGGCGAATGGTCTGTGCCAGCTTGAGATGGGCACGCAGACGCGCCAATAGCTCAATGCGATCACTGTCCTTGGTCAGAAAATCATTGGCGCCGGCATGAAAGGCGCGCTCACGGGCCGCAGTATCATCCGCCCCGGTGACGACAATCACCGGCAGATTCTGCATACGCGCCGCGTGATTTTCACGCAGACGCCGGATCAGGCCAAAACCATCGAGATGCGGCATGGTGAGGTCGGTGATCAGCAGTTCGATATCGGCGTCCTGCAGCAACAACGTCCAGGCAACTTCGCCGTCCTCCGCCTCCAGTGGCTGAAATTCATCCTCTACCGCACGTTTCAACGACATGCGGATCGTCGGTGAGTCATCGACGATCAGGATCAGCGGTTTATCTTCTTTTGCTGCTGTGCTGCTTCCTGCACACCCCTCGTTCATATTTCCCTCCTCGCCGCTAGTGGCGCATTGAACTCACCTGGGTCTTTCATGAATTTGCATGAAAGATCGTGCTGGGCACGGATTCCTCAGGGCCTTGATTCGGCAAAAATTCCGAAAAAATCCCCTATCTGAATAGCGCTGACTTAACATTGAAAATGCCGTCATTCCGGGCAAAACACCGTGAAAACCCGGACAAAAGCCCTTTGTACGCTGGACACCCGCCGGGCGAGCAAAGCAAGCAATCCAGGCGGCCAGGGCGGTCGTATATACGGGATGCTCGTCTGCGCGGAAATGACGGTATTCCGGGTCTCTCAAGCCATCAGTCACTACCATTCGTCTCGTACCCACTACACTCGCGCGGGGCGGGACTTCATAAAATATCCGGGCCAGTTCCTTCTGTTGTCGGCACCTGCCAAGAAAACACAACCGGTCTCAATACCGGCCCGTCTTTATCAAACCTTCCCCATAACTGGGCAAAGGTTTTGCCCGCCTCAGGATGGCGCAGATCCGGCGCGATTTCGGCCAGCGGCCAGAGCACAAAGGCGTAGCGCAGAATCTCGTCGCGCGGCACATGAAAGCGCGCCGTACTGATGATCTCATCACCGTACAGCAACAGATCCAGATCCAGGGTGCGTGGAGCGAATTTCCCGCCGCCACGTACGCGACCATTGCGATCCTCGATGGCGGCCAGCACATTCGCTACGCTGTCGACGGACTCTTGCGTATCAAAACCCACCACCAGGTTGTAAAAGGCATCACCGGCGAAACCCACGGCCTCACTTTCATAAACCGATGACAAAAGCAGCTCACCGTAATGGGCGCGCAGATCGGCGACGCCGGCGCGAATGCTGGTATCGCGTTCAACATTGCTGCCAACCCCGATGAACACCTGTGGCATCAGCCGTTCTCTCCGTCCTGGGCACCACGCTCGATGCCTCTTTCGCCTCTATTCACCTCTTTCGCCTCTTTCAATAATAATGCCAACATCACCGGCATAACGCACCGCGCCCTGCTTGTTCACTCGTAAGCGCACCCACGTCACATCGAATTCCGTGAGCACGACCTCGGCCACCCGCTCGGCCAGGGTTTCAACCAATTGAAAATCGCTATCACCGACGAATTCGATCAAGTGCTTGGCCACGGCCTTGTAGTTGAGGGTATTTTCGATGGCATCACTGGCGGCGGCGCGGCGGATATCAGTACCCATGTCCAAATCGAGGATGATCGACTGTTTTTCCTTGCGCTCCCAGTCGTAAATGCCAATGATGGTTTCGATGGTCAGACCATGTAGAAAAATGATATCCATGCCGTATGCGTTTTTCACGTTATGTTAAGGGGTGATTTGAGACCCATAACGGGCCTCGAAATTTCCAGGGAACTATAGCGGTTTGCCCTGAACCGTACCAGCACGGGATAATGAACCCATGATCGATATCGCACTGATTCTCGGCGCCTATCTCGCTGGCTCACTCTCCGCCGCCATTATCACCTGCCGCCTGATGGGCCTGCCGGATCCGCGCAGCCAGGGCTCGGGCAATCCTGGCGCCACCAACGTAATGCGCGTGGGCGGCAAGAAACCTGCCGCCATCACCCTCGCTGGTGATGCCATCAAGGGCCTGTTGCCGGTACTGCTGGCGCAGGCACTGGCGGTTTCCACCCCGGTGCTGGCGCTGACCGCGCTGGCCGCTTTTCTTGGCCATCTGTACCCGCTGTTCTTTGGTTTTAAAGGGGGTAAGGGCGTGGCCACCGCCTTCGGCGTGTTGACCGCTCTGGCCTGGCCGGTGGCGCTGTGCCTGCTGGCTGTCTGGCTGTTGATGGCCAAAGTATTTCACATTTCCTCGCTGGCGGCGCTCACGGCAGCGGCCCTGTCACCCCTGTTCATGTGGTGGCTGCAGCCAGAGCCGGAGCTGATCAGCGTCTCGGTGGTGATCAGCCTGATGCTGATCTGGCGGCATCACCAAAATATCCGCCAACTGTTGGACGGCTCGGAAAAATCCCCGTAAGCCAAAGATACCGGTTCAAGCCACCCGGCACATGGCCCGATAAGGTAGGCAAGAGGTGTTTGCAAGTACACGATTTGGAGGTGTATATGCGCGATATCGAACTGCAGCCCACAGCCGCGGCACATTGGCACGCACTGGTGTGCGAGGCGGAGCAAAAGGCACGACATGAACTGGGCGAAGACGTGCAGAGTTATCTGGTGTTTCTCCTGCAACGTTTTCTCAGCAAACCGGAGATCGTCTCGCGCATCCTCGCCCTCGACTATCTGGCCGGTCTACTCTCAACGGGCCATCAACAGCATGACAAACTACGCGACGTGGGCGATATCTGCTTGCTGTACGCCGGGCTCTACCCGCAGCGGGCCAGACACCGGCGTGTCTCCGTCAACTATTACGTCGACCTCGGCATCGGCGCCTATCACCAGTTGCACAACGCTGCCAACCATTCTCTCAGCCGCCTTTATGCCCAGCTCAGCGAACGTTTTGTACCGGCCATGGACGTACTACAGACCATGCGCGACCTGGGGGCCGAGGAACCGGCCCTCGATCCACTGACCGCCTTCGAGCTGTGGGAGACCACTGGCAGCCAGCATGCTCGCGGCACCCTCACCGACATCAGTACCGGCACCCTGGTACGGCCGCACGAACAACGTCGCCACTGACTCAGAGACTAAAAGAGAAAGACTAATAAAAACTCCCATAATAGGGGTGTTTATACTCTCCCCTGCGCATGGATTAGTTCGGCACCTTGCTGCTGGACAAGCAGACCTGCGAAGAAGTGGCCAGCGCAAGTCACTACAGCGGCGAATCCCGAAGGTCGTATCGCGCAGATCTACCGGCAGATAACCCGCCGGGTGTAGCCTGCACTTTCCCTCAAATCAAGAAATTTGGCGCTAGATTGCCAAATGTCGTGACTGAGATTCGAGTATTGTAATGCTCGGTTGAAGACAGGGAGAAATTATGAAAAAACATCAGGAATATTATTTGTTTTTGCTTTAATGTTTAGCTCAGTATGTTTTTCTGGGACTTTCGTTCTTTCATATAAATTACAAGTAGATTACCCAGAACCATTGCTGATTTCACTCTCTGGGTGGGCACGTCTTTCGTGCCCACGCGGCAGGCTGGTGGCCGGTGGGCAGGAGGTTAAAAAAATGTGCAAAAATACCCGTCACGGAAAAACGCCTTCCCCCGGGCTTTGAATTTCCCTAGAATTTGCCGGAA
>DRKN01000118.1 GCA_011051755.1 Gammaproteobacteria bacterium
AGGTAAAGGCGGTGCTATCGCTATCCGTGACCGTGATGGCGATCACCGCAGTGGTGTTTTCCGCCATGCTGGGGCTGAGATCGGTGTTGGTGATAATGGGCGCCGAGTCATTGGCATCGGTCACGGTAATGGCAAAGGCCTTGGCTGCACTGTCGTCGTTGCCGTCGTTGGCGGTCACGCTGACGTTGTAGATGTTGTCGGTACCGCTGTCTTGTGGGGTCTCAAAGTTGGGTGCGGCGACGAAGCTCAGAGTGTTCCCCACCATGCTGAACAAGGCACTGTCGACGCCACTGAGTGCATAGGTAAACGTGCTGCTGTCCGTATCCGTCACCGTGATGGGGATCACTGCAATGGTGTTTTCCGCAACGCTGGGATTGAGATCGGTGTTGGTGATGGTCGGCGCATCGTTCTGCGGGCTGATGCTGACATCGACCTGGATGTTGTCGCTGCCGCCTTGGCCGTCATCCACTTTTACGGTAAACGTATCGCTGCCGTTGACGTCGGCCTGCGGGGTGTAGGCCACGCTGGCCGACGTATTGTTGCCGGTTATCTGCGCACTGCCGAGATTGGCCGGGGTGGCGATGGACCAAGTGAGCGTGTCACCGTCGTTGTCCGTGGCATTAAGGCTCAGGGCAAAGGCGGTGGGGCTGCTGTCTTCGTCCATAGTGACGGAAATTGCGGCCCCCTGGGTGATTTGCGGGGCCTGGTTGGGGCTGTCCCGGGTAATTTTCACGATGGCCGAAGGGGGGCTGTCGCCGTTGCCATTGTGGGCGATCACCCGATAGTAAAGGGTGTTGGCCGGGGGCTCATTGTGTACAAAGGGCGGGGCGCTGACCGTCGTGCCTTGGGGTTCACTCATGTCGGCCCGGGTGGACCATTGCACGGTGTACCGTTCGGCGTCGACCACGGCCTGCCATTGCAGGGTGTTTTGTCCATCACCAGTACTACCCCATACGCTCTGGGGCTGGGTCGGGACGGCGCCGTCCCCGCTGCTCAGGGCTTCGACCTGGGCCGAGGGAGGGCCTTCGATGTTGCCAGTGGTGGCGGTGATTACATAGTAATAGCGTTGATCGTTCTCCAGGGGTGTATGCACATAGGGTGAGTTCACCACCGTCAGGGCGGTGCCGTTGACCCCCTGATCCGGTGTGGTGCCCCAGTACAGAGTGTAGTGGGTATCGTCCGTGGCATTGGCCGGCGGCCGCCAGCGCAGGGTGACTTGAAACGGCCCGCCTTCGGCGCTGAAGGCCTGGGGGATGCCGGGCATGCTGCCTGCGGGGGTGGCTTCGACCGGCTCGCTGGGAGCGCTTTCGCCACCGCTGTTGCTGGCGCTGACCTGGTAGCGATAGGCCGTATCGTTACTGAGCCCGCTGTGGCGGTAGGTCGGCCGGGCATCGCTGAGGGCATTACCACTATCAACGGGGGCGATCTCGGCATCATCGCTCCAGTACAGGGTGTAGCTTAGGCCGGGCCGGGTATGCCAGTTAACATGGAGTTCGCCATCACCGCTGGTCACGGCCAGACCGTTGGGCGAGGCGGGAGGCTTGGGTTGCGGGGTGGCGCTGACGGGCTCGGTGAGCGGGCCGGCACCACCGGCATTGAGGGCCTGTAGGCGGTAGACGTCGGTCTCGCCGTTGTCCAAACCGGTGAGGATATCACCCGGCAGGATGGGACGGCTGGACCACTGTGCCAGGGGCGCCTCGACGTCCGGGTGCCAAAACACGCGATAACCGCTGGCGGTCGGGCTGGGTACGAAATCGATGGTGACCTGGCCATCGCCGGGCTGGACGCTAAAATCGCTGGGCGTAGCCGGCGGCGGCAGCTGGGGCCGGGCTGCCAACAGCGCGGACAGACTGCCCTCGCCACCGGCATTGACGGCCGCCACGCGATAATAATAGCTCTGGCCATTTTCAAGTCCATCGTGCACAAAACCCGGCTGTATCGCCTCGCCACGGAGGCGGTTGCTGGTTCGGGGGTCGATGTCGGGATCCGTGGCCCAGTAAATCACGTAGCCGCTGGCCTGCGCCACGGGGGCCCAGTCCAGGGTTACCCGGCCATTGTCTGCGAGCGTCTGGGCTTCTTGCGGGGCCTGCCCGGGGGCGGGCAGCTGTGGCGTGGCGCTGACTTCGTCCGACAGCGGGCCTTCGTTGCCGTTGCTCACGGCCGAGACCTGGAAAAAATAGGTCGTGCCGTTGGTGGCCGCACCCTCGCTAAACACGTAGCCCGGTTGCACATTGCTGATGACTTCGGTGGGGCTGCGTCCGCCACGCCCTTCATTATCGAGGGCCCGGGCCCAATACAGGTTATAGGTGGCCGATTTGTCGTCGGACAGGGTGTCGGGCGGGGTAAAATCAATCCGCACTCGGCCATCCCCAGCCGCCGCCGACAGGCCACTGGGAACGCCGGGGGCCGGTACTCGGGGGCGGGCCCATATCTCTCGTGACAGGCCGCCTTCACCGCCGGCGTTTTGCGCGCTGACCACATAATAATAGCGCTGGCCGTTCTGCAAGCCGGTATGGTGCAGTTGCCAACGGCCATCGTCGCGACGCGTCGGGGTGGCGTCGATCAGGCTGCCGCTGTCCGGACGTACGCCGGGGCGGGTGGCGCTATAGACCCGGTAGCCGGTCACTGCTTCGGCCGGATCATCGGCATTTTGCGGGACGGCCGCCGCCCATTGCAGCAGCACGCTGGCATTGCCCGGGTGGGCCACCAGATCCCTCGGGGTGTTGGGCACCGGTTCCTGCGGCGTGGCGCTCACTGGCGCCGAGGGCTCACTCAGGCCCTGGGTATTTTGCGCCTGGAGCTGGATCCGGTACGTGGTGGCGTTGCTGAGATCGGTGATCCGGTACGGAGAGCGAACCTCGGTGAGGGTGTTGGTCGCGCCGCCATCGTTGATCGTCAGGGTGTAGCCCGTGGCCCCCTGCACTGGATCCCAGCGCAGCAGAATGGATGCATCGCCCGCCAGGGCCTGCACGCCGGCCGGGACGCCGGGCAATACCACCTGCGGTATGCCATTGACCTCTGTGGACAGGGGGCTCTCGCCGTGATCGTTGAGGGCACTGAGGCGGTAGCGATAAAGGGTGCCGTTGTTGAGCTGGATATGGGTATAGGGTGGCTGGATCTGGGTGATACGGGTAGCTTCGGTGGTGACTTCACCGGTCTCGCCGCTGAGCCAATACAGGTTGTAACCCAGCGCACCCTCTACCGGGGGCCAGTCCAGGCTGAGCTGGCCGTTTTCCAGGCTCATGGTGAGATCGGTGGGTATCGCCGGCACGGCACCGGGCTCCGCCACACTGGCTTCGTCGGGCGGCGTGACCCGGACGCGATTGGACAGGCTGCTCACTCGCTCACCGTCGTGTGTTCGTATGCGGTAAAAATAGGTCTGCCCCTCTTGCAGCGGGGTGTGGGTGTAGGGGCTGGTGACCCGGGTCAGTGACGCCGTGTCCCCGCCGGTTTCGAGGGGGTCGGCATCGCCCCAGAGCAGTGTGTAGTGACTGGCCTCACCGGTATGCTGCCAATGCAGGGTGACCTGATCGGCGGTCACCTCGGCCCGGGTGATCAAGGGGGCGCTGGGTGGCGGCGCCAGGGGCATGGCGCTGTGCTCCTCGGAGGCTTCGCTCGCGCCGTGGGCATTTTCGGCTACCAGGCGATAAAAATAATTCCGGCCGTTCTCGAGTCCGGGGTGCACGAAGGGTGAGACGACCTGCGTGATGCGGGTGCTCTCTCCGCTACTCTCCTCCACACCCGCACGATCCCGCCAGTACAAGGTGTAATGGGTGGCTCCGGGCACCGCGTCCCAGCGCAGGGTGATGCGGCCATTGCCGGCCTGCAGGGCGAGATCACCGGGCCGGGCCGGCCGCGCGGCCCGGGGCGTGCCCTCGACCACCGCCGAGGGCGCGCTTTGGCCAAAAGAGGTGTCGGAGGTCACGACATAAAAATAGGTCGTATCATTGGCCAGGCCGCGGTGCTCAAAATAAGGCTGCGGGGTGTGAATGGCGGTGCCGTTGGTCGGATCCACACCGGGCTCGGTGGCCCAGTACACGGTATAAGCCCGGGCCCCGCTCACCCCGCGCCAGCTCAATGCATTCATCCGTGCGCCGGTGGTCAGTGCGATGTTTTGCGGCACCGTGCGCGCGCCCGGGTCGGCCGTGTCCAGGCTGTCGTCACCGCCGCAGGCGCTGAGCAGTGCGGTGAGTGCCACTGCCAGGAAAAATCGATACGGAGAGACGTGGGGGGTGAGAAAGGGGTTCAAGAACATGACAGCGGCCTTGTTTGTTGAAAATAAGTCGTTGGGTAGGTCTGAAAATGACAATCTAAAATGGTCAGGGGGGTATTTCCTTATTGATGACATCGCATTATTGTGCTTTGCCTGATGGGTGGTGGCAAAAAATGCCGGGCGGTATGTCTTAATCCATTGAGAGCGCTTCAGCGAGGGGATTTTAACGTATTTAACGGTGTAAAAAATAAAGAAACGTAGCCAATTAATGTAAAATATTAACAATTTATAGAAATGTATCCTGCGTGTTCCATCTGCAATGTTAATATTCGCGCCTGAAATCAATCCTCCCAGGCTGGGTTTCCCGATGCTTGATTTGTAAGCGCGGCTTTACTGGGATTAGCTATTTAAGATAGCAAGTCGTTGGTGGTCAAAGCCGCTGCTACCGCACCCCGTCAGCGGCGGGGTGGTATTGCCACCGTACACACAGTATGAATAGACAGCCTGGATGCAGGAAAAAAGACAATATATCAAATAAGGCAGGCCATTTCGTGATACCGCTTTCTAAAATACAATGCCTGGTTAATCTGTATTTCGTAAATAAAAACATTGTCTATCAGCCTGCGTATGTTGGTTTGACAGTGGCGCTGGTGGTCTTGATGTTGTTTCCCGTCTCTGTCCGGGCTGACCTGAAGAATGTCGCTGTTTCAACGGGGGTGAATCAGGCGATACCAATCAATCTATCCCAAAGTATTAGTAATATCAGCGATCCTGTGGTTACGATTCCCGATCAACCCAGTTCGGGGGTCGCCGCGGTCGTTGCCTGTTCTGACGAAACTCTGATGTGTGTGGAATACCGGCCTGCGGAAAATTTCGAGGGGCGGGTGAGCTTCAATTATGCGGTGCTCAATGATCAGGATATAATGGAAACCGCGACAATAACCGTCAATGTGGGGCGTGTGGCAATCTTCGATCAGGGCAGTTCTCCCGATGTTGCCGCAAAAAATATATTAGCGACTATTTGTCTGGATCAGAGTAGAACAGACGATCTGTGCGAACAATTCCGTATTGCAAGAGACTCGGGTTCAGCAGAGGATATGCGTGAATTTATCGACGCCATCTCAGCCACTAATGTCGGTGCACAAAGTGCCTTGAACGATGAGCTGACCAAGGAGCAGTTATCCAACGTCAGTCGCCGCTTGACTTCGTTACGGCGTGGCCAGAATCTGACACTGCTCAGCGGTTTGAGCCTAAATTATGGCAATGAAACCATCACCGGCGACATGCTCGCCCCATTGCTGCAAGGCAATTTGTTGCCAGGAAATGCCACCGGTGGTAGCGCGGGCTCAGGGTTTGCCAGCAACTGGAGTTGGTTTGTCAACGGTAAAATTGGTGGAGGTACGCAGGATGAAACCATCTATGAAACCGGGTTTGAGTTTGATAATTATGCCCTGACCATCGGTTCTGACTACCGTTTTGACAACAGGGGGTCAATGGGCTTGGCCCTGGGTTATGGGCGAACGGACATGGATATAGAGCACCAGGGGGGCAGTATGGATGTGGGGAACTACAGCGGTACGGTTTATGGTAGTTACTATCCTTCTGATAACAGTTATATCGATGCCATTGGTGTGATTAATCTCAGTAATTACGATATGCGCCGGCGCGTGGTGTTTGGTACCACGGACGAAACGGCAAAAAGCAGCACGGACAGTATCGGTTATGCCCTAAGTCTTGGTGGTGGATATGATTTCGTGCAGCGGGGTTTTACGTCAACCCTGAATGCGCGTTTGGATTATCTGAAAACCACTATCGATGGGTATCGGGAAACCAGCGCAGGTTCTTATAACATCGCCATAAACAAACAACAGGTGTCTCAGCTGGTCTCCACTTTGGGCGCGCAATTCCGCTACGCCTTCAGCTATTCGTGGGGCGTGTTGCTGCCCCATGTCAATGTTTCGTGGCTGCACCAATTTCAAGGCAATGCCGATAATGTAAAAGGATATTTTCTTATCGACCCGAACAGCCAATTCAGTTTTGCAACCAATCAGCCGAGTTCCAACTATTATGTGTTAGCCCTGGGTGCTTCGGCCACGTTTGCCGATGGTGTGTCCAGCTACGTCCAATACGAAACCACCATGGCTCAGGAGAATTTAACCATCTGGAATGTGGCCACAGGGCTCAGGTTTGAATGGTAAACGCGGAGTAAAGGTTAACCGAACCCGGGGTGCGCTGTGCGCCCCATGACAAAATATCCGGGTTAATAGCAAGTATCACCGTATATCGGTGCCGTGTTTGGCATGAGGGCCGTGTTCTATCGAGTTGTCCGCTGGTGGTGCCTGGATGCCATAGACGCTTGATCTTGGCGGCGTTCCCCCCCATATTTAATGTGTTGATGTGACGCTGCCACTGACTGAGGAGGGGCGGGTGTTCCCCCTGCACGATTCCATTCCAACACGTTTCCCGCCGTTTGCCGTGTGGTTTCTGGTCTTCAGCAGCGTCCTGGTCTTTGTCTTCGAACTGGGCCTTTCGGAACGGGAGATACAGGGTTTCTTTTATCTTTTCGGTCTGGTACCGGCGCGCTACACCGACCCCGAGTGGGCGCAGACCGTGGGCTTTCCTGTCGGTGACTACTGGCCCTTTCTCACCAGCATGTTTCTGCATGGCGGTTGGATGCATATTATCGGCAATATGTGGTTCCTGTGGTTGTTCGGCGATAATGTGGAAGACCGTATGGGTAGTATCCGCTTCCTGCTTTTCTACCTCACCTGCGGCCTGGCCGCTACCCTGGTGCAGGTTTTCGTCAATCCGGCATCCACTCTGCCCACGGTCGGCGCTTCGGGCGCTATCGCCGGCGTGCTGGGGGCCTATTTCGTTATGTACCCCCGGGCGCAGGTGGTGGTGATGATTCCTATTCTGTTCTATCCGTTTATCGTTGCTCTGCCGGCGGCACTGTTTCTCGCCTTCTGGTTTCTGATGCAGTTTCTGGCCGGTACCTCCGCTCTGTTTCAATCAGCCGAGGTGGGCGGTGTCGCCTGGTGGGCGCACGTCGGTGGCTTTGTCGCCGGTGTGTTACTGCATCGTCTGTTTTTTTCGCCGGCGAGACGTTGGCGCTTTCACAGGGACGAGATCGCCTACCACAATGCCTGGAAGCGGCGTTTGTAAAGCCGCACGACGACCCGGGAGGTAAAAAGCCGGAGGAGGGGCGACTGTGCGCGTGTGGCGCGCGGGAGACTCGACCCGGTGGCCTGCTTCAATGGCGTGGATTCAGGTTCAGGTTAAATCTCTGAGGATTCTATTCCCCCCCGCTTGTTGCGATTGCTGTCATTCCGGTCTGTTTTAACCGGAATCCGGCGTCTTGATATTTCATTGGACTCCGGCCTTTGCCGGAGTGACGAAAAATATCCGGTCAATGTCGAATCGTCCAGAATGCCTGAGCGCCGTGCATGCTGGATTCCCGCCTGTGCGGAGAGAACGGTATTGCAAGATCCCCCAAGCAGCAGTCAGTCGCCCCTCAAGCCTGCCCCGGTTTCCGTCCGCACGCCCTTTCGAGGGCCGCTCACTATTCATTCTTCTGTATTGGCCAGACGACTTTTCCCGTGTTGGGGTCAAATACTTGTTTGGTGCGCTGGATCATTGGCGGGCGCGGGCCGGTGTAGCGTGATGCGGGCATGCGGTAGCGGGTCTGGGTGTCTGCTTTGTCCTCAGACCCGGCCGGCATGACGATAATCAGATAACCGGCCATGTGCAGGTATTTGATGTAGGTTCTGGCATCGGCGTGTTTGATGAGGATGTCGTCGTTACTGGCTTGGGCGGCGAGGTCTTTGGCCGAAAAGTCGCGCAGGATACGCATGGCATGCCACATGTTTTCCCGGCCAAGACCCTGAGTGATGCGTTTTCCATCGCGTGTAACGCGTGGCGCGTCCACGCCGGTGTCTTTGATCAACTGCCAGCGGTTGGCGACGAATCTATTGTCGATCTTTGCGCGGTGGTGATGTTCTGTGCGCTTCAGGTAGCCGGCCTTGGTGAGTCCAAGGATATAGGTCTTGATGCTGCTGTGGCTGATGCGGGTTTTGTCCTCGATCTCGGAGACGCTGAATTCGCGCAGATCACGGATGGCGACCCAAATGGCGTCGCGGTGGGTGGCGTGGCCGTGATGGCGCTTGGTGTTCATGGGCGGCGTCCCCTGGTTGCCCTGCCATAGTCCATACCTGTCTCCTGTTTTTCATTGCAGGCATTGTCTCTATTCGGTGTCGTGCTACACTTTTCGAGTGCTTGTGATCCATTTGTGTCGCGGTGTGGCCAGATATCTTCAGGCGTGACGCCGAGGATGTGTTTCGTCTGTTGGGCGGCGTATCCAGGCACAGGGGGTAAGCGGCGGACTGCCGTGGCGGTCTCGCGACCACCGACAACACCCGTCACGGCAGATTTGGCTGCCGTGAGGTCAACTCCTTTTGACGGTATATACGCACTCATACGGTCAAGAATAGATGCTATAGGGTGTGCTGTCAACACCGCAAACGGTGTTGGGCTGGGTGTGGCGAGCGGGGCTTCATTTTCCGGTATGGTTCCGGTTCGGCTTATTTAACAGCATGAAATATAAGGAAAATAATTAAAGTGCAACATCATGAGCGATAATGGTGACAGGGGGCATACGGCAATTGCTGCAAATGCAACACTGAATTCAGGCTTGTCCGACAGACTGAGAAGCATCCGGCAGGCTGTCGGGGTGTCACAGAAAGAAATGGATCCATTGTTTGGGCTCGGAAAGCGATCATGGCAACGCTATGAGAGTGGTAAGAATGTGCCCGGTAGCGGGGTGATTGCCGAACTTGTGCGGCGAGGCTTCGATGCCAACTGGATCCTGACGGGGCAGGCAGAGATGCGGCGGCCAGGCGTTGCCGACGATGCGCGGAGTTCGCCGATGGGCCAGGTATTGCGGGGTGAAGCCGAGTCCTCGCCGGGCGCCGGGGCGAAACATGAGGCCGTCTTCACGCGGCTGAAACAGACCAGTCACGCTCTGGAAGAGATGGAGCATGAGGCCGGCTGGCAGCCACCGGTGTACTGGCACGAGCTGATCAAGACGTTGATGTTTGTTCATGGGCTTGATGAATCGGGTGCGGCACGGCTTTTGGACGCCCTCCAATCGCATTTGCAGGCGGATGTTGCGCGAACCTAGGCATCTGTCCCCCGGTGCCGGATGGACTGTTTGTTTGGGGTGCGTTCACCATCGGCGGGGATTTAAGTCTGTATTGTCCGCAAGCGCACCTGTTGCACGTGCGTCGGCGGCGGGTAGTTGGCAGTTTGTTTGTGTCGTGATGTGGCCTGATATCTTCAGGCTTTATGCCGATGCCGTCGGTCATCATCTGTTCGGCGCGGAGGTGGGGCCAATGGCGGGCAGGTCTTGGCAGCCGGGTGATGCGCCTGTGCGCCAGGGCTAAGCGGCGTGCTGCCTTGGTGGTCTTGCGGCCACCGGCAACACCCGTCACGGCAGGCTTGCCTGTCGTGAGGTCAACTCCTTTTGACGGCACATATGCGCTCATAGGGTCAATGGTAGATGCTATGCGGTGCCCTGTCAATACCATAAACGGTGTGAAATTTGGTGCGGGGCACCGTTTTTTTGGTTTTCTCGGTGTGGGCTGCGTAATTGTATGAATATAAAGAGCGATAGCATGAGCGACAATGATGACAAGGGTTGCATGGTCATGCATGCAGATATGGCATTGAATTCAGATCTATCCGAGAGACTGAGAAGCATCAGGAAAGCTGTCGGGGTATCGCAGAAAGAAATGGATCCATTGTTTGGGCTTGGAAAGCGATCATGGCAACGCTATGAGAGTGGTAAGAATGTGCCCGGCAGCAGGGTGATTGCCGAACTTGTGTGGCGAGGCTTCGATGCCAACTGGATTCTGACGGGGCAGGCAGAGATGCGGCGGCCAGGCGCCGCCGAATATGCGCGGGATCCGCTGGCGGGCTACGCATTACGAGATGAAACCGATCCATCGTCTGCCATCGGGACGAAAAATGAGGCCGTCTTCTCGCGGCTGAAACAGACAAGTCACGCCCTGGAAGAGATGGAGCGTGAGGCCGACTGGCAGCCGCCGGTGTACTGGCACGAGCTGATCAAGACGCTGATGTTTGTCCATGGGTTGGATGAATCGGGTGCGGCAAGGCTTTTGGATGCCCTTCAATCGCATTTAACGGCGGATGTTTCGTAAACCTAGAGCAATCCCATTCCCCTGACTGA
>DRKN01000119.1 GCA_011051755.1 Gammaproteobacteria bacterium
AAAAAGCCCGCCAAGCGCAAGGCCGTGGCCGCACGCAAGGCAAAGGCCTGAGCCCAACGGGACAACGACTTGCCGCGCCGCATGGCCGGGAATAGTTTCATCTTCAACACTGACAGGAACGTAAACGCCAATGAGAAAGGTAGAACATTTTATCGAAGTCCTTATCTTCAACAGCCGCTGGATGCTGGTGCCCTTTTACCTGGGCCTGGTGGTCAGCATCGCCCTGCTGTTGATCAAATTCACCAAGGAATTCGTGGGCTTCATTTCCATCGCCCTCAGCGGCTCGGGATCGGATGTCATCATCAGCGTGCTGACCCTGATCGACGTGGTGATGATCGCCAACCTGCTGCTGATCATTATCTTCGCCGGTTACGAAAATTTCGTCTCCAAGATCGATACCGGCGACAGCGAAGACCGGCCCAACTGGATGGGACACGTCACCTTCTCTGACCTGAAGATGAAGCTCATCGGCTCCATCATCGCCATCTCCGCCATCGAACTGCTCAAGGCCTTCCTCAGCCTCGAAAACTACACCAACGAGCACCTCGCCTGGCAGGTCGGCATCCACATGACCTTCGTCGTCTCTGCCCTGCTGTTCGCCCTGACCGACTGGCTGTCGGCAAGCAAAAAGCGCAAATAACACCGGCCTGGTTCGGGCTTGCCTCAACAAAACGCCGCGCCATTTTTTGGCGCGGCTTTTTTATTGCACGAAACAAAGCCTTCACGGGCTGGGCTGAGCAACGGCATGCCCTGCACTCATCCCATTCACCTCAGGATTCATTTCCCTCACCTCAACCCCCGGGCTGTGCTATAAATCCAGCTACAAACACAGGGGGAATCGAAATGAACATCCGCTTAAATTACGCAAGCCTGCTATTACTCTTCTTCCTGCCCATCGGCAGCCATGCACAAGAAGTGGCGGGGGTCAACGTGCCGGAGCAAATCACGCTCGCCAACACCACCCTCACACTGAACGGCGCCGGCATCCGCAGCAAGTTCTTTTTCGATATCTATGTAGGCGCGCTCTACCTGCCGGAAAAAACAAAAGATGCCGAAACGGCCATCGACATGCCCGGCCCCAAGCGGGTGCTAATGCACTTTCTCTACAAAGAGGTCAGCCAGGAAAAGCTCGTCGAAGGCTGGAATGACGGCTTCAAGAACAACCACAGCCGCGAACAGTTCAAGGCCCTTGAGCCGAAGCTCGACGCCTTCAACCAACTGTTCATCACCGTCAAGCGCGGCGACCAAATCACGCTGGATTACCTGCCGGAGACCGGCACCCGGGTCACCATCAATGGGCAAACGAAAGGCAGCATCCCCGGTGCGGAATTTTATCCCGCCCTGCTCAGGGTCTGGCTGGGCGAGGAGCCAGCGGATTCGGACCTAAAGGAAGCGATGTTGGGTGGCGAGTAAAACGGCTTGATACGGTGAACCTGTGTGGCGCCTTGATCTGGCCTGCTCATGTTTCCCGCATTGTCATTTGCCGCGAGCCGGCAGGGTAAAGAAAAAGGTTGCCCCCTCACCCACCGCTGCCTCCGCCCAGACCTGTCCACCATGGCGATGAATGACGCGCTGCACCGTGGCCAGGCCTATGCCCGTACCACTAAACTCGTCCGTCTTGTGCAGACGCTGGAAGACACCGAACAACTTATTGGCATAGTTCATATCAAAACCGGTGCCATTGTCTCTGATGTAAAAGACCTCTTCGCCCTTTTCCCTGGTCACTCCAAACTCTATTCGAGCCCGCTGCCGATTACCGGTATATTTCCAAGCATTTTCCAGCAGGTTGTTGAGCGCAACCGCCAATAAATTGGGGTCGGCGCTGACCACCAGCTCTTCGGCGAGCCGTACCTCTACCTGTCGCTGCGGCGTGCTTTCACGCAGATCGGCGATGATTCTGTCCGCCAGGGCGGTCATATCAACCACCTTTCGAGACAACGGGCCCTGGGCCGTACGCGACAAATTAAGCAGATCATCGATCAGCCTGCCCATGCGCTGCACGCCATGGCGCATGCGTTGCAGGTATTCCTGGCCCTCAGCGTCCAATTGATCCCCGAAATCCTCCAGCAATGCGAGACTGAAGCCGTCGATGCTGCGCAGGGGCGCACGCAGGTCATGGGAGACGGAATAGGAAAACGCCTCCAGTTCCTTGTTCGCCGTTTCGAGATCCGCCATATGGTTTTCATTGGCGCAACAGAGGTCGTAAACCCGAACGAAATTTCTCAACACCGGATCGAACATGGCGGTGAAGGGCAAATCACTGCTTAAGGATTCAGAAGAGAGCAGAAGAAAAACGCTGTTATCCCTGGCGCGCAGCTTCAACATCGTATGCCAACCGCCCGCCTCGCCAAAGCTATCGGCCAGCAGCGCTGCATCGCGGACAAAGGCAGACTCACCAAGCACCAGCACGGCTGGCAGCATCAACGGCTGTCCACGATTTGCCGTTAGCTCCGGGTCCCCAATCGCCGTTTCCAGAAAGGCGCTGCACAAGGGCTCGCCATTTTCGGCTTCAGGAAGCAGCAAAACATTTTTCAAATAAAGCCCACAGGGGAAGCCGGTGTGGAACATCAGCCGTTGCAGAAAGCGCTCCACGAGAGGCCCTGAACGCGTCTCCCCGCTCAACACCATCGACAGCTCATACAAAATACTGAGAATGTGCTCCTGGTTCATTAATCAGGCCAATCGGCACATATCAGGGTTGCATTGTGAAACAGGGGATAGCCGTCCCGGCTGGAACTACCAATCTCACCCAGCGATAGGGCTCCGGCCAGTGATGCTGGCAGGCGTTGCACCAATAAGGCCAATTCTTCCGTGGCTCGCTGTGGGTCATGCATACGGCGCCCTGCACAGTAAAAGGTGAGAACAGAATTGGATCGAATATCACCCAGATCCTGCACCAGTCGATTTACCGTTTGCAGCTGATCAACGCTTTCGGCGCGCAGCAAGGTGAGGATGGCATTCTCAGGGGTCTCGCCAATACAGAACAGGGCGCCGTCATCATCGATGGCCACGGGGATGCGTACCAGCACCTCACCACTGGCGCGCACTACACCAAAGGGAAAATGAACGCCGTATTGGTAAAAATTTTCAGCGGTGATATCCACGCCGTATTCATTGCGCGCCAGCTCGGAATAAACCGCCAGAGCCGGCCGCCAATCAATACTCATGATGCGATTGCCCTTGGTCGCCGTGGCGGTGATCATTTTCTCTGGTGGCTGATAGCCATGTTCCAAAACACCGCCCGGCATTTTCGCCAATGCCGCTATCAGCACGGCATCCTGAACCAGACGCCGATTATCGAACAGGCAAGGCATGGGCTGGAAGGTTTCACTACCGGCACTGACCCCCAGGTAATGCACCCGACGGCCGATGCGACGATACAGCGCCGCCAGCCAGCTTTCGATGGTGGGTACCATGGCATCGAAAATCATCAGCAGGGTACCCTTGTCCTGGCCATCCTCCAGGCTGGCCGCAACCGTGGCCATGACCTCGATCAAGGCGTCATTGCCGGGAACGCCCGTGGAAAGGCCTTCCACGATGCGGTATACCGGCGCCTGATCAAGCCGCAACAACAGCACGCCTTGGGACTTGAAGCCAACGCCATCCAGCAGCGCTGGAAATATGCCGCCCAGCAGCGGCAGCCGTGCCTCGTTGCACTGGCGCTGCAGAGCGGCAACCTCACCTTGGTTCGCCTCTGCCACCAGCGCCAGCACGGCCGCTTGCGGGAAATCCTGCACCCAGGCCAGCAAGGTCTCGGCAATCGCCGGGTCAAGCGCTGAAGCGAAATACTGCGTTGTGCCTTGCACCATTCAATACCCTTTTACCGCGACCAAAACCAACCGCCCAGCGAAGGAGGCTCCACGACTTTCTATCGACACATGGCAACAACGAGTTTAGCCGACAGATCGATGGCGTATCGCCTTCTCAACGCCGGTGGCAGGCCTCGCACAAGCGCGGGTCGGTCAGGCGCAATGCGACCCCTTGGGCATGCGGGTCATGGCAGGTGATGCAGGTCATCCTGCCTGCCTGGAGCGGAAGCGTCGTCGTTGCGGTGTTTGCCGGGATATCCACGGCATGCTCGCCCGCATCGATTCTTGTCCGATGGCAGTCGATGCACAGACCCGACAAGGGCTGTTAGAGATTAGTGGCCGAGGGTGTGCCGGGGTCGTGGCAGTCCTGGCATTGTTGGTGGCCTGCCGCCAGCGTTGCACTGGCAAGCAGCAGTAATGTGGGTACCGGTAGCACCCGTCGATATTTCCACACCCGACCCATTGCCGCCCCCTGCAATCCCGCGCTAGGAGTCTGTCGGATTTGGGTCATCGTAGCGAGCGGGTGTGAGAGCAAGTCAAAATGTTCCCGATTTTGAGGCG
>DRKN01000120.1 GCA_011051755.1 Gammaproteobacteria bacterium
ATTGGGGCCTCCGGTCGGTTTCGATGTTGGGCGTTGAACACCTACATTATAACCTTCCGTGAGGCCTGCTTCCTTTATTTATCAGCTAGTTACGCGCTGCTTCAGTGCAAATTTGAACTCCGAAACTTGAGCTATAAAAATAAACACGCAAATTAATTATGGATATTATCTTTGATTGGAAAGCTCGGATCCAGGTATATACCTTTGGATTGAAATAAAACATAACAAATAGCTCCTCGCGTCAAGCCCCTTATTCAAAGAAAAAGAAAGAGGAAAGTGGTAAAGGGTAGCGTCCCCTTATTCCTTTATTCAAAGAAAAAGAAAGAGGAAAGTGGTAAAGGGTAGCGTCCCCTTATTCCTTTATTCCTTTATTCAAAGAAAAAGAAAGAGGAAAGTGGTAAAGGGTAGCGTCCCCTTATTCCTTATTCCTCCCGTAAAGGGTAGCGTCCCCTTATTCCTCTTATTCCTTATTCTCTACAGATGAGTGAGTCTGCCCTCTACCCTTATTCCTTATTCTTATTTACTTATTTAGTGATCCAGGTTTGCCGGCAGGCGGGCATGGCGACGATATCGGTGCCAAGCCGTAGATCATTGTGCGGAACACTACGCTGGGTTATATGACAGGCCGTTTCGATCACTATCTGCTGCGGGTCGGGGGTGTCCTGTTCAAATATCCCTATCGGGCGCTGGCTGTAGTAAGGTTATAAACTGCGCGATGCTGCAAAAAGTGATGGCGGGATCCGGGCCGAGAGTCCACCCGGAGGGTTTTCGGCGCACCGGCAGGGGCGTAAGGGGGGAGATCGTACAAAGACTTCCGCTCCGTCGAGGGCCCGTCTGAAATCCTCCAGTCCATCAAGTCAATATGGGGCCGCCCCCGAATAGCCGATTCCACCATTGAATCAGGCGGGCTCTGTGGTAGATTCAGGGATGCACGGGAAAGCTGGTATATCCCGATTGCTATGCTAAGGTAAATGGAAGGGTTGTGAGGGATTACACAATGTCAGATAAGGTGATTTTGCTAGTAGAGGATAATCCAGACGATGAGGCGCTGACCCTGCGCGCCCTGAAAAAAAATAATATTTTGAATGAAGTTGTCGTCACTCGTGACGGTGAAGAAGCTTTGGATTACCTGTTCGGTACCGGCAAATATGAGGGGCGCGATACCCGTGTCCAGCCTCAGGTGATCCTGTTGGATCTCCAGTTGCCCAAGGTTAACGGCATTGAGGTGCTGAAGCGGTTACGCGCCGACAAGCGCACGGCATTTCAGCCGGTCGTGATACTGACCACCTCCAGTGAGGAAAAGGACATTGCCAGCAGCTACGAGAGTGGGGCCAACAGTTATATTCGTAAACCGGTGGATTTCAATCAGTTCATCGAAGCGGTAAAACAGTTGGGGTTGTATTGGCTCGTATTGAACGAATCTCCAGCAAGAATCAGGAGTTAGTCAAATGGGAAATCCGTTACGGGTTCTTGTCGTCGAGGACTCGGAGGATGATGCCCTGCTACTTGACAGGGAACTGCGCCGTTCCGGTTACAACCCTCGATCCCTTCGCGTGCAGACTGCCGAGCGTTTGCAGGCAGCCCTGCACGAACACACCTGGGACGTGGTTGTAACAGACCATAACCTGCCCGGTTTCAGTTCCGAGGCCGCCCTGGCTATCGTCAAGGACTCTGGTCTGGATCTTCCTGTGATCATTGTTTCCGGCAGTATTGGTGAAGATATTGCCGTGGCCGCCATGAAAATGGGCGCCCACGACTACATAATGAAGGACAACCTGATGCGCCTGGTGCCCGCCATCGAACGTGAGTTGCGTGAAGCTGAACTGCGGCGCTCTCACCGTCTGGCCGAAGCGACCATTCATCACCTTGCCTTCCATGATCACCTGACCGGGCTGGTGAACCGGCATGAATTCGATCGTCGCCTCAAGGAAGCCTTGCGCAGTGCCAAGGAAAGTGAGAATGCCCATGTCTTGCTTTACCTGGATCTCGACCAGTTCAAGGTCATCAATGACACCTGTGGCCATCAGGCCGGTGATCAGCTGCTCAGGCAGTTGGCGGTGGTGTTGCGCGAAAAGGTGCGTTCCAATGATACCCTGGCCCGTCTTGGTGGTGATGAATTTGGTCTGTTGCTGGAAAGCTGTCCACTGGAGCAGGCCCATCAGATTGCCGAGGGAATCCGCGAGGCAGTCGCCAATTTTCGTTTTGTCTGGCAGGACAAAGCCTTTAGTGTCGGTGTCAGTATCGGTATGACGCCAATTACCTCGGATGCTCAGGGCGTGGATGAGGTGCTCAGTGCGGCGGATGTGGCTTGTTATACCGCCAAGGATCTGGGACGTAATCGCGTCCACGTCTATCTTGACGACGATTCCGAATTGTTGCGACGGCATAATGAAATGCGCTGGGTATCACGCATCAAGCAGGCCCTGGAAGATGAACGTTTCGTGCTTTATCTCCAGCCCATGCAGGCGCTGGATATGAATGCCCGCCTGCATGCGCACAGTGAGTTCCTGCTGCGTATGGTGGGTGATGACGGCAAGATTATTTTACCCGGCGCCTTTATCCCCGCAGCGGAGCGCTATGGCATCATGACGATGCTGGATCGCTGGGTGGTGAAGTCGGTGATTGAATATCTTGCCGATCTTTATCAGCAAACACCGGATGCGGATGAGCTGGGCACCTTTTTTGTCAATCTTTCTGGCGCATCCCTCAATGACGCAGCCTTTTTTTCGTACATCGGTGAACAGCTGAAAACTAACCGGCTGCCGCCCGAGTTGTTGTGTTTCGAAGTTACGGAGACCGCGGCCATCTCGAACTTACACCTGGCTGTGGATTTTATCCATGGCATACGCAGCCTGGGCTGCCAATTTGCATTAGACGACTTTGGTTCCGGCCTGAGTTCTTTTTCATATCTGAAAGCGATGCCTGTGGATTATTTGAAAATCGATGGCGGTTTCGTACGTGACATTACCAGTGATCCAATGAATTACGCCATTGTGCAGGCCGTCAATGAAATCGGCCATGTCGCGGGCCTGCGTACCATTGCGGAGTTTGTTGAAGATGATGCCGTGTTCAGCACATTGCAGGACATTGGCGTGGATCTGGCGCAGGGTTATGGCATTGCCAGACCAATGGCTGTGCTTCCGGCTGCCCTGTTGTAGTGGCAAGTGTGGTGTCTCAAGCTAAATACAGATATAGACGAAATGGGAAAGGGCGGCTGCCACCACCAAAAATAGGCCTCCTGCGGGGTAAGTAGGCGCTTTTGTTAAGTAATTTGCTTTTGCTGGTGCTGTTTCAGGCGTCACAGTACGGCTTTATCAATTCGTCCCGGTCAAAGCTTAAAAACCTCCACTTTATTAAGGCGGTTGGATTTATCCGCTCTGCTGTCCGGGTTGTTGAGTCAGAATCGCGTGTGCCGGCGGGGTGAGTCGTTGGCCGTGACATGCAAAAGGGAGTTGTGAATTCCCAGTGTACTGAGTGTTTGACGTGGATTGGTGGGGTCATTGCGCCACTTGCCATCGACGATCAAGCGATACGGGTAATCTCCCGGTTTCACATAAAACACCTTATGAATGATGTCGTCCTCAGTAATGGTCTGGACGCCCTTGTCCGCTATCCACCCGTTGAATGCACCTGCAATCCTGATGTCGCGTTGCTGATGATTTTCAAAACTGAGTATCACTTTTTGCTCGTTGCCACGTTTTACTGCTGGGCGTCCTCTGTTGCGCGCGACAAGCTTGGTGGGTTTGTTTTCAGTGGATTCGACATGTGAGACAAGCCAGGAGATGTTGGCCTGTGCAGTGTCCTGAGCCCTGTGGTTGCGCATGATAAGTTCATCGCTAAGATCGCTGAAATTCTTTGTCACGGGGGAACTCGGGGCAAAACCCACCCTGGACTGTTACACATTTTTTGTACCGAGACTCCTGTCTCGATGGGTTTTTTGGCCGTTTTCGCTACCAGTAGGCCGAGAAAGGTGTAACGCCAGCGGTTACTGCGGGTACGCCGGTCAGGTACGTTGAACCCGGTATTGCGCCAAGTGGCCAATGGGTGTCTGGGGAGCTTGCTTACAGAGATAGCTTGCCGACTGGTAAATCCGGATTTCAACGGTTTTCCCCTGCCTTTCCGCGGGTTTTTGCTGATTTTGGTCGGTTGTCAATAAATGTCAAGGAAAATTGCACGAAAGACATAAAAAATATGCAGTTTGCTCCATTTGCCGGAATGTATCGAGGGGGTAATCGGGAGTGATGGGATAAGGTATTGGGTTTATCCCGGATATTGACACCCGCTTTGCTCGCGGGGCAGGTTCTCTCGGTGATGATGGGCGGCTGAAAGAGAATATTTTCTGTGGAATCAAAGCGACCGCGTCCTCGGCAATGGTTCCTGCGTCGCCTGCCAACGGTAGGTTCTTTAACAAAAACGCCTGCTTTTACTGTCTGCATCCAGACAGGCACAGCGACTGTGTCCTACTTTTCGCCCCTTTTCACAAATTATAATTTGACCTGCGCGGCCTCTCCGGTATGATCATAAGGCATAGAGGGAGGGGGGGTAATTAGCCCTGGCTAGGTCAGGGCTAATTACTTTTATTTCGCCACTTTTTTCTTGGATCCCTCGCTATTTTCCGCTCCGTTTTCTGTAATACCCACTGTTTTCCGAGTTGCTTCTCCATTAGGACGCGGGCATTTCCATGGCCTGTGCGCCTGTAGGCACCGATAGGCGGGGACATCCTGTCCTAATCTGAATTGCTTGTCGGCCTTCAATGAGTTTGTGGAATGGGGTTGTCATGTCGCGATGGGTGGCCCGGGCTGGTGAGGCACCCTGTTGTCTCCGCCCCGTTTATCTGGAGTTGCCGTGTCACAACAAGTTGTTGCTATCGATGAGCTGGAGATTCCCCAGGCCTCTGCCCAGGCCGCCCGGGTTCTGGAACTGCTGGCTGAAGCAGACCCGGATTTCAATGCCCTCGAAGAGGCCTTGATGAGTGACCCGGTGCAGGCCGGTGAATTGCTGCGCTATGCCAATTCCCCCCTGTTCCGGCGTGCCGGCGCGGTAACCAATGTGCCGACAGCCGTGCGTTTGCTGGGGCTGAAAAATGTTCGTAGCGCCATCGTCATGTCGACCCTGAACAGCGCACTCCCGGTGGATAGTCCGGTGGCGAAGGGTATTCTCTGTCACCTTGTTTCCATTGCCACGTTGTGTAAGCTGATCGCACAGGTCTGTTGCCGCGCCAAGGTGGATGACATGGCCTTATTGGGCCTGCTCCATGACGTGGGTATGATCGTGCTGGCGACAAACTTCGCGGACTCCTATCAGCGCATACGTGCCCGTTCGGTGGCGGAGTCTCTGTCTCTGGACGTGCTGGAGCTGGAGGCTTACGGGCTCAGTCATGACGATCTGGCCGGGCGTGTGTGCCGGGCCTTCCGTTTGCCGGCTCCGTACCAGGAGATATTGAGCTGTCTGCACCATCATCCGCCGGGACTGACGGGCACCGAGTCGCAGGAGTGGGGTATTTTGATTCTGGCGCATCACCTGCTGCCGGAAAGTGGTCTGCCGACGGGGGATGTCATTGAAACCCCGACGGCCTCGCGAGAGGCGCTGACAGAGATGCTGGCCCTGTCGGACAGCGATTTGGATGGCATTGTCACATCGGCTCAATCCATGCAGCAGGAAGGCTGAGTGCCACCTCATGTGTTCTTTTGATTTTTCTGGTTTTTTTCTATGCCGTTAATTCGTTTTGAAAAGGTGTCATTGGCCTTCGGTCACTGGCCATTGCTGGATAATGTCGAGTTGCAGATAGAGCCGGGTGAACGGGTTTGTCTGGTGGGCCGTAACGGCACCGGCAAGTCCACCCTGATGCACGTCATGCGCGGCGCCATTGTCCCCGATGACGGCAAGGTTTGGCGCAAGTCCGGCCTGCGCGTGGCTTACCTGGCGCAGGATCTGCCCGTCGATGAGACGCGCACCGTCTTTGAAGTGATCACCGATGGGTTGGAGGTCATGGGTGCGGCGATGGTGGAATATCACCGGGCGCTGCAGGTGGTGATGGATGATCACTCCGAGGCCGCCATGGAGACCCTTTCGCGGGCGCAGCAGGCGCTCGATGCGGGTGATGGATGGCGCCTGGAACAGCGCGTGGAAGAGGTGATCACGCGCCTCGATCTGCCGGCGGACAAGACCCTGGACTCCCTCTCCGGCGGTTTCAAACGCCGTGTGCTACTGGCGCAGGCGTTGGTGCTGGAGCCCGACCTGCTGCTGCTCGACGAACCCACCAACCACCTCGACATCGAGGGGATCCATTGGTTGGAAGAGTTCCTGCGCGGCTGGAACGGCAGCCTACTGTTCATTACCCATGACCGTGCCTTCCTGCAGAATTTGGCCACGCGTATCGTTGAGCTGGATCGCGGTGTGTTGACCTCCTGGCCCGGCGACTACGCCAACTATCTCGTCAAGCGTGAAGAACGTCTGGCGGTGGAGGCCGAGCACAACGCCAAGTTCGACAAAAAACTGGCCGAGGAAGAGGTCTGGATACGCCAGGGCATCAAGGCGCGTCGTACCCGCAACGAAGGTCGCGCCCGTGCCTTGCAGGCATTGCGAAATGAACGCATGCAGCGCCGTGAGCTGCAAGGTAAGGCAAGGCTGGAAATGTCGCAGGCCGATGCCTCGGGCAAGTTGGTGGTCGAGGTGGAAAATGCCACCGTGGGTTATGGCGAGACGCCGGTGATCCGTGACTTTTCCGCCAAGATCGTGCGCGGTGACCGCATCGGCATCATTGGGCCCAATGGTGTGGGCAAGTCCACCCTGCTGAAACTGTTACTGGGTGAACTGACGCCACAGCAGGGCACGGTCAAATTGGGCACCAAGCTCAAAGTCGCCTACTTTGATCAACAACGGGCACAGCTCGATCTCGACAAATCCGTCATCGACAATCTCAACCTCGGTGGCGACATGATCCGCATTAATGGGCGCGAAAAACACGTCATGGGTTATCTACAGGATTTCCTGTTTCCGCCCCAGCGCGTGCGTTCACCGGTTTCCTCCCTGTCCGGCGGCGAGCGCAACCGCCTGTTGTTGGCGCGACTGTTCACCCAGCCGGCCAATCTGCTGGTGATGGATGAGCCCACCAATGATCTCGATGTGGAAACACTGGAATTGCTGGAAGAACTTCTGGGCGACTACAACGGCACCCTGCTGCTGGTGAGCCATGACCGCGCTTTTGTGGACAACGTGGTGACCAGCACCCTGGTGTTCGAGGATGCGGGGCGGGTGAATGAATATGTCGGTGGCTACAATGACTGGCTGCGGCAGCGCAAGGCCGCGGCCCCCGAGGTGAAGATGAACAAACCCGCCAATGCCAGGGCGGCCGGATCGGTGCCGACGCCGGCCAAAAAACTCAGCTACAAGGACAAGCATGAACTGGCGTCCCTGCCGGCGCGGATTGAAGCGCTGGAAAGTGAACAGACCAGCCTGCAGGGACGGATCAACGAACCCGGTTTCTACCAGCGGGATAAGGCAGCGATCAATGCCGGCCTGGCCCGCCTGGAGCAGCTGCAAGCGGAGCTGGCGACGGCCTATCAACGCTGGGAGGCCCTGGAAGCGCTGGTGGTCGACGAGTGACAGGAAGGGCGAAACGGACAATAAAAAAGGCGCGTTAACGGCGCCTTTTTTATTGTCCGGAGGTGATTGCCCGGAAATGGTGTGGGCGTTAATGGATGGACGGCGGCGACTTGTAGCGATCAATATTGGCACCTGTCTCTGCGGGTGTGGGAGCCTCCGGGGTGGGATTTTTCTCGCCGGACTCCGTTGCGGTAGAGGCTTTCGTTGCGGGCTTTTCCTCGCTGATCTCTGTGGGTGCAGGGGTGGCATCGGCGCCGATAGGGGGGGCGTCGGTGGTTGATTTGTCGTCGTTGGACGTTTCGGCGGCATCGGGCTGTGGCGTTTCGGCCTTAGCCTTCTGCTGTGCAGCTTCCTCGGGTATGGGGGGCGCTGCCTCGGTTGCGGGTTTTTTGTCGCCCTCAGCCTTCGCCGGTGCAGGGGTGTCGGGATGCGGCGAGTGTGTGGCAGCCAGCTCACTTTCGCTTTCATTCACGTTTTCGGTGGCGCTGGCCTCGATGGCCGGCAGCACGCGTGTTTCCGGCTGATCCAGCTTTGGTTTGCTGGTTTGCGGGCTGCACAGGGTCTGTGCACCGGTGGCCAGGTGTTCATAGATTTCACGGTAATTGTCGGTCAGGCGATTGAACAGCAGTGCCGTCTTGAGAAAATGCTTATCCACCTTTTCGCGCTGTTCCTTTATTTCAGTACGGGCATTCTCCAGCTCGTCATTGAGTTTATCTCGTTGTTTATCAAAGCCTTTCAGGGCAATAAAATAACCGGCGGCGGCGCCGGCGGCAATCAGCGCCGCGCCTTGCAGGACCATAAGCAGGGTGATTTCTCCAAACATGGGCGTAGTCTCTGAAGTGTGAAATTGTGAGTGCCCTCCCTAAAAATCAGGCGGGCTGTCGGAAATCCTAGCGCAAACCGCGCCGGGTGGCTATGTTGGCGGTCAAGGAAAGCCCTATCCCCGCTATATCGGCCAACGTGGCCGGCAAGAAAACTTGAAACTGTCCATTAACTGTGTATACTAACAGAAAAACACTGTATGGATGGACAGACTATGGGGCAGCTGACAAAACGCCAGCAGCAAGTGCTGGATATGATTCGCGAGTTTATCGAAGAGTATGATGTCCCACCAACGCGGGTGGAGATTGCCGATGCCATGGGCTTCCGCTCCGCCAATGCCGCCGAAGATCATCTCAAGGCGTTGGTACGCAAAGGCGCTGTCGAAATCTATCCCGGCGCTTCACGGGGGATTCGTCTGCTGACCGAAGAGGTCGATCCGGGGGTGCCCGTGGTTGGGCGGGTGGCTGCCGGAAACCCCATTCTTGCCGAAGAAAACATCGAGGATCATGTTCAACTCGATCCCAACTTGTTTTATCCCACAGCGGATTACCTGTTGCGGGTGCGGGGCATGAGTATGCGAGACGTGGGGATACTCAATGGTGACCTGCTGGCCGTGCATCGCACATCCGAGGTTAGAAGCGGGCAGATTATTGTCGCCCGTCTGGGCAACGAGGTTACCGTGAAGCGGTTTCGGCGGCGTGGAAACAAGGTTCGATTGATGCCCGAGAATGCCGATTTCAGTCCTATCGAGGTTGATCTTCGTCATGAAGAGTTGGTGGTCGAAGGTTTGGCCGTCGGTGTTATTCGGAGTGAGATGTAGCCATGCATCCTGCAAGCAATATGACGACTTGTGTTTCCCATTACCCCACGGGAGGCACCGAAGATGCGCTTGCGTTGACCGGTGGACTGACTGAAATCCGCACCCGGCAGGCAGGCAATCGGGCCCTGGCCCTGGTCTTGCCGGCCTTGGCCCGCCTGAGTCAAGAGCGTCGCTGGCTGGCCTGGATTGCGCCGCCGGATATCCCGGCGGGGCCATTGCTGGCAGCGGCCGGTGTAGACCTGTCACGGATATTGGTGGTACATCCCCGCGCCTGTGCCGATGGTCTGCGTGCGGTGGAGCAGGCCTTGCGGAGCGGCACCTGTGGCGCGGTATTGGCCTGGCTGACCCGCGCAGATGACGAAACCCTGCATCGCTTGCGCTCGGCGGCAGAGGATGGTCACAGCTGGGGCGTGATGTTTCATTCTGTTTGATCTCTCCGGGCCAGATTTCCCACTGCCTGTGAAGCGGCTTCAGCCGCGAATGCCTTGCCACAATTGCCATCGCGGTTGTAGCCGCTCCCACAGCCTACTCCCCGTCAGCCCATGCAAAGCCCTCGTAATGGATACCGTGGCGTGGTTCACGGCATCATCGGATATTCATGATGCTTGGTATCCCGCCGCCGGCTTGATCGCTGGGTAACGATACCCTTCACCGTGAATCCGGCTGTGAGTTCGATATCATCGAAGGCGGGATTCAAATGATGCAGCCATTGGTGTTCGCCACGTCGCTGGTACTGGGCAAAAAAGAATTCATTTTTTTAGCCGCAATCCAGAGATCGGGAGCCGGTTTTCGCCGGAGCGATTCATCCACAGCGCTTGACGTTTCCTACACGCTGGATTCCCGCCTGCGCGGGAATGACGGTATACTAGGTCTCTCAAGACTCAGTCAACACCCTTCAATACCCCGCTTTTGCGTAGCGAAAGTCGAGCGCAGCGAAATAGTTTGCCGCGGGGTTGTTTATTCTCCGTCGTGTGAGCGATCCACCCGTAAGAAGAGTCTCTGATCAATGGCGGAGAGGGGGGCATGCGGCTCACGGTTGCTGCTTGGACATGATGGCGTCTGTTCACAATAACGGTGGTATTTCCTCTCCGGCCATTTTGTCGCTCAAGTTTCGGGGTTTCGGGGTTAAAAATCAAACGGATTGTGACTATAACATGTTGAATACACAGGATATCTGCATGGACGTGCAGCGCAGAATCGCGTGCGGCAAGTAAACAACGACCTGCTTTTTCCACAACATCAAAAGCGTCTACTGTCGCTTCAGGGCGTCTACTTTTGGTGGTGCCATGAACGTTGCAGACCCACTGAACCCGACGGGGTTTACAGAGCACTACCGTGATCCGTAGGGTGGGCACCGCCCACCGATGCAGGCTTTCAGTGCTCACGAAAAGGGTGGGCTGTGCCCCCTACACTCTGCGGCTATCGTAGATGAGTGCAGTAAGTGGTTCCAGGCAATTAGTTGTATGCAAAAATTATCAAATTTCAACTCCTTGGTGAGTATTGGGTTAATAGAAAATGAACCCCGAATGAGTTGTAAATAACTACTTTCACTGCTGTCCCGTTAACGGACTGTTGCCGTTTATCGAATTTTCATAGTCCTGCAATGAATGTCCAGGACGGATGAAGCGTGCGTTAATATTAATTGGGAACCCTCCT
The DNA here is from genome assembly GCA_011051755.1 of Gammaproteobacteria bacterium. Classification (GTDB taxonomy): domain Bacteria; phylum Pseudomonadota; class Gammaproteobacteria; order SZUA-152; family SZUA-152; genus DRQN01. The sequence continues at coordinate 10,904 of DRKN01000120.1, forward strand.
GGGGTGCCACAAAAGTTATTGTGAAAATCTTGTAATAATGAGGTCTCTATGAAATCTGCAATACCTTTACGTATCCGCGCTGGCGTGTGGATTGAATCCAATCCGATCCAATACCTGATTATCGGTTTGATTGTGTTGAACGCGGTCAGCCTGGGGATGGCGACTTCTGATGTGCTTGAGGCACAATATGGCCATTGGCTTGATTTTGTTGATAACGCCGTACTGACGGTGTTCGTCATTGAAATCGCCACCAAGCTATACGCATTTAGAGGGCGATTTTTTAGTAGTGCATGGAATGTATTTGATTTTCTGATTGTTGCAATCGCCTTGGTTCCGAGCAGTGGGCCATTTGAAGTTCTGCGTGTGCTGCGTATCTTGCGTGTGCTGCGCCTGATCTCACTCATCCCTCAACTGCGCGTGGTTGCCGAGGCGCTGTTGGGCGCTATCCCCGGTATCGTTTCAGTGGCGGGTTTGATGTCCATTATTTTTTATGTGTTTTCGGTGATGGCGACAGAGCTGTTTGGTGCGGATCATCCCGAGTGGTTTGGTTCACTGGGTGGCTCGATGTATACCCTGTTTCAGATAATGACCCTGGAGAGCTGGTCGATGGGCATTGTCAGGCCGGTGATGGAGACTCATGCCTACGCATGGGCGTTCTTTATTCCCTTTATTTTGATTGCTACGTTCACCATGTTGAATCTGTTTATCGCGATCATTGTTGATGCCATGCAGAGCGTGCAAGCGAACAAGGCTAAGCAAGATAAAGAGGCCATCGAGGAAGTGGTGCAAACTGAACACCAGCAGCTAAGCAAAGAAATCGAGGATTTAAGGCAGGATATTAATGAGCTTAAATTATTGCTGAGGGAAAGCCATAAATCCCCTTAGGCTGAGTGGATTGAGTCATTCTGGAGCCGGCGTCAGTTTGTGTGCAGTGCGGCAAACATGGGGCAGGGAAAAAGAAAGGGTTTTGTTGCTATCTTTGTTGCCATCAAAGTGGGGCGCGACAGGATCGCTGACGATGCGGGGTGTATCGGTGCAGCAGTCTGAATTGAGTATGAGCCGCAGAAAACGACCCACTAAACAAGAATGGCTCCCCAGCCCGGACTCGAACCAGGGACAGGCTGATTAACAGTCAGCTGCTCTACCAACTGAGCTACTGGGGAACGGCAGAACTCAAGAGGGGCGTATGGTACCCGCGAGCATGACGACGGTCAATAGAGGATAAACAGGGTTGTTAAAAAAGTTTTTGGGGGCGCAGTCAGGCCGATGAAAATGTACTTTCACAGCAGGCAATCAGGCGCAGGCCCGCTCGATGCGATCCAGGGCTTCGCTCAGCGTCGCCAGACTGGTGGCGAAGGACAGACGTGCATAGCCGGGTGCGCCAAAAGCAGAGCCGGGCACCAGGGCGACACCGGCCCGGGTGATCAGGTGTTCACAGAAGGCGATATCGTCGCTCAGACCGAGATTACGGATGGCCTGCGTGGCGTTGAGAAAGCTGTAAAAGGCACCCTGTGATGGCAGGCAGGTCAGGCCACGGATGTTATTGAGCCGTTCGACCACATAGTCGTGGCGTTCCTTGAAGGCGATTACCATGGTCTGGATACAGGACTGATCACCGTCCAGTGCCGCCTGTGCCGCCACCTGTGAAATGGAGGTGGGGTTGGAGGTGCTTTGTGACTGGATTTTTTTCATGGCCTTGATCAGCCATTCCGGGCCACCGGCATAGCCGATGCGCCAACCGGTCATGGAGTAGGCCTTGGAGACGCCGTTCAGCACTACGCCACGCTTCACCAGTGATGGGTACAATGTGAAGATGTTGGCGAAGGGCTCGTCATTCCACAGGATGGGCTCGTAGATGTCGTCGGAGGCGATGATAATGTCCGGATGCGCCGCCAGCACCGCGCCCAGTGCCTTTAATTCTGCATGGCTGTAAGTGACACCGGTCGGGTTCGACGGGCTGTTGATAACCACCAGCCGGGTTTTTATCGTGATCGCCGCCGCCAGCTGTTCGGGGGTGATCTTGAATCCGGCCTCGATATTGGCCGCGACGATCACCGGCTTGCCCTCCGCCAGCAGCACCATATCCGGATAGGAGACCCAGTAGGGCGCGGGGATGATGACCTCGTCGCCGGGGTTCAGCAGTGCCTGGGTCAGATTGAAAAAGCTGTGCTTGCCACCGCAGGAAACCAGGATTTGTTCGGGTGTGTACTCAAGCCTGTTGTCGCGTTGTAATTTGCGTATCACCGCCGCCTTCAGTTCCGGTGTGCCGTCTACCTCGGTGTACTTGGTGAAACCGTCGTTGATCGCTGCGATGGCGGCCTGCCTGATCGGATCGGGGGTATCGAAATCCGGCTCGCCGGCGCCCAGGCCGATGACGTCCTGACCCGCCGCCCGTAGCGCTTTGGCGCGCGCGGCGATGGCCAGGGTCGGGGAAGGTTTGATGCTTTGAACGCGATGGGATAACTGCTTGTTCAAGCCTGTGTCCTCTGCTGGGGGTCAAGGTGTTAATATACGCGATTGGTTTCCGATCAAGAATGGCCTATGAGCAAAAAGTTTGAATTGGTGTCGGCATTTTCCCCCGCCGGTGATCAGCCGCAGGCAATCGGTTGTTTGCTGGAAGGTTTGCGGGCGGGCGAGGCGGGGCAGACGCTGCTGGGGGGGACGGGCTCCGGTAAGACCTTCACCATGGCCAATGTCATCGAGGCCATGCAGCGTCCGGCCATCATCATGGCGCCCAACAAGACCCTGGCGGCGCAGTTGTACGGGGAGATGAAGGCGTTCTTTCCGCACAATGCGGTGGAATATTTTGTCTCCTATTACGACTACTATCAGCCCGAGGCCTATGTGCCGGCCTCCGATACCTTCATCGAAAAGGATGCCTCGGTGAACGAGCACATCGAACAGATGCGCCTGTCCGCCACCAAGGCGTTGATGGAGCGCAAGGACGCCATCATCGTCGCCACCGTGTCGGCTATTTATGGTTTGGGTGATCCCGAATCCTACCTGAAAATGGTGCTGCATCTGTCGCGCGGCGATATCATCGACCAGCGTGATCTGCTGCGCCGCCTGGCCGAGCTGCAATACAAGCGCAACGACGTTGAGCTGCACCGTGCCACCTACCGTGTGCGTGGTGATGTGATCGACATCTACCCCGCCGACTCCGACCGCGAGGCGGTGCGCGTCGAGCTGTTCGGCGACGAAATTGACAACCTGTGCCATTTCGACCCGCTGACCGGCGAGGTGCTGGAGCGCCTGCCGCGCATTACCGTTTATCCCAAGTCCCACTACGTCACACCGCGCGAGACGGTGCTGGCCGCGGTGGAGGAAATCAAGCAGGAGTTGCCGCAGCGGCTGGAATATTACTACAACGAGAACAAATTGGTGGAGGCGCAGCGTCTGGAACAGCGGGTCAAATATGACATCGAGATGATGCTCGAGCTGGGCTATTGCTCCGGCATCGAAAACTACTCGCGCTATCTGTCCGGGCGTGCGCCGGGCGAGCCGCCGCCGACACTGATCGACTATCTGCCCGATGAGGCGTTGATGATCCTCGACGAGTCACATGTCACCGTGCCACAGATCGGCGGCATGTATCGTGGCGACCGTTCGCGCAAGGAAAACCTGGTGCAGTACGGCTTCCGTCTGCCCTCGGCACTGGACAATCGGCCGCTGCGTTTCGAGGAATTCGAGCGCCTGATGCCGCAGGTCATTTTTGTCTCCGCCACGCCGGCGGACTACGAGGTGGCGCACTCGGGCGCGATTGTCGAACAGGTGGTGAGGCCCACCGGTTTACTCGACCCGAAGATCGAGGTGCGTCCGGCCACCAGTCAGGTGGACGACCTGCTATCACAGATTCACCAGCGTGTGGCGGAGCATGAGCGGGTGTTGGTCACCACCCTCACCAAGCGTATGGCCGAGGATTTGACGGATTATCTTTCCGAGCACGGTGTGCGTGTGCGCTACATGCACTCCGATATCGACACGGTGGAACGGGTGGAAATTATCCGCGATCTGCGTCTGGGTGAGTTCGACGTACTGGTGGGTATCAATCTGCTGCGCGAGGGGCTGGATATACCGGAGGTCTCGCTGGTGGCCATCCTCGATGCCGATAAGGAGGGTTTCCTGCGCTCCGAGCGTTCGTTGATCCAGACCATCGGCCGCGCCGCACGCAACGTCAAGGGCAAGGCGATTCTCTATGCTGACCGCATGACCAAATCGATGCAAAAGGCCATCGACGTCACGGAGGCGCGCCGGCAAAAGCAGATGGCCTACAACGAGGCGCACGCTATTACGCCAACGACCATCAAAAAGAACATTGCCGATGTACTGGAAGGGGCCTATGGCGGCGCGGCACGTAGCAAGCCATCGGAATATGCCAAGGTGGCGGAGGAGGTCATTGAATATGCCGCCATGTCACCGGCCGAGGTAATGAAGCGCATCAAACAGCTGGAACAGACAATGTATCAGCATGCGCAGGATCTGGAATTTGAGGAAGCGGCGCGGCTGCGTGATGAAATCGACCGGGTGCGGGAGAATATGCTCGGTGTGCGGGAGGCGGCGTCGGGGTAAGGCCGCTGCTGTATTGAAAAAAACGTCGGCGGCCTCTTGTAAAATTTTGCGCTGATCGGTATCTTACGCGTTCTCTTCGGAGGCGCGTAGCTCAGTTGGTTAGAGCACCACCTTGACATGGTGGGGGTCGGTGGTTCGAGTCCACTCGCGCCTACCACTTCACCCTGCCTCGCCGAACCTGCTGACACTGTTCGTGCGGCCGGTGTTGTACGGGGTGTTTTCGCGGGAGAAGATAGAATGCTGAGGGAAATCATCGCGGGCATGGCCCGCTCTACGATGAGA
>DRKN01000121.1 GCA_011051755.1 Gammaproteobacteria bacterium
AAAGGGGCAAGATACAAGGAATCCCCTTCGGGTGCAGGCGAACGCACACTTGCCTTGCGGCCATTGCAAGTAATTGCTATTCAGCCGCCGTAAAGACATCCCTGTCGGCTTGCTGGCCGCGTCCCTGCGGCCAACACTGAATATCAATCACTTGCAACAGCCGCTTGCCGCTTGATAAAGACCATGATCTTGCCCTGCCTCCGGGTGTCTGATACCAAATCGCCTTCTTCACTCCTGTATTTTGTCTCTTTCCTCCAGGTCTTTGACCTGCTTTTCCAGTGCTTCCAGCCGCGCGCGGGTGCGGGCCAGCACCTCGCGCTGAATGTCGAATTCCTCGCGGGTGACCAGATCCATTTTGCGCAGGGCGCTTTGCAGCGCCGCGCGCAGATTGTGTTCGGCGTCCCGCCCCAGATGTTCCAGTCCGGAGGGCAGGCCGGCCAGGATGCGATCGATCAGCGTGTCGAGGGTGTCAGTCTTGCGCATGTGGATACCTTTTTTCGTCAGGATGCGGGATTCATCATTATAGTGTGCGCCGCTTTTTGATAACATCCGCAAATCCATTTTTTGACAGAGAGATCCGTTTATGCGTTACCGACACATCCTGTTTGCCGGTCTGCTCGCCGGCAGTCTTGTTGCCGCCGGCCCCTCCCGTGCCGCGCCGGAAGATCACCAGTTCACGGCCAATTTCGGCGTGACCTCGAACTACATTTTCCGCGGCGTGAGCCGCTCGAACAATGGCGCGGCGGCCTCGGGCGGTATCGATTACAGTCATCGCAAGGGCGGCTACGCCGGTGTCTGGAGTTCCAGCATGGCCGGCGACGACTACGAGCTGGATCTCTACGGTGGCTACAATGGCGAGCTGAAGGAACTCAAGTACGATGCCGGTCTGATTCTGTACCGCTATCCCGGCGGCAGCAGTTACGCCGACAGCATCGAAGCCTACCTGAACATGGATTTCAGCCTGCTGACGGTGCAGGCGGCATTGACGCTGGATAAACAGGGCACCAGCCAGGCCAATGACTTCTATCTGAGCGCGGCGACCGAACTGGAGCTGAAAAAGGATTTGGCGCTGACCCTGCTGGTGGGTACCTGGCAGTTCGACGATTCCCGTTACGAGGATTATTTCCACGTCAAGGCGGCGCTGACCAAGGGCGAGTTCAGTTTTGCGCTGGAAATGAACGACAAGTCCCTGCCACGTGACGCCAGCGATGTTCGCTTTGCCGCTTCCTGGAACCGGGCCTTCGATCTCTGAGCGGCTTTCCCTTCCCTCGCTGCCGGGCTGAGCCCGGCAGTGCAAGCCTTCTTATATCCCAGCAGAAACGCGCGATCTCCGGCGCACCATGATGGTGCGCTGCGCTTGTGCGCGCCACCTGATTGCGCACGAAAACAGTGCGCTTTCTCCCACCTGTCTTTACAAGCTTTTGAATTGAAAGAAAATAAATTGCTGGCACGGTGCATGCAGTAATGGCACCCGAATATGCGAAAAAACTATATTGAGTAACTGTTATTTCACGATTTCAAGGGGAAACGAATGATGAACAAAAAAATGATTCTTGCGGCATCCGTACTGGCGGCTGCCACCATGGGCAGTAGCGCCGTGCTGGCCGAGTCACCGCTGACCGCCAACATCAGCGTCACCAACAACTACCTGTTCCGCGGTCTGACCCAGACCGCCGACCAGGCTGCCGTGCAGGGTGGCATCGACTATGCCCACAGTTCCGGTTTCTATGCCGGCACCTGGCTGTCCAATGTTTCCGCTCGCGGCGACTCCGGCGGTGGTGCCGGTTTCTATGGCACCAATGGCAACTACGAGCAGGACCTGTACGCCGGATTCTCCTTCGATGCCGGTCCGGTGGGGCTGGACGTGGGTTACATCAAGTACATGTACCCGGTCGATTCCAGCAACAAGCTGGATTATGACGAGGTCTATGTTAACGCCAGCTGGATGATGCTGAGCGCCAATGTGTCCTACACCGTGAGCAAGGAAGACAAATCGATCACCGACAAAAATGATCTGTATTACTCGCTGGGCGCGGATTTCGACATCAAGGATGGCCTGATGCTGGGCCTGTTGGTGGGCAAGTATGACTTCGATGGCGGTACCGCCTCGGATTACACCCATTATATGGTGTCCCTGAGCAAGGATGATTTCACTTTTGCCTTTGAAAAGAACAATGCCAAGGAGGCCAGCTGGTGGACCGGCGTGGATGACAACCGCTTTACCGTGTCCTGGGGCAAGAGCTTCGATCTGTAATTGAGTGTAGAGAACCCTGCCCGTCAATGATGGCGGGCAGTTTTATTTTTAACCGTACGTTTTAAGGAGGCACAGCCATGAAAATGGTTATGGCAATTATCAAGCCCTTCAAACTTGATGACGTGCGTGAGGCCCTGTCCGAGATTGGCGTTCAGGGTATCACGGTCACGGAAGTCAAGGGGTTCGGGCGTCAAAAGGGGCACACCGAGTTGTACCGCGGCGCGGAATATGTGGTGGATTTCCTGCCCAAGGTCAAGATCGAGGCCGTGGTCAAGGATGATCTGGTGGATCAGGTCATCGAGGGCATTTCCAGGGCCGCCAATTCCGGCAAGATCGGTGACGGCAAAATTTTTGTTACACCTGTTGAACAGGCTGTGCGTATTCGTACCGGTGAATCCGGCGAAGAAGCCTTGTAAGTCTGGGGGGAGCTAAAAATGGAAAATCAAATTTTTCAACTGCAGTACGCCATGGACACCTTTTACTTTCTGGTAATGGGTGCCCTGGTGATGTGGATGGCGGCCGGGTTCGCCATGCTCGAAGCGGGCCTCGTGCGCGCCAAGAACACCACCGAAATTCTGACCAAGAATGTGGTGCTGTTCGCGATTGCCTGTACCGCCTATCTGGTGGTCGGTTATCACATCATGTACGACGGCGGTATTTTCCTCGCCGGCATCGATGGCGGTGAAAGCCTGGTCAAGGATGCGCTGGCCGCTTCCGCCGAAAACGGTTTCGATGGTGATTCGGTTTACTCCGGCGCCTCGGACTTTTTCTTCCAGGTGGTGTTCGTGGCCACCGCCATGTCCATCGTCTCCGGTGCCGTGGCCGAGCGCATGAAGCTGTGGGCCTTCCTCGCCTTTGCCGTGGTCATGACCGGTTTCATCTATCCGCTGGAAGGCAACTGGACCTGGGGTGGTGGCTCCGTGTTTGGCATGTACAGCCTGGGCGATGACTTCGGCTTCTCCGACTTCGCCGGTTCCGGTATCGTGCATCTGGCCGGCGCGGCCGCGGCGCTGGCCGGTGTGCTGCTGCTGGGTCCGCGCAAGGGCAAGTACGGCGCCAACGGTCAGATCAACGCGATTCCCGGCGCCAACCTGCCGCTGGCGACGCTGGGCACCTTCATTCTGTGGATGGGCTGGTTCGGCTTCAACGGCGGTTCGGTGCTGAAACTGGGTGACATCGCCAATGCCAACTCGGTTGCCATGGTGTTCCTGAACACCAATGCCGCTGCCGCCGGTGGCGTGATTGCCGCCCTGATCGTGGCCCGCATGCTGTTCGGCAAGGCGGATTTGACCATGGCGCTCAACGGCGCGCTGGCCGGTCTGGTGGCGATTACCGCCGAGCCTTCCACTCCGACTCCGTTGATGGCCACCATCATCGGCGCGATTGGCGGCATCATCGTGGTGTTCTCCATCATCACCCTGGATCGCATGAAGATCGACGATCCGGTCGGTGCCATTTCCGTGCACGGCGTGGTCGGCATGTGGGGCCTGCTGGCCGTGCCGCTGACCAATGACGGCGCCAGCTTCGGTGGCCAGCTCGTCGGTCTGCTGACCATCCTGATCTGGGTCTTCGGCGCCAGCTTCATCACCTGGCTGATCATCAAGGCCGTGATGGGCATTCGCGTCAGCGAAGAGGAAGAGTTCGAAGGCGTGGACCTGGCCGAGTGCGGCATGGAAGCCTATCCGGAATTCACCGGCGCGCGGGGTTCCGGCAAGTAAGCATTGCCGAAAACTGCGAGGAACGGGCGCTTTATGCGCCCGTTTTTTTTGGTGCGAGGTTTTTTAACGCAAAGGCGCGAAGGCGCAGAGGACGCGAAGAATTTTTTGGTTCTTTTGGCGCGGAGACTGTAGGTGCCGGCTTCAGACATACAACTGCCGTGTACGATTAA
>DRKN01000122.1 GCA_011051755.1 Gammaproteobacteria bacterium
AAAAATGTCACCCTGGCTGGCGACATCATTCATTTCGACCACGCGGTAGCCCTCCATTGCAGCCTGTAAGGCACAAATGGGATCGATTTCGGTCACCCACACGGTGGCGCCCATGCCGCGGAAGGCCTGCGCACAGCCTTTGCCAACGTCGCCATAGCCCAGCACCACACAAATCTTGCCGGCAATCATCACGTCAGTGGCGCGTTTGATACCATCGAGCAGGGACTCACGGCAACCATAGAGATTGTCGAACTTGGACTTGGTGACCGCGTCGTTGACGTTCATGGCCGGGAACAACAATTCGCCCGCCTCTTCCATCTGATAGAGACGGTGCACGCCGGTGGTGGTTTCTTCGGTAACGCCTCTGACGCTTTCGGCAATCTTCTGCCACTTGCGGTTGTCCACCGGCAGATTACGACGCAGCACATCAAGAATAGCCACCCACTCTTCATTATCGCCGGGCTTGGCATCCGGCACGGCGCCGGCCTTCTCGAATTCCGCGCCCTTGTGCAGCAGCAGGGTGGCATCGCCACCGTCGTCGAGAATCATGTTGGGCAACTTGCCGTCGGGCCAGTTGAAGGCCTGTTCGGTACACCACCAGTATTCTTCGATGCTCTCGCCCTTCCAGGCAAACACGGGAATGCCGTCAGCGGCAATGGCAGCGGCGGCATGATCCTGGGTGGAGAAAATATTGCAGGATACCCAACGCACCTCGGCGCCCAGCGCCACCAGGGTCTCGATGAGTACGGCCGTCTGGATGGTCATGTGCAAGCTGCCCATGATGCGGGCGCCCTTGAGGGGCTGATCCTTGCCGAATTCTTCGCGCAAGGCCATCAGACCCGGCATTTCGGTTTCGGCAATGGCGATCTCTTTGCGGCCCCATTCCGCCAGACTGATGTCGGCAACCTTGTAGTCGGTAAAAGTCGTATCGGTTACAGCGTTCATGGTCATTCTCCTTTCCACTATATAGAGGCTTCTATATCGAAGTTTGAATGAGCGCCGTTGAAACAAAGGTTTGCATTGACCTAAGCCTGGCGGATGTCCCGCTGCAGCGCTCCTTAGGCCATGCGTAAAAAAAAGGCGTGCAGCCCGTAGGTTGGGGTTCGTTCCTCACCCCAACCTACGCACTTTTTTATACCCCGGCAGCATCCCGCAGGACATCAGCCTTGTCGGTCTTCTCCCAGGGAAAGCCTTCATCCTCGCGGCCGAAGTGGCCGTAGGCGGCGGTCGGGCCGTAGATGGGGCGCAGCAGATCGAGCATCGCCACCAGACCGCGCGGACGCAGGTCAAAATGCTCGCGTACCAGTTCAACGATGCGGCTTTCGGCCAGTTTGCCGGTGCCGAAGGTCTCCACACTGATGGAGGTGGGCTCGGCCACGCCAATGGCGTAGGAAACCTGAATCTCACAACGATCCGCCAGCCCCGCGGCGACGATATTTTTCGCCACATAGCGACTGGCGTAGGCGGCGGAACGATCCACCTTGGAAGGATCCTTGCCGGAGAAGGCGCCGCCACCATGACGGGCCATGCCTCCGTAAGTATCAACGATAATCTTACGCCCGGTCAGACCACAATCGCCGACGGGGCCTCCGATCACAAAACGCCCGGTCGGATTGATGTGAAATTGGGTATCGCCATTGAGCCACCCCTTGGGCAGCACGGGCAGGATGATCTCGTCCATCACCGCCTCACGCAGCGCCTCGGTCGTGATGTCGGGCGTATGCTGGGTAGAGAGCACTACCGCCTCGATGCCGACCGGCTTATTGTCTTCGTAGCGAAAAGTCACCTGGCTCTTGGCGTCCGGACGCAGCCAGGGCAGCGTGCCGTTTTTTCGCACCTCCGCCTGACGCTGAACCAGCCGGTGGGCGTAGGTGATCGGCGCTGGCATGAGAACGTCCGTCTCATTACTGGCATAGCCGAACATCAGCCCTTGATCCCCGGCGCCCTGTTCATGATCCTCACTTTCATCGACGCCCATGGCAATATCCGCCGACTGCTTGTCGATGGAGGTGAGTACCGCGCAGGATTCCCAGTCAAAGCCCATCTCCGAGCTGTTATAGCCGATACGCCTGACGGTCTTGCGCACCACGTCCTGCATATCAACCCAGGCCTCGGTGGTGATTTCACCGGCGATCACCACCATGCCGGTATTGACCAGGGTTTCGCAGGCCACACGGGCAACGGGATCCTGTTCAAAAATAGCGTCCAGAATGGCATCGGAAATCTGGTCTGCAACCTTGTCCGGGTGTCCCTCAGACACAGACTCGGAGGTAAAAAGATGTGAATTTGCCATGATCTTCCTTTGATTTTAGTAAATACAGGCGCACAAGCCGGCCAGATTCTATCTGGACAACCTGTCCCCGGCAATCATTAATTAATACTGTGCTTTCACTCACTACGTCCGTACTGATCTTCGAAACGCACGATGTCGTCTTCGCCCAGATAGCTGCCGGATTGCACTTCGATGAGTTCCAATAAGACCGTCCCCGGGTTCTCCAGCCGGTGTTTTTCACCAATAGGGATATAGGTGGACTGATTTTCGGTCAACAGAAAAGTTTTGTCACCGCAGGTCACGCGCGCCGTCCCCTTGACGACGATCCAGTGTTCCGCGCGATGATGGTGCATTTGCAGGGACAGGGCCGCACCCGGCTTGACGGCAATGCGTTTCACCTGAAAGCGCTCCCCGACATCGACGCCTTCATAGGAACCCCACGGACGATACACCTGCCGATGTACCAGACTTTCAGATCGGCCATCCAACTTCAGCTGCTCGACGATTTTTTTGACATCCTGCGCATGTGATTTGCTCGCCACCAGCACGGCGTCGGCCGTTTCAACCACCAGCAAATCATCAAGCCCGACGCTGGCGACCAAGCGGTGCTCCGCATGAATGAGCGTATTCCGGGTATCATGGGTCAGCACATCGCCCTTGGTCATATTCCCGCATTCATCACGCTCGCAGACCTCCCAGATGGCGGGCCAGGCCCCGAGATCAGTCCAACCGGCATCCAACGACACGACGATACCCTGTGCCTCGCCGCCATTTGCACCCAGTTTTTCCATGACCGCATAGTCAATGGACTCACTGGGACAGGCCTCGAAAGCAGCATGATCCAGACGGCAAAAATCAAGATCCTGCACCTTGGCCTGGAGCGCCTTGCGGCAGGCGTCAGCCATTGCCGGCTGGAAAATCCCGATCTGTTTCAGCCAGACCGATGCCTTCATGACAAACATCCCGCTATTCCACAAAAAATCACCGGAAGCGACATAGCCTTCCGCTGTCGGCTTGTCCGGTTTTTCGACAAATTCGGCAATCTCTGCCGTATTTCCATGCTTGTCGAGTGACTGTCCCTTGCGAATATAGCCATAGCCCGTTTCGCCGTGCGTAGGCACGATGCCGAAGGTCACCAGCGCACCGGACTCGGCAAGGCTGATGGCCTCATTGATGGCCGCATGAAAAGGCCCGTTCAGACGCACAACATGATCGGCCGGCATCACCAGCAGAATGGCATCACCGTCGCCTTGCAGGCGGTGCATCGCCGCAATGGTCAGCGCCGGCGCCGTATTTCGTCCCACGGGTTCAAGCAGGATCGCCGAGGCTTCATGGTCGATTTCCAGGAGTTGTTCCGCCACCAGAAACCGGTGGTTTTCATTACAGACCAGCATCGGGGCCGCAAGGTCGGCGCTTAAACCATCAAGCCTGAGAACCGTTTCCTGCAGCAGGCTGCCTTTACCGTTAAAGGCGATCAATTGTTTAGGATACTGTTCCCGGGACAGGGGCCAGAGGCGGCTTCCCGATCCGCCAGACAGGATGACAGGCAATATTTTCATGGTGTTTAACGGCTTAGGTTCAAAAGCATTGACAGAAATAAGACCATTCAGGCGGCAGGGTACATTGCAAACGAAAGCGCTTACTGTAACCTGAATCCGAGGGTTCAGGGGTGAGCGCTGGATCCCGGCCTGCGCCGGGATGACAGTGGCATCAGGCTGTCAGTCAGTACCATTCACCGATGAGGCCTGATGAATAAAGCATCTGATTGTAGCACTCGGCAACCTCGTGCGGTAGAAGGCAGGGGTAGTACTCTTTCAAGGTGATAATGCAAAATAAGAAAACGCTGCCCAGGATCGCCTATTTGACGTTCCCGGGCAGCACTTTTTCCGGTAATCAGCCGTTATTTACCCGAATGCCCGATCATCAGCTTTGATTGGTTTTTCTCCACGGTCTTTTTGCCAATACCCTTAACCTTGGCCAGGTCTTCAATGTTCTTGAAATCACCATGTGTCTTCCGATAGGCAACAATGGCTTCAGCCTTGGTTTGGCCGACACCATCCATGACCTGTGCAATCGTCGAAGCATCCGCTGCATTGATATTCAGCGGCTCGGCGAAAGCAGCCCAGGAAGTGAGGAGAAACAACAGGACAACGGCTATTTGCGTGACTTTACACATATTCTGACTCCTTTCAGATAGTTCCATTAGAGATACTGCGGAGACAATCCTAAGACAGGCCGGCCGGCGAAATCAATGCGGAAACAGCGGTAATATTCCCTCGTTGATGGCCCTGAGTGCCACCAGTGGATCATCGGCCTGTGTAATGGGGCGTCCGATAACGAGATAACTGGCACCTGCGCGGATTGCCTCCTCAGGCGTTGCCACCCGTGTCTGATCATTGAGCGCCGCACCGGCTGGCCGCACACCGGGTGTCACCAGCTGAAAATTCCCACCCATCGTGTTGCGCAGCATAGCCACTTCCCGAGGTGAACAGACCACCCCATCCAGCCCAGCCAATTCCGCGAGCCCGGCCAGACGCCGTACATTGTCTTCCGGACTCCCCTGCAAACCAATACCAGCCAGATCGGCCGCTCCCATACTGGTCAACACCGTCACGGCAATCAGTCGGGGCCGGTGTGACGCTGACGCAACCGCCTCCCGCGCGGCCTCCATCATTTGTCGCCCGCCCATTGCGTGCACATTGACCATCCACACGCCAAGATCGGCCGCCGCCCTGCACGCCTTGGCGACAGTATTGGGAATATCGTGAAACTTGAGATCGAGAAAAACCTCAAAACCCTTTTCCTGCAACGTCTCAACCAACACCGGTCCACTGCGGGTAAACAACTCCTTGCCAACCTTTAAACGGCAGTGCGCGGGATCCAGATGCTCTATCAGGGCCAGCGCCTGTACCGCGTCAGCAAAATCCAGGGCCACGATGACCCGCGGGTCTGTCATTTCAGCCATTCATCGATTCCCAGCAAACATTCACAAAGACGCACATCGAACCTATTCACCCGACACACCCTGAACCGGGCGGACAGTACTCCACTGCTTACAACCCGGACACTGCCAGCACAAGGCCTTTGACCCGAAACCACAGTTACGACAACGATAAGGTGTCTTTTCCTGTAACAGCTTATCCGCGAGTTCCTTCAGAATAAGGAGGTTTTCATGTCGCTCGCCCTGGCCACTTTCCAACTGCAACTCAATCAGCTTATCCAGCCCCCTGACCGACGGTCGTTTACGCAGGTACTGGATAACGAGTCCGGCTGCATCCTGCTCACCCTGCCCTTCCCGCACCAAATCCACAACCGCCAGCAAGGGGGTTATACCGCCATGTTTTTCCAGGAGTTCGCGTAGATAGCGCTCTGCCTTATGCTTTTGCCTCAGTGCGTTATAGCTTTGCACTAGAAGCGGTACGGCCTCAGGAATAAAATCTGCATCCTGCTGTGCCACTTGACTGAGTGTCTTTATCGCCAGTTTGTGACGTCCCATCTGTTGTTCAATTTCCGCTTTCAGCAAACTGGCACGAACAGAATTTTTATGGGAAACCAAGGCCTGCTTGAGGCATTTCAGCGCCGATTTTATATCGCCTTTCTGCCGCCACGCCTCCGTCTGCTCGCAATAAAAGTGAGCAATCAGGATACCCATCCGTTGACCACCACTGCGCTCGATACGCTTTGCCGCATCAATCGCCCTGCTCCACTCTTTTTCCTGCTGGTAAATATCCAGCAATCTTTCCAGCGCTTCACGCTGATACAGACCCTGCTCCATAAGTTCCAGAAACAGCGACTCCGCCCGCCCCAGCATGCCTGCACGCAGATAATCCTGCCCCAGCTCCAACAATGCCCGTGCGCGCTGATCTTTGCTCAGCGTCGGGCGGGCAATAAGATTCTGGTGTATACGGATGGCACGATCCCCCTCGCCCCGACGGCGAAAAAGATTTCCCAGCGCAAGATGGGTTTCCACCGTCTCGCTGTCGACCTCCAACATCTGCACAAAGACGTCGATGGCTTTATCCTGCTGCTCATTGAGCAAATAATTCAGGCCCTTGAAATAGCCCGAAGAGAACTCTTCATTGTGTATTTTTGATCGTCGCCTATTGCGCCTCCCCATCCACCAACCGGACAAAAATGCCACCGGCAGAAGCAAAAACAACAGTGTCAGCGCCAGACTCAATGCTTATCCTTTAATGGTAGTGAACGAAGATTCTCCACCTCTTTTTCCGTGACTTTGACACTGCGGCGCAAACGGACAACCTCCTGCTTCAGCCCCAGCGCCATGCCCATGCATGCCAATACACCGAGTAAGGCTCCGGCAGCAAGGGAAACCACAACAACAATCGATAACGGCGCTGAAATAGTGCCAAAATAGTAACTGAGCATGACCGCCTCGGCATTCATCAGCGCAAAACTGAGGCCAATAACCAGGACAAACAAGAATACCACCAGAAAAATGATTCGTTTCATATCAGTTACACCCATTCATTATTCAAACCATTAGGAGCAATACCACCTGAGATCAGGATCGTCATTTCGGGCAAAAAAAAACGGCATCAGCCTTATGCGGATACCGTTTTCTCTATTCGCGACTTGTGCAAATTACGCACAGTCGGAGACTACTGGCCGTTACTGCCGTTATTACCATTCACTCGCTCGCGCAATTCTTTGCCGGGTTTGAAATGCGGTACATACTTGCCCGACAGGGCAACCGCTTCACCCGTCTTCGGATTCCGTCCAATGCGTGGTGGCCGAAAATGCAGTGAAAAACTGCCAAAGCCACGGATCTCAATCCGCTGCCCTGTCGACAAGTTTTGTGCCATCTGCTCGATCAACGTCTTTACTGAAAGCTCGACGTCTTTATACGGCAAATGGGGCTGCTTACTTGCAATTCGTTCAATCAATTCCGATTTTGTCATCTATTCAGCCCTCCTTCGCGTTACCCATACCCAAAATACTTTTTCTCGAGATCCTTGGCAGGTTTTGGCGGGCTATTGAAAATCAAAGACTTGCCGGCTTTCATTCTACCGAAAAACAATGATTTTCAACAGTCTGTCCAATGATCAGTCAGCGAGAAGCTGAATATACAGCTTCTCGCTGACTGTCGGTAGTTACGATTTATTGCTTTCCATCTGTTCCTTCAACAGATCACCCAGTGTGGTTGCGCCCACGCTGGGCTGGTTACGGCTGTAATCCTGAACCGCCGCGACTTCGTCGGCATCATCCTTGGCCTTGATGGATAGATTCAGGGTACGGTTCTTGCGATCGACACCGATGAACTTGGCTTCGATCTCTTCGCCTTCCTTCAGCAGGGTACGTGCATCTTCGACACGGTCACGTGCAAGCTCGGAGGCCCGCAGATAACCTTCGATGCCTTCGGCCAGCTGAATCACGGCGCCCTTGACGTCCACTTCGGTAATCGTACCCTTGACGATAGTGCCCTTGGGATGATCGGCCAGATAGTTGCTGAAGGGATCCTGTTCCAGCTGCTTGACGCCCAGCGAAATACGCTCACGTTCAGGGTCAATCGCCAGCACGGTGGTCTCCAGTTCATCGCCCTTCTTGAAGTTGCGAATCGCCTCTTCGTCGGTCATGTTCCAGGAGATGTCGGACATGTGCACCAAGCCATCGATGCCACCATCCAGACCGATGAAGATGCCGAAGTCGGTGATCGACTTGATGGTACCGATGATCTTGTCACCCTTGTTGTGCATGGCGGAGAACTCGTCCCACGGATTGGGCTTGCACTGCTTCATACCCAGGGAGATGCGGCGACGCTCGGGGTCGATATCGAGGACGGTGACTTCCACTTCATCGCCAACCTGGACGATTTTATTGGGGGCCACATTTTTGTTGGTCCAATCCATTTCGGACACGTGCACCAGACCTTCGACGCCTTCCTCGATTTCCACAAAGCAGCCGTAGTCGGTGAGGTTGGTGACCTTGCCGAACAGACGTGAGCTGACCGGGTAGCGGCGTGCGATGTCTTCCCAGGGATCCTCGCCCATCTGCTTCAGGCCGAGGGAAACGCGGGTGCGCTCGCGGTCGAATTTGAGCACCTTGACGTCGATCTCGTCACCCACTTCCACGATCTCACTCGGATGCTTGATGCGCTTCCAGGACATATCGGTAATATGCAGCAGGCCGTCGATGCCACCCAGGTCGATGAATGCGCCGTAGTCGGTGAGGTTCTTGACGATACCCTTGAGGGTCTGGCCTTCCTGCAGACTGGCGATCAGCGCTTCACGCTCTTCGGAGGACTCGGCCTCCACCACGGCGCGGCGCGATACAACCACGTTGTTGCGCTTCTGGTCGAGTTTGATGACCTTGAATTCCAGCTCCTTGCCTTCCAGGTAGGTGGTGTCGCGCACAGGGCGGACATCGACCAGGGAACCGGGCAGGAATGCACGGATCTCGTTCAGCTCCACCGTAAAACCACCCTTCACCTTGCCGTTGATGATACCGGTAACGGTCTCGCCAGCGTCGAAAGCGGCTTCCAGCACACGCCAGGAACGGGCGCGCAGGGCCTTTTCACGGGACAGACGGGTTTCGCCAAAACCGTCTTCAACGTATTCCAGGGCAACTTCGATATCGTCGCCTGGCTTTACTTCGATCTCTCCCTCGTGATTGCGGAACTCATCAACAGGAATGATGCCTTCCGACTTCAGGCCGGCATTGACCACCACGAAATCGGGGGTCACATCGACCACGGTACCGGTCAGAATGGCACCAGGGCGCATCTCGGTACGGGAGAGACTTTCTTCAAATAATTCGGCAAAGCTTTCGCTCATCGCTTTTCTATCCTTGACGTTCCAAACTACGGAGTCGGGAACGACAGTTTGTGCAAACCATCCAAACGCGCCTTCATCAAAACCAGGCTAACGTGAAAAAGATGGTAATTGTAAGTGAATTTACGCCCACCGGAGCAGGCACCTTTTTGCAGTTACCCACACATGCGGGACTGCCTGTTTGCTACCACTGTCTTTACTGTCAAAAAACAGCAAAACGCAGAACCACGACTTGCAGTTACTGCGCCTTCTTCAGACAAGATATGAAATATCCGACAACCACCTAGTTCAAGCGCACCTGACAAAGCGACCACAAACGATCCACGACTTCGTCGATGGTGAGTTCGGACGTATCCAGCTGAATCGCATCCTCGGCGGCCACCAACGGCGAGGCCGCCCGCCCGCGATCACGCGCATCGCGCTCGGCAATTTCGTCTAAAAGACCGCGCATGGTAACACCCAAACCCTTGTCTTTCAACTGGTTATAGCGTCTGCAGGCGCGTTCTTCGGCACTCGCGGTGAGGAATATCTTGAGTACGGCGTCCGGAAAGACCACCGTGCCCATATCACGCCCATCGGCCACCAGTCCGGGCGTCTCGCAGAAAGCCCGCTGACGCGCCAGCAGGGCCTCACGCACCCTCGCTATCTGCGCCACCCGCGAGGCATCATTGCCGCAGGTCTCGCTGCGCAGATCCTGAGTCACATCTTCCCCTTCCAACAGCGTAACGATTTCGCCGGAGTCTTCATCGATGGCGAATTCCACGTCCAGATGGGCCGCCAGCGGCTGCAGGCTCTCGGCGTCGTCCAGGGGGATGCTGTGCTTATGCGCCGCCAGCGCCACCAGACGGTACAGGGCGCCGCTGTCGAGGATGCGCCAGCCAAGCCGTTGCGCCAGCAGGCGGGTGATGGTGCCCTTGCCGGAGGCGGTAGGACCATCGATGGTGATCACTGGCACGGTAGTGGTCGTTTTTGTGTTCATAGTTGATCCAGAAAGACGCGCGATGAGTGCGTTTTTGGCCCTAGTCCTCAGCCCTGATATCCAGCCCGCACTGCCTCGCCAGGCCAACGAAGTCCGGGAACGAGGTATTCACGTTGGCGCAGTCGTCGATGACAATGGGCCCGCCGGCGCGCAACGCGGCCATGGCGAAAGCCATGGCGATGCGGTGGTCGCCATGACTAGAGACCCGGCCACTGCCAATGGGTTCCTCCTCGCGAGCGCGCCCCTGGATAACAATGCCATCCTCGCTAGGCCGGGCATCCACGCCAAGGGCTTGCAAACCGTCGGCCATTACCTGAATACGGTCGCTCTCCTTCACTCTCAGTTCACTCGCGCCGGTGAGCACCGTCTCACCTTCGGCACAGGCAGCGGCCACGAACAGGGCCGGGAACTCATCGATGGCCAGCGGCACCTGTGCCTCGTCGATACGGATACCCTTCAATTTCGCCGCACGCACGCGGATATCGGCCACCGGCTCACCACCCACTTCCCGTTCATTGCTCAGGGTCAGATCACCGCCCATGGCGCGCAGGATATTGATCACACCAATACGTGTGGGGTTGATACCCACATGGCGCAGGGTAAGATCCGATCCCTCGCTGATACTGGCGCCGACCATGAAGAAAGCCGCGGAAGAAATGTCCGCCGGCACCTCCACCGGGGTCGCCGTCAGCTTGCCGCCGCCCGTCACGCAGGCGGTGGCGCCATCGCGCTCGAGCGGATAGCCGAAGCCGGCCAGCATGCGCTCGGTGTGATCGCGGGTAGGCGCCGGCTCGGTGACACAGGTGCGTCCCTTGGCGTACAACCCGGCCAACAACAGGGCCGATTTGACCTGCGCGCTGGCCACTGGCATCTCGAAATCAATACCGTGGAGCGGCTGATCGCCACAGATATCCAGTGGCGCGGTACCGTTTTCGGCGGTACCGATCACCGCCCCCATCAACGCCAGCGGGTCGGTGACACGGCGCATGGGGCGACCGGACAGTGAGGCGTCGCCGGTCAGGTGCGCATCGAAGCCTTGCCCTGACAGCAATCCGGCCAGCAGGCGCATGGAGGTACCGGAATTACCGACGTACAGCGGCCCGGCCGGCGGCTTGAGGCCGTGCAGGCCAACGCCGTGAATGGTCACCCGGCCATTTTCAGGGCCGTCGATGCGTACACCCATGTCGCGAAAGGCCTGCAGGGTGGCGAGGCTGTCTTCACCTTCGAGGAAACCGCTGACCTCGGTCACGCCCTCGGCCAGTGAAGCCAGCATGATGGAGCGGTGGGAGATGGACTTGTCACCGGGCACGCGCGCCTCGCCGGCAAGGTGGCCACCAGGTTGTACGGTAAATATCACATTGTCAGTCATACATTCTCA
>DRKN01000123.1 GCA_011051755.1 Gammaproteobacteria bacterium
CGGTTGGATTCTCCACCCAAGCCAACAGGCCGGCGATAAGCGCCAGTCCTTCCGCGTCACGCTTGGTTTTCTGGCACAGCCGAAAATAGGCCGGTTCCAGCATCACCGCATCGAGCTTGTCGCAGCGGCGAAGGCGAGCGCGGTCGCCACGGTGATTATTGTCATGCAGTTCGCTGTGCCATTCGCGAATGGCCCGCTGCTCTTCGTCTTTCAGGATAAATAAACGCATAAGCTACTCCAGTCAGGCCGCCAGGTTTTTCAGCACGCGGCTGCCATTGAGATGGTGATTGAGTCCGCCCTTGCCGTCACGCGCCTTGACGACGCGCTTGAGATCGCCATCTTCGTTCAGGCTGGACAGGGCGTATTGATCGAACAGTTTACGGGCTTCGTCTTTCAGGGTGCCGGCCCACGCTTTCAACAGCGTGTCGATGGCGTCTTCGTCATCGAGTCGTTCGACCAGTTGCTGTAACAAGCGGTAGAAATGCGCCTCGGTGGCCGACCAGAAATTGGCGTCGATAAAGGACATGTCGCCCTTTGCGTCCTTCGGGCGAGCAAACCAGGCGCTTTTCAACGCGGACTTGAGAGTCTTGAGCGCATCGGTGGCGGCTTCGATCATTCTTTGTGCAATGTCGGCTATTTCCACACGCGCTTCCTGATCGAGATTGAACAGCGGCATTTCGGCTTCGTACCAGCAACGCGCCTTCATGTTGTCCATGTCATAGCCGAAGGCCCACAGACGGGGCTTGAAATCGAGTTCCGACATGCGGTTTAGCCGATCACCGTAACAGCGCACCACCAGCGCCGGAACTCGGGTGAACTTGCCCTGTTGCGCGGTGACCGCCAGCCCCAGCCAATGGCGATAGCCCAGCCCACCGGGTTGTGCCTTGATGGAAAGCGGCTCCTTGTCTGTTTCGAGAACATAAGGGGTCAAGGGGTGCTGCCAGTGACCCGCGTAGTTGATGCCGTAGTTCTTGGTGATGTAGTGATCCACCAGGCAGGAAGCGGGTTCACCGGTAAGGTCGCAGCGTCCTTCATGATCCGATGGTCGCAGGCGCATGCGCCGGGGCATGGACCAGTACACCTGCAAGGGATGGGTGTGTTCCGGGTAGGTTTCCATGCCCTTCTTTTCGCTGGTGCGGGCCGGCGCCATCCACGGGAAGATTTTTCCAATGGCATCATTTTCGTGGTCACCGGGGAGTTGCAGCAGTTCATCCCGCGTCAGTACATTGAGCCACAGACGCCGCCACAGGCAATCGCCGTTGCTGTTCTCCGGTGGCAGCACCAGGGTCGTCAATGGTCCGCCGCCGCGCACCGATACGCGGTGACCCACGCCTCCGGATGGCGCATTGATCTGCAGAGTAAACAGCGCGAGGGCGGCCATCTCCGGCGAGAGTTTCTCGATGCCGCCACGCTTGATGAAATGATCCTGGTTGTCGCGCAGCGTCTTGCCGCCGGGTGCTTCGATGAACAGCGCGGCAATTTCTTTCTCCTCGCCCCCGTCTAGCGTCAGATCCTGCATGAAGGCCGGTTCGCCGATGGCAGAGAAGATTTCAAAGGCCCGTTCGTAGGGGGCGAAGGCTTGGTCCAGGGTTTTGGCGTCGGGCGGTTCTCGCCACCGCTGCCGCCATTCCTTGAGGCTTTCCGGCGCGAAGGCAGTCTGCAGCAGGCCGATCAGAAACTGGTAGAGGGCGCCGCGAAAATCGGAGCGGGGGGCGGCGATATCAACAATATCCTCGCGCCCCAAGTCGGAGACTGAGGCAGCCCCGTGAGTCCCGTCCCGCAGGGAGACATTAATCCATTTCAGTTTTAACAGGTTCATCCGCGTGATCTCCGGAGGATTTGTAATCGAATTCGATATGAAACCAACGACCCAGCCGAAGCATGAATCGCAGAAAAATATTGCGCATCGCTAATTCCCGATATACCATGAAGGAACAGATAATAAGGTATATACGGTATGACAATCAAGCGCGGTTCTTTTATCATGCTCTTGTGTTCCCCACGATTGTGGGGATGAACCGGTATACACGGTTTGCGGAAACCGCTCCCCGCATTTGTGGGGCTCCAGGAGGGGCGACTCATGTTGCCCCTCTTTTCTCGAAACCGGTATCTTCGGAATATTTCAGGGTAATACGCTGCCCCGACTCCGCAAGCGCCTGAGCGCGCCAGGTTCCTTCTTTCTCCTCAAGTGGCAGGATCACACTGTACTCATCGAACAGCCGTTCGCTTTCCCGCAGATTCTCCAGCGCCCGTCGCAGCGTTGGATCATCCACTGGCGTTATTGCCTGCAACTGTTTGGCGTTGACCCGCAGGCTGGACAGATCCCAAGGGTGGTGGTTTTCATCCGACCATGGCGTGAGTTGATTGTCTTTCCAGCGGGCCAGGTAAATCGTCTGAGTTTCGTCCCCGAGTCGGGTGGCGACGCGGGCTTCTTCATCCCACGGCTGGCCATAACCATGTCGATAGCCCAATTCGAAAGACAAGCTGCTTGCCTTGCCATGACCGCGCTCACCGGAAATATTGCCCTCAACTTCCAGTTTCATGTCTTCCAACCCTGCCGGAACCGGTCCGACATCGTCATAGACCGGCTCCAGCAGATCGCGGGCATCTTTGGGCATTTTCCAGCCGCCTTTTTCGGCCAATTCGGCCAACAGTTTGGCCGTGCGCCAGAGCACCAGGGTGTCGGGATAGACGTAGTGCGCTTTTGGAAACAGCGCCTTGTACCAGTCGGCTTGCGGCTCCTCGGTGGGTACCGGCGTGAACACGTCGAGCACCGGTGTTCCCCGTTCGCCCCGTTGGTGACGATGCAGCCTGCCGGCGCGCTGGATCAGCAGGTCTATGGGGGCGAGGTCGGAGATCATGCGGTCGAAATCGAGGTCCAGCGATTGTTCGACCACCTGGGTGGCGATGAGCACCTGTCCCCGGCGTTGCTCCGGTGTGGAGTCCTTGCCGAAACGGGCCAGCATCTCCTGCTCGATGCGCAGCCGGTCGGTCAGCGCGTAGCGGCTGTGAAACAGGTGCAG
>DRKN01000124.1 GCA_011051755.1 Gammaproteobacteria bacterium
ACACACTGAAACCTTACTGACAAACACTGGAGGGCACGTAATGTCTGCTCAAGACGTTCTGAATACCATTAAAGAAAATGATGTGAAGTTTGTCGATTTCCGCTTTACTGACACGCTCGGCAAGGAACAGCACGTCTCGGTTCCCGCCCACACCGTCGACGAAGACGTCTTCACCGAAGGTAAGATGTTCGACGGCTCCTCCATCGCCGGCTGGAAGGGGATCAACGAATCCGACATGATCCTGATGCCGGACACCTCGACGGCGGTACTGGATCTGTTCGCTGATGAAGCCCAGCTGATTCTGCGTTGCGACATCGTCGAGCCTTCCACCGGCCAGGGTTACGAACGCGATCCCCGCTCTGTCGCCAGCCGCGCCGAGGCCTATCTGAAAAGCACCGGCATTGCCGACACCGCTTACTTCGGTCCCGAGCCCGAATTTTTCATCCTTGACGACGTACGCTGGGGCTCCAACATGGCCGGTTCCTTCTATAAGATCGATTCCGAGGAGTCCGAGTGGAACTCCGAGAAAGTCTACGAAGACGGCAACATGGGCCATCGCCCCGGCGTCAAAGGCGGTTACTTCCCCGTACCGCCGGTCGACTCCCTGCACGACATCCGCGCCGCCATGTGCCTGGCCATGGAAGACATGGGTGTGAAAGTCGAAGTCCATCATCACGAAGTCGCCACCGCCGGCCAGTGCGAAATCGGCACCGTGTTCGACACCCTGGTGAAGCGTGCCGACATGAACCAGATCCTCAAATACTGCGTGCACAATGTGGCCCACGCCTACGGCAAGACCGCCACCTTCATGCCCAAGCCGCTGGTGGGCGACAACGGTTCCGGCATGCATGTGCACATGTCGCTGGCCAAGGGCGGTGAAAATATCTTTGCCGGCAATGAGTACGGCGGCCTCAGCGAGACCGCCCTGTATTACATCGGCGGCATCATCAAGCATGCCCGTTCATTGAATGCCTTCACCAACGCCTCCACCAACAGCTACAAGCGCCTGGTGCCCGGCTTTGAAGCCCCGGTGATGCTGGCCTACTCCGCGCGCAACCGCTCAGCCTCCATCCGCATCCCCTTCGTCAGCAGTCCCAAGGGTCGCCGCATCGAACTGCGTTTCCCGGATCCCACCGCCAACCCTTATCTGGCCTTCGCCGCCATGATGATGGCCGGCCTGGACGGTATCCAGAACAAGACCCATCCGGGCGAAGCCATGGACAAGGATCTGTATGACCTGCCCGCCGAAGAAGCGGCACAGATTCCCACCGTGTGCCATTCCTTCGATCAGGCCCTGGAATGCCTAAGCGCCGATCGCGCCTATCTGACCGCCGGCGACGTCTTCACCAACGACATGATCGACGCCTACATCGAACTGAAAATGGAAGAAATCACCCGCCTGCGCATGACCACGTCTCCGGTCGAGTTCGATATGTACTACAGCTGCTGAACGCGTAAGCAGCACCGAAAAAGCCCCGCTCTCGGAGTATTTGCCGAGAGCGGGGCTTTTTTATTCGTCTCGTTTTAAGGTTAAAACCACCGCCTTCAGGCGCTCAGACTTTATCTGTGTTGCTTGTTGTCCGGGTTGTTGAAGGTAAGTTGTTTCGGTTGTCACTGTAGGATGCAGTGAGTTCCACGAACCGCATCGATCGAGAGTGGTGACACAATTCCCGCACCCAAAGCTTGATAACACAAACGATGCGGTTCGCTACCGCTCACCACATCCTACAGGGATGCCTGGGAATACCGGCAGGCGTGGGTTTAAAAAACGAACCGGCCCGTATGCGGACTTTCAGTCCGTAAGACTAGCCCACCCGCGTTAGCTATTTTTAAAGCCCGCCAACTTAAGACTCTCTCTCACCCTGCCGCTAATCCTGTGCGGCATGAATATTGCTCTGCCTCAACACGTTAGCGTATTGCCGCCGGTTTCTTGACTCAGCTTGAGGCAAGGTTCCCGGCGGTATCACCGTGGAATGTTGAATCGAAAACGGCGTGATCAACCAACAAGTCAATCTGTTTCAGCCCATGTTCCGCAAGGAGCGCAAGCTGCTGTCCTTTCGCGTGCTGTTGCAGGCCTGCGCGGTGGTGTTTGTGTTGTTGATGTCGATGGTTGGCTACGGTGTGCGCCAGAGCGCACAGATGCAGGCGGATCTGGCCCAGTTGCAGGGACAGTTGGATCGGCGCGTGGCGCAGGTCGAGGAGCTGGCAACACGTCTGGCGCAGCGCAACACCGACACCAGCGCTGCCCAGGAGCTGGCGCGGCTGGAGCAGGAGATGGCGGCGCGCCGGCGGGTGGTGGATGACCTGACCCGGGTGCGTGATACCTACACCCACGGTGTTTCCGGCTACATGGAGAGCTTTGCACGGCAGGCGCCGAAGGGCGTCTGGTTAACCGGCTTCGTGGTGCAGGCCGGGGGTGAGGGGCTAGTGATCCGTGGTAGTGCGTTGAAACCGGCGCTGGTGCCGTCTTTTTTGCAGCGCCTGACGGAGGAGGCCACGCTGGCTGGCACTCACTTCGGCCTGTTGCGGATTGAACGCGAAAGCGCCGCCACCCGACAGGTGGATTTCATTCTTTACACCGGCAGTGAGCCGCCGCCGGAGTCCGTGGAGGATCGTCCATGAAGGCACGCATCCAGCAATTGGCGGAACGCTTCGATGCCCTCAGCCTGCGCGAGCGGGCGCTGGTATTGCTGGCGATACTGGTGGTGATGTACATGCTCTGGGATGCGGTGCTGATGAGTCCGGAGCATGTGCGGCAGAAACAGCGAGTGGGGCAGATGTATCAGCTCAATGAACGCATGGTGGTGGTGGACACGCAGTTGCAGACACTGACCGTCAGTCTCGGTGACAGCGAAGTGCATCGCCAGCGCATTGTCGAACTGCGCGAGGCCCTGCGTGGACTGGCCAGCCAGCAGGCGGCGCTGACGGTGGAATTTATCCGTCCGCAACAGATGGCCGGGGTGCTGCGCGATATGTTCGGCGTCGATGGCAAGCTGACCCTGCTGAAGCTGGAGAGTCTGGGAGTGCAGCCGCTGTTTCCGCTCTCCAAAAATGAGAATGAGCAAGCGGTTGCAGCGGAGAAATATGAGCAGCCGGGCATCTACAAACACGGCATGCAGGTGATCTTCGAGGGCGACTACTTCGCCACGCTGCAATATCTACAGGTGCTGGAATCCATGCCCTGGCACTTTTACTGGGACCAACTGGACTACCGCGTGGAGGATTATCCACGCGCCCGGGTGAGTATCACCATTCACACCCTGAGTCTTGAGGAGGGCTGGATTGGTGTCTGATACGAATGGCATCCAGACAGGATCAATCGTGGCGCTGGCCTTGGCCAGTCTGTTGATATCGGGTGTGGTGCCGGCAGCGCCACTGGACGATCCCACCCGACCGCCAGTGGCACAACAGCCCAACACGGCCCACAAGGCCGTGCACAAGCCGATACGCTGGACGCTCAATTCGACCCTGGTTTCGGTGCAGCGCCGTGCGGCGGTGATCAATGACCGGGTGGTTGGCGTGGGCGAAAAAATCAATGGCGCGCGGGTGGTGGAGATCCTGCCGATGGCGGTGCGTCTGCGTCATAACGGCCGCGATATCACCCTGGTATTGCTGAAAAAGAACATCAAACAGCCATCCCGGAGCGGGAGTGGAAAATCATGAAACAGAAGCAACGAACCATCTTGAATCGTGTCGCTGTACTGGTCGCTGTGCTGGTGCTGGGCGCCTGTGCGAATAACCCGCCGCGCACCGGGGCGGTGGGCGAGGAGATCGGCCAGTCGTTGGCCGATAGCCAGGCGCAAAATGCCGCCCTGGAGACTGTCCGGGCGCAGCCTCCGGCGGCCGTTTCCGCCGCTCTGCTGCCGCCGCTGAATGTGCAGTTGTCCGGGTTGGGGCAGGAGCCCGTGCAACGTCGCTTTGATATCACCGTTGATCGCGTGTTGGCGCGCACCTTTTTTATGAGTCTGGTGAAGGACACGCCCTACAACATGGTCACGCCACCGGACATGGAGGGGCGCATCAGCCTGAGCCTGAAGAATGTCACTCTCGATGAGGTGATGGCGACGGTGCATGAGGTGTACGGCTACGAATACCGCCGCAATGCCGGCGGCTACGAAATCCTTACCACGGCGCTGCGCTCGAAAATTTTCAAGGTGGACTACCTCAACGTGCAACGCAAGGGGCGGTCGCGGGTGCGGGTCAGCTCCGGGCAGGTGAGCGCCGCGGGTAATCGCAATAACAGAAGCAGTGGCGCGGGGAGCAGCGGCGCCAGTAGTAGTAATGCCGGCCAGCGCCAGATAGAAGCCGTGTCCGGCAGCGAGATGGATACCCGCACCCAGTCGGATTTCTGGGCCGAACTGCGGGACGCGTTGGAGGCCATCGTCGGCTCGGAGGGCGGTCGCAAGATTGTTCTCAACGCCCATTCCGGCATCATCGTGGTGCGCGCCCGGCCCGGGGAATTACGCGCCGTGGAGCAATATTTGCAGGATACCCAGGCGGTGGTGCAACGGCAGGTGATCCTGGAGGCGAAGATCCTCGAAGTGGAACTGAAGGACGGTTTCCAATCCGGCATCAACTGGGCGGCCATGGGGAGCAATGGTACGGACGGTATCGCCGGCGGGCAGTTTGGCGGCGGGCGCATATTTTCGGATGGCCGCAGTAATCTTGCCGGCCTCTCCGATGTGTTGAACCCCTCGAATCCGGATGCCATTGGTGCTGCCGTGGCCTCGGCCTTTGGTGGTGTCTTCGGTATGCGTCTGACCAGCGGCAATTTTACCGCCTTTCTCGAATTCCTTGAATCCCAGGGCGACGTGCACGTGTTGTCCAGCCCGCGCGTCTCCACCGTCAACAACCAGAAGGCGGTGATCAAGGTGGGCACGGACGAATTCTTCGTCACCGACGTCAACACCAACAGCCAGCTCTACGCCGGCAGCTCGACCAGTAACCAGACTTTCAACGTGGAGTTCACGCCCTTCTTTTCCGGCGTGGCGCTGGACGTGACGCCGCAGATCGATGACGACGGTTTTGTCACCCTGCACATCCATCCCTCGGTGAGTGATGTGCAGGAGAAAATCAAGCAGATCGACTTCTCTGACACCGACTCCCTGCGCGTGCCCATGGCGGTATCGACGATCCGCGAATCCGACAGTATCGTGCGTGCGCGCAGCGGACAGGTGGTGGTGATCGGTGGGTTGATGCAGAACATCTCGCGTGACAATACCGCCAGTGTGCCGCTGCTGGGCGATCTGCCGCTGGTGGGCAGGCTGTTCCGTCATCAGCAGAAGAGCGTTGTGAAAAGTGAACTGGTGATCCTGCTGCGTCCGCTGGTGGTGGACAACGGCCAGGTGTGGGACGACGAACTGCAACGTATCGGCGAACGTTTTGGAGAGCTGGACACGTTGACCCGGCTCAATGTGCAGTCAGGCGACGGCGAACGCTGACAGGGGGCGCATAGCCATGTATCTCGAACACTTCGGCCTGCGGGAAATGCCCTTCTCGCTGACCCCGGACACGGATTTTTTTTACCGCTATGGTGCGTGGCAGGAGGCCCTCGATGTACTCATCGTGGCCCTGCGCGGTGGTGAGGGTTTTATCAAGATCAGCGGCGAGGTGGGCACCGGCAAGACCTTGTTGTGCCGCAAGCTGCTCGCCAGCATCGGCGAGGACGAATTCGTGACCGCCTGGCTGCCCAATCCCTGTCTGACCCCTGCCGCCCTGCGTATGGCGCTGGCCGACGAGCTGGGTATCCGTTATCCGCGTAACCAGGGGCAGCATCGCCTGCTGACGCGGATCAACGAAGCTCTGATCGATATCAACGCCAGCGGCCGTCGCGTGGTGGTGCTGCTCGACGAGGCCCAGGCCCTGCCCGGCGACACCCTCGAAGCCCTGCGTCTGCTGACCAACCTGGAAACGGAAAAGAGCAAACTGTTGCAGGTGGTGCTGTTCGGCCAGCCGGAGCTGGATGAGCGGCTGGCCCGGCCCGGTCTGCGCCAACTGCGTCAACGCATCGGTTTTTCCCATCGCCTGCGAACCATCGACCGTGACGGTCTGCCGGGTTATCTGGCGCACCGCCTGCGGGTGGCCGGCTATCACGGCAAGCCCCTGTTTTTGACGCAGGTGCAGGCGGCGTTGTTTGCGGCCAGCCATGGCGTTCCGCGCCTGATCAATATCCTCGCCCACAAATCGCTGATGGCCGCCTTCGGGCGCGGCCTGTCGACAGTGGACGGGGACTGTGTGGCGCTGGCCTGCCGTGACACCGAGGGTGTGATGGCTCCGTCTGGCTTTCTGGCCCGCTGCATCCGCCAATGCCGGCTTGTTGGAGTACCCGCATGAGTCTCATCAACCAGATGCTGCGTGATCTCGAAAGCCGCCGCGCCATCCCGGTCGGCGCCGGCGTGGCTTCGCTGGCGGCGGATGCCGGTACCCCGGTGGTACCGGTGCAGGGAAGCGTCGATGGCCCGGCAAGCAATGCCCGGCGCTGGCGGATCGTGACCATCGTGTTGCTGGCGATGTTGTCGGGCCTGCTGCTGTGGTCGTCGCAACCGCCCTGGCAGGAAAGGGTGCTACCCGTTGACGCAGCGTCTGCCCGTCCCGTGCTCAGTGTGCCGGTGATTCCCGTTGCCGATATGCCCACCGGGCCAGTCATGGTAACGCCAATTGCAGCGCCGCCGGTGGCGACAGAAAAAAGCGTTGCAGAACCTGTATCTCGTCCCAAACCGGTAGAGCTTCCGTCCCCGGTTTCCAGTCCCAAACCCTCAGTCCCGGACTCTCAGTCCGCACTCCTCAGCCCTCAGTCCGCCGTGCCGGCGCCGGTCGTTGACACGCGGGTCAATAAACGCATCCGTCCCCTGAATCACGAGCAACGCGCCGAGCAGGCCCTGCGCCGTGGCGTGGGCCTGCTCGGGCAGGGGCGGCAGGCCGAGGCGGAGCTGGCGTTGCATGAGGCGTTGCAGCTCGCCCCCCGCCAGCTGCGTGCCCGCGAGATCCTGGCGGCTTTGTATTTCAATCGTGGCCGTCTCAACGAGGCACAGGTTCTGCTTGCTGACGGTGTGCGCTTGTCGCCTCGCGCAGCAGGTTTGGCGCAATTCTATGCCCGCCTGCTGGCAGACCGGGGTGAGTTGACCACGGCGTTGACGGTCTTGCAGCAGGCGAGCCCAGCACTGACGGAAAACCTCGATTTTCACGCCCTGTTGGCGGCCCTGTATCAGCGTACCGGCCAGCATGAAGCGGCGGCCCGGGTCTACCACCAGTTGCTCGCCCAGCGTGGCACGCAGGCGACGTGGTGGATGGGACTGGGCATCTCGCTGGAGGCGCTGGATGACACCACACCGGCGCTGGAGGCCTACGTCAAAGCGCAGCAACTGGGTGCGGGTCTGAATCCACAGGTGCTGGCGTATCTGGACAGCCGTATTCGTGCACTGGCGCCCCGGCTGGTGGCTGCCGCCAAAGTGGTGCAAAAAGGGGAATAAGGCGTGGCGCAATTGAAACGTATTCGACTCGGCGACCTGCTGGTCGAACACAAACTGATTTCTGAGGCCCAGCTCGACGAGGCGCTTGCGGCGCAAAAAAAGACCGGTCGCAAGCTGGGCCGGGTGCTGATCGAGAACGGCTATGTCAAGGAAGACAAGTTGCTGAATCTGCTGTCACGCCAGCTCAGCCTGCCCTATGTGGATCTGGCCAGTTATCAATACAGGCCCGAGGTGGTGAAGCTGATCCCGGAGACCACCGCCCGTCGTTACCGCGCCCTGGCGTTGGAAGAGACCCCGGACGGTCTGCTGGTGGGCATGGCCGATCCGACCAACATCTTTGCCTACGACGACCTGGTGCGTATCCTCAAACGCCCCATCAAGCTGGCGGTGGTGAAGGAAAGCGATCTGCTGCACGGCATCGAGCAGGTCTATCAGCACGCTGCCGAGATCCAGACCCTGGCCAGCGAGATCGACGATGACCTGGCGGAAAATGTCTTCGATCTGGACGCCCTGAATCGTGCCGTCAGTTCCTCCGATGCACCGGTGGTGCGGCTGATCGAGACGGTGTTCGAAGAAGCCGTGCGCGCCAAGGCCTCGGACATCCACATCGAGCCGGACGAACAGGTGTTGCGCATCCGCCGCCGTATCGATGGTGTGTTGCAGGAACAGGTGATGAACGAAAAGGCCATCGTCCCGGCGCTGGTGTCGCGCTTGAAGCTGATGGCCGGTCTGGATATCGCTGAGCGCCGCCTGCCTCAGGATGGACGCTTCAATATCAAGCTGAAAGACAAGTCGGTGGATGTGCGTTTTTCCACCCTACCCACCCAGTACGGCGAGGCGGTGGTGATGCGCCTGCTGGATCATTCGGAGGGCGTAAAGGGCCTGGATGAGATCGGCCTGTCCGCGCCCATTAAGGCCCAACTGGAAAAGGCGATTCGCCGGCCGCACGGCCTGCTGCTGGTCACCGGCCCCACTGGCAGCGGCAAGACCACCACCTTGTATGCGGCGCTGAGCGTGCTCAACGATGCGGCGCGCAAGATCGTCACCGTGGAAGATCCGGTGGAATATCGGTTGTCGCGTGTCAGCCAAGTACAGGTTAATCCGAAGATCGGCCTCGATTTCACGCGCGTGCTACGCACCACGCTGCGCCAGGATCCGGACATTATTCTGGTCGGCGAAATCCGTGATCACGAGACGGCTGAAATTGCCCTGCGTGCATCCATCACCGGTCATTTGGTGTTGTCGACATTGCATACCAACGATGCCATCAGCACGGTGATGCGCCTGGTCGACATGGGCGTTGAGGACTTTCTCATTGCCTCGGCGGTGCACGCGATTCTCGCTCAGCGGCTGGTGCGGCGCATCTGTGAAAAATGCAGTACCGACTACATGCCTGATGCCGGGCAAATGGCCTGGCTGGCCGGCGTGGTGGGTGAGGAGGCGGCATCGATGTCATTTCAGCACGGTGCCGGCTGCCCGGCTTGTAGCCGTACCGGCTACAAGGGCCGCGTGCCGGTGCATGAAATACTGGAAATCGATGAAGAGTTGGCCGATGCGCTGCGCAACAAAGACTATGCGGGATTCAAGCACCTGGCGCTGGCGCAGAAAGGTTATTTACCGTTAGTGAAAAATGCGCTGAAACTGGCCGGGCAGGGTGTTACTAGCCTGGAAGAAGTGATCCGTGTCGGTGGTTGGGTGGAGTGAGTCTGATGCAGTCACATGATTTAAACAATTCAGCGACAATCCTAGCTTTCTCCTTTCAAGAGGGGAGAGGGCTTGTAAAATCATGTAGGGTGGGCACTGCCCACCAGCAGCGTTTGATGAACTGGCGCTGGTGGGCAGTGCCCACCCTACAAGGACTACAGCAGCGCAGTGTTATGCGGGGGAGGGCCTGATGCCCCTGTTCCACTACAAGGCCCGTGACCGCCACGGCGATGCCATCAACGGCACGTTGGAGGCGGCCAGCTCCGATGCGGTGGCGGCGCAGTTGCTGGACGGTGGCATGACACCGGTGGATATTTTGCCGGCGGTGGGGGAGAAAACGCGCAGTCTGTCTTTGCAAGAATTGTTTCCGGCCAAGGTTACGGATACGGATCTGATCCAGTTTTCACGCCAGATGCACAGCCTGACCAAGGCCGGTGTGCCCATGCTCAGTGCTCTGCACGGGCTGGCGAAGTCCACCCGTAATCCGCTGCTGGCATCAACGATTTCCAGTGTGGCGCAAAGCCTGGAGGCCGGTCGTGATCTGGCCGCCGCGCTGAGTGAACATCACGACATCTTTTCCCTGTTCTATATTTCCATGGTGCGGATCGGTGAAACCACCGGCCGGCTCGATGATATCTTTATCCAGTTAGGCAGGTATCTGGAAAAGGATAAGTGCACCCGTAACCAGATCAAGTCGGCCTTGCGCTAACCCAGTTTCGTTGTCGTGGCGATTATTGCCGCCATCGCTATTCTCAATCTGTTCGTGATTCCAACTTTTGCCAAGGTCTTCGATAATTTCGGTGCCGAGTTGCCGCTGGCCACACAAATATTGATGGCGACGTCCAGTTTTACCGTGGCGCACTGGCCCGAGTTACTGACCCTGCTGGTGATCTCGATCCTGGGGGCTCGCCATTACGTGCGCACTGAACAGGGGCGTTACAACTGGCACGAGTGGAAATTGAAACTGCCGCTGGCCGGCGACATTATCTATCGCGCCACCCTGGCGCGTTTTATGCGCCTGTTCGCCATGTCCATCCGTGCCGGGGTGCCATTGATCACGGCGCTGACCGTGGTGGCTCGTGCGTTGGGCAATGATCACGTGGAACAGCGTATTCTCAGCATGCAGACCGGCATCGAGCGTGGCGAATCCATTACCCAGACTGCCGCCGCCACCGGCCTGTTCGATGCCCTGGTGATGCAGATGATGGCGGTGGGTGAAGAGACCGGCTCCATCGATACCCTGCTGGCCGAGGTGGGTGAATTTTACGAGGCCGAGGTGGCGTACGACATCGAGCGTCTCAGTGCGCGCATCGAACCCATCCTCACGGTGGTGATCGCCATTATTGTGCTGGTGTTGGCGCTGGGTGTCTTTTTGCCCATGTGGAGCCTGTCGGGTGTGGCGATCAAGAATTAGCACATTTTGTATTGGCGGCAAGGCTTGTATTCACCGCAGAGTACACAGAGCAGCAGAAATGCTCTGCGTAGGATGCTGGTGAGCGGTAGCGAACCGCATCAATCGTGTGTTATCGAACGTTGAGAATGGATGATTATGGCAGCCACTGCTTGTGATTGATGCGGTTCGTGGAAGTCACCGCATCCTACACGGCTAACAATATATTGTCATGTCGGGTCTGGCGCGGAATGACGAGGGGGATCCAGTAGGGTGGGCACTGTACCCACCCTACATGACTGGCAAACATGTGACATTAAGTTTTGCAAATGTCTACCGATAGGTAGAGCGAAGTCGACGGCGGCTCACAGGCATATCGTCGTCGAGCGACCCAATTGAGTGGAGAAGGAAATGAATAGAGCAAAAGGTTTTACCCTGATCGAGCTGGTGATGGTGATTGTGATCCTCGGTATTCTGGCCGCCACCGCCCTGCCGAAATTTATCGATACCACGGGCGAGGCGCGTACTGCCGCCGTGGCCGGTATTGTCGGTGGCCTGGGTTCCAGTAACGCGGTGAATTATGCCGGTTCGCTGGCCAAAGGGCAGGTGGTCGGAACGGCCCTCGCTTCCGCGACGGGCATTCTCGGTATTACCGATACCACCGCAGGTTGTACCAATACAGTCGCCGGCAATCTGGTGGACGGCGTGGTGTTTGCCGCCTCCGGTTCGGGCAGCTATGCGGTTTCCGGTAGCTCGCCGACCAATGTGGGCGACACCGTGACCTGCACCGTGACCAGCAATGATGACAGCACCAAGAGCGCGACTTTTGTGCTCACAGGCACCAAGTAATGCGGACAGAGACTGACACGGACGGGGGCTGAGATCCCATGCTGTGTGTTTATCCAGGCCGGATGGTTTCGCCGTCTGGCCTGTTGCATTTTAGGTCGAGATATGCCTGCCTTTAGACTGCTGATTCTGTTTGTCCTGTTGCTTGGCAGTACCAGCTTGTCGGCGGCGGTGATCAAGGGCGTGCAGAGCGGCACGGCGGTAAGCAGCGGCAATGGCGTGGTATCGGTGGGCATTACCGCCGTCGATCCGGCCAAGTCATTTCTGGTCTTTCAGACCCGCTCTTCCAGCAATCGTCCACCGGGCTCCATGATTATCGGCCGCCTCAATGCCGGCGGCACCGTGGTGGAGTTCGTGCGCA
Source organism: Gammaproteobacteria bacterium (assembly GCA_011051755.1). Lineage (GTDB taxonomy): Bacteria > Pseudomonadota > Gammaproteobacteria > SZUA-152 > SZUA-152 > DRQN01. The sequence continues at coordinate 11,771 of DRKN01000124.1, forward strand.
CCACCACCGAGACGTCCACCATCGATATTCAATGGTCGGTGGTGGAATTTCAGTCCGGGGTGTCGGTGCAGCGCGGTGAGGTGAACCAGAGCAGTACCACCATAAACGTGCCCATCACGCCCGTGGCCTCCACCAGTCAGGCCTTCGTGCTGTGGTCCAAGGTGCCGGGGGCCGGCCATTACATCTGGAGTCTGGACGACCCCATCCTCGGCGAGTTGACCTCGGCCAGTAATTTGCAGTTCCGTGTCAATGCAACGAGTAGCGTGCAAGTCATCGCCTGGCAGGTGGTGGAGTTCACCAACGCGGCGGACATCAATGTGCAGAAGGGTTCGACTTCGCTGCTGGGTACCCGTGCCAGCATCGATATCACCCTGCCCACGCCGGTGGATGTCAGCAAGGCTTTCGTGCTGGCCGGTTTTCGCACCGCCGGTAGCGGGTCGGATGTGGGTGAACGCATGATCCGTGCACAGCTCATCGATGGTAATACCCTGCGTATCGATCGCAGCCGCACCGGCGACAGTCTAACGGAAATTGTCTGGCAGGTGGTGGAGCTAAAGGACGGCAGCCGCGTACAGGGTGGCAGTGAACCATTCGCTGCCGGCGTGACGCAGCGTTCGGTGTCCATCAGTCCGGTGGATGCCAGTCGGTCGCTGGCTTTTGCCTCGGTGCAGGCGGCGGCCGGGCAATCGCTGGGGCGGACGGCCTATAATCTGGACGACATCATCGGTGAAGCCTCGGTGACGATGGGGCTGTCATCGGCCGGCATCGATATGCGCCGCAATTCGGCTCGGGGTAATGCCGATATCGGCTGGTTCGTGGTGGAATTCAATGGCACGCCTGCGGTCACCCTGCCCAATCCGGTGGCGGACTGGCGGCTGGACGAAACGAGCTGGAACGGCACTGCCGGTGAGGTGGTCGATAGCAGTGGCAATGGCCTTGATGGTATTCGCGTCGGTGGTGCGACGCCGCAGCCAGCCAAGGTCTGCAATGGCGCCTCGCTGAATGGCAGTAGCGACTATTTGCAAATAGCGGATAATAATCTGCTCGATATCACCGATACCCTGACGGTGATGGCTTGGGTGCGGCCGGGAGTCATCCCCGTCAGCGGCCTGAAAAGCATTATCTCCAAGGACGAGAATTTCGAATTTCACATCAACGCCTCAGGCAATATCTACTGGTGGTGGCACGACACTGGCGGCACGTCGCATACCCTGACCAGCAGCGGCGCAAGTCTGAGCCCCGGCAACTGGTATCACGTCGCCATTGTCTATGATTCCAGCGGCACCCAGAAGATCTACATCGATGGTGTGGAGCGGGCCAGCGGCACACGCACGGAAAGCCTGCGCAGCAATGCCGATCCGTTGCAAATCGGTGCGGATCAGGGCTTTTCCGGACGTGAGTTCGCTGGCCTGATCGATGAGGCGCGGGTCTATGATTCGGCGTTGAGTGCGACCCAGGTGGCCGTGGCGATGAATGAAACACGCCCTTGTCCGACGCAACGCCTGGCCTGGTATCCCATGGACGAGACCCGTTGGGCGGGCTTGCCCGGCGAGGTGACGGATAACAGTGGCAGTGGCAATCACGGCGTGCGGGTGGGTGCAGCGCAGACCGTAGCCAACGGCAAGGTGTGTCGGGCTGGTGAGGTGGTCAGCGAAGGTTCGGCCATCGATACAGGACTGGATTTGGATGCCAGTGTTGGGTCGGTCGCTACGCTTTCGTTCTGGTTTCGTCCCAACTGGAGCGACAGCAACTGGTGGGAGAGATTACGTAGCCGGGTCTTGTTCGACGCCTCGCTGCGCAGCCCTGCAGGCAATGGCGCCAGCAAGTTCTTTAAACTGATCAAGTGGGGTCGCTTTTCGGCCAATTCCCGCTTGCTGTTCCTGTTCGAGGATGGTGCCGACAGTGACTTCTTCGTCAGTGCAGATGTTCCCCGCCTGACCCGTGGTGCCTGGGTGCACGTCGGAGTGACCTGGGATTACACCAGTAATCGCTTTCAGATCTATTTCAATGGTGTGCGGGTCGCCAATAGCAGTCGGGCGACAAACCAGGTGATGCCTAATCTCGACAGCCTGTATTTTGGTGACAACCGCACTGGCTACAATCCCTATGGCATCACCCGGGTGGCTGATGCCAGCTTTGATGAGGTGTATATTGACAGCCGCGTGCTGAGCCAGGCAGAAATCCAGGCCGACATGAATGCCTCCCATCCCTGTCCTGGCATCATGTTGGATCACTTTGTTATTTCTCACGATGGCGCAGGCATCCATTGTCTGGCCGAGACCATCACGGTGACGGCAGCGGCTGCCGATGGCTCGACGGTCACCAGCTATACCGGCAGCATCAGTCTCGATACCCAGACCGCCACCGGCAGCTGGAATCTCAATACCGGTGGCGGTAGTTTTGCCGATGCGGTGGCCGATGACGGTCTGGCGAATTACCGGTTCGTTGTCGCCGATGCCGGCGTGGCGAGTTTTGATCTCGATTACCGCAGCGGCCCGGCAAGTATCGATGTCGATGTCTTCGAGGGTGCGATCCATGACGATGACACGGAAGGCAATTTGCTGTTTTCGCCCAGCGGTTTCGTTGTCACCGCCACGCCATTGAGCAATCCGCCGCCGGTGCTGATCGATACGAGCATTGCGGCGCAGACCGCGGCCAGCGATTTCTCGTTATACGTCAGTGCCTATGGGCAGACGCCGACGGATCCCGTGTGCGGTATTATCGAGGCCTATGACGGCGTTAAAAATATCAAGTTCTGGTCGTCGTACAATGACCCACTCACGGGCACGTTGCCGGTATCGATCAACGGCAATGCCATTGCGGGCAGCGAGGCGCTATCGGTTACACAGGCCGTCGCCTTTGTGCAGGGGCAGTCCGCCATCACGGTGAATTATACCGATGTCGGTGATATCGACGTCGCCATGAAAGACGACAGCACGGGCAATCCGTCGCTGCCAACGGGCATTGGTGGCGCCAGTCAGCCCTTCGTGGTCAGGCCGGCTGGTTTTGTCTTGAGCAATATCCTGCGTAGCAGCGACAGTTTTGTGAATCCTGCTGCCACGGATGAGACCGGCGCAGTATTCATCGCCGCGGGCAATCCTTTCTCGGTGACGGTGACGGCCGTCAATAGTCTGGGCAATGCAACGCCCAATTACGGACAGGAGGCGTCGCCCGAATCCGTCCTGTTGACCCCCTCCCTGGTGGCGGCGGGTGGGGCCAACAATCCACCGCTGAGCTTTACCAGTGGTTTCGGTAGCTTCGTCAACGGCATCGCTACCGGTACCGATTTCAGCTGGGGCGAAGTAGGTATCATCACCCTTACACCCAGTATCGACGATGGTAATTATCTGGGCAGCGGCGATGTGACAGGTAGCGTCAGCGGCAACATCGGTCGTTTCACGCCCTTCGATTTCAATGTGTCGCTGGATAACTCGCCGGCTTTCGCCACCACCTGTGGCAGCTTTACCTACCTGGGGCAGGCCTTCAATTACGCCAGCGCACCGCAGGTCACCATTGCCGCGCGCAACCGTGCCGGCGGCATTACGCAGAATTACGATAACACTTGGTGGAAGCTGGCGGATTTCGGCGAGAGCTATGCCCACAATGGCAGCCTGCCGTCCACGGTATCGCTGGACGCCAGCGGCGCCGGGCACACGGCCATCGGTTGCAGCAACTGTGCGGGCACGGTGACGACGAGCTTCAATGGCAGCCTGAGTTACAGCACGTCAACGTTGCAGACGCTGCCCTTCAATGGCGCGGTGGATATCCGTTTCCCCATTACCGACAGCGACGGTATCGGCTATGCCGGTAATCCCTTTACCATCAGCGCCATCGGTTTCGATGCCGGTAGTGAGCAACGCGCCGGGCGTGGCTTTGCACAGGATGTCTACGGCACCTACGCCAAGATTGGCGATGTGCTCAATATGCCGGTGGGTACACAGTATTATTCCGCCGCCAGTACCTGGTTGGGCAACAACGCCGACAGTTGTACTACTTATAGTTATATCAAGACCGACGGCGGCATCACCACGGCGGTAACGCCGGCCAGTCCGGCGAGCGTCATGGCGGGCAATGGCGATCTGGCCATCCAGTTGTCGGGTGACAGCGGTGATCCTGGTGGCGTTGCCAGCTTCACCTTCACCTGGCCGGGCTGGTTGGCGGCTACCGCCAGCGCCACGGCCACCTTCGGCATTTTTCGTGGCGATGACCGCTTTCTTTATTGGCGGGAAGCACCGTAATGCGGCAGCGCGGCTTCACGCTTATCGAGATGATCGCCGTGATGGTGATCATGGCCACCCTGGCGGTAATGGCCTTGGGCAGCTTCAATCCCAACGATTATGCGTTGAGTGCTGCGCGTGACGAGTTGGTAGGTGCACTGCGCTATGCGCAGTCGATGTCACTGAGTCACACGGGGGCAACGCATTACGAGGTCACACTGAGCACCACGGGCTACAGTGTGACCCGGGGTGGTGCGGCGATTGCCCATCCCGTTACCGGCGCCAGCGCCTACAACAGCAGTTGGAGTAACGTCACCCTGGACAGCAGCGGCACGGTCAGTTTCGATGGTTATGGCGAGCCGGGTCTGGCTGGCGGGCTGGCGTGGAGTGGCAATCAGTTGGTAGTAACGGTCAGTGTCGGCAGCGTCAGTGATACGCTGCGGGTCGAGCGCATAACGGGATTTGTGCGATGAAAGCATCTATTTCCCGTATCCGCCGCCAGTCCGGCTTTAGTCTCATCGAGACGATTTTGGTCATCGTGCTGCTGGGCGTGGCGGTGGCCGGCATGGCGGCGATGTTTATCAACAATGTCAGCAACAGCCACGAACCCTACCTGCGCCAGCGTGCGCTGGCGGTGGCCACCGCCTTCATGGATGAAATCCTGCACAAGCGCTGGGATGACAGCACGCCGCTAGGTGGCGGTTGCGTGAATACCGGCACGGCATTGTGTTCCAGCGGCCCGGCACCGGCCGGTATCGGCAATGAAGAGGTGTCGCGTCCGAACTGGGATGACATCGATGACTTCAATGCCATCAGCAATCAGTCGCCGCCGCAGGATTCTTCCGGCAGTGCCATGCCCGGCTACGAAGGTTTTGTGGTTTCCGTGACAGTGAGCCAGCCCGGTGCTTGGAATGGTGTGCCGGCGGCGGACGTGAAACGTATCGATGTGCAGGTGACTTCCAATAATGGTGAGATGATTTCGCTGTCGGCCTACCGGGTGAATTTTTGATGGTGGCGCGCAGGAGAGAACACGGTTTCACCCTGGTGGAGATGATCACCGTGATCGTGTTGCTGGGTATTATTGCCGTAGTGCTGACGCCATTCATCGCCAATGCGATGCAGGCCTGGCACGACGGCAAGGCGCGTGCCGAGCTGATGGCACGAGGGAGCCTGGCTCTGGAGCGTCTGGCGCGCGAGGTGCGTCAGGCGGTACCCAACAGTCTCGAAACCCTGGATGCCGGGCAGGGGATTCAGTTCCTGCGCTCGCGGGCCGGGGGGCGTTACATCGAACGTTTTGACAATTATGGTGCGGCGTTCACGCGCGTGAACCGGCGTTTTCGCAAAAACGTCACGCTGGCCAGCGGGCTGTACACGCTGGGTAGTGGCTTGAGCGTGTCGGCCGGTGACATTCTGGTGATCGGCAACACTTCGCCGGCGGCCCTGAAGACCTTTCCCGGCGATGGTCCCGCTGTGGTGCTGACGGGAATCAGCGCCACCACCCCGGCGACCGACGGCACCGCCCAGGGGCAGATACTGGGCTTCGCCAGCCACCGTTTTGGGATCGATTCCCCCGGGCGTCATTTCGTCATTGCCGATCAGACCGTGGAGGTTGGGCTAACGGGAAATACCCTGCGTTGGCATACGGCCACGGGCCTGACCAATTACGATGCCAATGCCGACTGGGGGGCATCGGATCCGGTGCTGGTGGACGGTGTCAGTGCCGTGAGTTTTAGCTATGCACCGGGGACGCCGGCGGCGACCGGTGTGTTGCGTATCGACCTGCAATTGGCCACGGACACCAACAACAGTATTCGTCTCTATCATGAAGTGCATGTGAGGAACACACCGTGAGGCGGCTATTCATCAAGCACGCTGAGCCGCTGCCGCTATTAAAGACAGGCGTAGGTTGGGGTGAGCCCGCGAACCCCAACGATTTGGCTCGCTGCAAACCTCCGCTGTCGGGTTTCGTACCTCAACCCAACCTACGCTGCACAGGTCTGGCCGACCGCCAACGCGGCGCCTCGCTGGTGATGGCCATATTCCTCATTACCGCGCTGGCGGCGCTGGGCGGGCTGCTCACGCAGTTGCTGGTGCTGGGTTCCGAGGAGACCATCAATGAATGGTATTCCGCCCAGGCCCTGTACGCCGCCGAGAGTGGTGTGGCGTGGGCGGCGCGGGATATCAGTGCTGGCGGCTCGGGCGGCATCAGCAATGGCGTGGTGCTGACAGACCGGGCCTGGATGAGCACTACCGTGAGCCCGGTGAGTATCGGCGGGCGAACATTGTATACCATCACCAGCACCGGCAGTGCCGGGGGAGTGGTGTCGGCGCCGCGCGCGCAGCGGCGTATCGTCGTGCAGTTTATGCCGTGAGGCGAATAGTGCCCCGGTTTTGTCATCCAAAGGATAAAATTATGTTTGGTCTTTTTTCAAGACAGTCCAACGCCGGTTATACGGCAGTGGTGCCGGCAGAGGCGGGTCTGTGCGTGGCAAGCATCGTCAGCAATGGCAAGCAGCCGCGACTGGAGACCTGTGACTTCATGCCCTGGTCAAAAAAGGGAAATAACGGCGATAATGAAAAATTGCTGGCCGATGCGGTACGCCGTCATCGACTGGGAGGGCGCGCCTGCACCACGGTGATGGAACTGGACGATTACACGGTGTTGAGCGTAGAGGCACCGGATGTGCCGCCGGATGAGCTGCGAGCGGCGATTCGCTGGCAGATCAGGGATCTGATCGATTTTCACATCGACGATGCGGTGGTGGATATCTTCGATGCGCCGCCCAGCGGTGCGCATGGCCGGCAGAATACGCTGTATGTGGTGGTGTCGCGGCTTTCGCGGGTGCGTGAGCGTGTTGACCGGCTACAGGGCGCCGAAGCCAATCTCACCACTATCGACATTCCCGAGCTGGTGTTGCGCAACATTACCGCGCGCCTGCCGGAAGACGAGGCCGGTGTGGCCTTCGTGTATCTGACCTGTGAGCGCGGTCTGTTGATTATTACCCGGCGGTCGACGCTGTACTTCGCCCGCACCCTGGGCATGGGTCATGCCGCGTTGAGTGATGGCGATCACGCGCAGTATGACCAATTGGTGCTGGAAGTGCAGCGTTCGCTGGATTATTACGACCGCTATTTCGTCCAGCCGCCGGTGGCGGGGCTGGTGTTGGCGCCCTGCGAAGTGCCGCTGGATGGATTGGAAGGCTATCTGCATGAGTCTCTGGGGCTGGCCGTGCGCAGCCTGGATCTGCGGGAGATTATCGCCTGCGATCACGACATGGATGCTGCTGCCCAGGCGCGTTGTCTGCCGGCCATCGGTGCGGCGCTACGCCAGGAGCCGGCTGTTTTGTAGGCGCGGGCCATGCCCGCGATAAAGCCTTGCCCGTTTGCGTAGGGTGGGTACCGCCCACCGTTTTCATGGTGCCTGCGTCTCATGGTGGGCAGTGCCCACCCTACAGGATTGCGGACATAAAAAAACGGGCCCGAAGGCCCGCTTTCTTTACTACCGTTACCACTAAGCCCTGGCGGGTTTAGAAGGTGCCGATGAACTCCAGGGTGACGGTGGAGTCGTCGATGATGCCAGCAACCGAAGTTGCATTGTTTCCAAGATCACCCTGGCTGTACTCCAAGGCTACCGACAGATTATCTTCGACGGAGTAAGTGCCATAGAGGGTGTACTTGCTGGCGGTGTCCGCACCACTGGCCTCGAGGTCAACCGCCTCATAACGGGCCTTCACGGCAGCCTTGTCGTTGATGGCGAAGCTACCCCATACGTTATAGGCAGTATCGACAATCTTGTCGGCCATCAGGACGTCCAGGCCCAGGGTGAAACCGGCGATGCCGTACTGGGCATTGAAGTCGAGGACGTTCTCTGCGGAGGTATCCTGGGTGACATAACCCAGCTCCAGGGCCAGACTATCCATCGGGTTGACATTCAGTACGGCAGCGATGGAGTTCTTCGAGCTGTTATCGTTGTCAGTAGCGCCACCGATGTCGTTCACCACGGCCAGGGTGCCGGTGAACATCTCGTTACCACCAGCCACGGCGACACCGGCAATGTTGTTGCCATTGAGGACGGTCTGGCCGTCGAGGATGTTCCAGACGGCGCTGTGGCTGGTGAATTCCATGTCAGGGGCGTCTTCCAGTTCCTGGCCGATGGGGTTGTTGAAAACACCGCCGATCACGGTGACGGCATCCATGGCCTTCCAGGCAAAGAAGGCCTGCTCCAGCTGACCCGAGGTGCCGTCCAGACGCAGGTCGACGTCAGCGCGCACGGTCACGTCACCCTTGGTGGCCTGGACGTCGATTTCGCCATCGGCGCCGAAGGCGTTGGAGCCGGCACCGCCATCTCCGACGTTGGTGTAAATAATGTCAACAAAACCGCTGACAGACGCGGAATCTTCGGCCTGAACGGCCAGCGGGCTGGCGAGGGTGGCGGCGACGGCCAGTGTGATCAAATTCTTTTTCATTTGGTTCTACTCTCCCTAACTTGCTTGTGGATAAAACAATAATCGGTGCTTACTGCTCATAGTGGAAAAAGCGCACATCGGGAATATACAGGTAGTTGGCGGGGAGACTCAATCCCCTGTGGTGTTTTTTTGCAACATTTTTAGATGAATTGCCGGGATATCAGTGCGTCTGACTGGGTTATTTGTTGCAATAAAGCAACAATTCGCAGTTAGATTCCCAATTCCTTGATCTTGCGCGTGAGCGTGTTGCGTCCCCAGCCGAGCAGCTTGGCGGCGTCCTGACGGCGGCCGCCGGAGTGTTGCAGGGCGATGTCGATCATGATGCGTTCGAAGCGTGGTACGGCATCGGCGAGCAGGTCGTTTTCACCGCTGGCCAGGCGCAGGTCGGCCCATTGGCGCAGGCCGTCCTCCCAACTGCCGCCGGTCTGCATGCTGGCGCCTTCCTGTTGCAGTTCGGGCGGCAATTCATCCATGTGCACCACCTGGCCCGGTGACATGACGGTGAGCCAGCGGCAGGTGTTTTCCAGTTGCCGCACGTTGCCCGGCCATTCGAGCTGTGACAGGTAGCGTTCGACGTCGTTGTCGAGCTGCTTGGGATCGACGTCCAGTTCCTTGGCGGCGCTGGCGAGGAAGTGGCGCGCCAGCAACGGGATGTCCTCGCGGCGTTCGCGCAGGGGGGGCATGTGGATGCGGATCACGTTGAGACGGTGGAACAGGTCTTCACGGAACTGGCCTTCTTTCACCCGTTGTTCGAGATCCTGATGGGTGGCGGCGATGATGCGCACGTCGACCCGCGTCGGGGTGTGGCCGCCGACACGGTAGAACTCGCCGTCGGCCAACACGCGCAGCAAGCGGGTCTGTAGTTCGGCGGGCATGTCGCCGATCTCGTCGAGGAACAGGGTACCGCCGTCGGCCTGCTCGAAGCGGCCGGCGCGGGTGCTCTGCGCGCCGGTGAAGGCGCCGCGTTCGTGGCCGAACAATTCGGATTCCAGCAGGTCGCGGGGGATGGCGGCGGTATTGAGGGCGATGAAGGGCTGGTTGGCGCGCGGGCTGTGGCGGTGCAGGGCGCGCGCCACCAGTTCTTTGCCGGTGCCGGATTCGCCGTTGATGAGCACCGTGATCTTGGAGCGGGCGAGGCGGCCGATGGCGCGGAATACTTCCTGCATGGAGGGTGCGGCGCCGATGATCTCCGGCGCCGCCTCCTGTGGCGTGGCCTGTGCACCGGCGCGGCGCGCGGCGCTGTGCTGCACGGCGCGGCTGACCAGCTCGGTGGCCTCGTCGATGTCGAAGGGCTTGGGCAGGTATTCGAAGGCGCCGCCCTGGTAGGCGGACACCGCGCTGTCCAGATCCGAGTGGGCGGTCATGATGATTACCGGCAGTTCGGGATATTTTTCGTTGATCTGTTCCAGCAGCTGCAGGCCGTCGACGCCGGGCATGCGGATGTCGGTGAGGATGGCGCTGGGTGTTTCATGTTCGAGGTGTGCGAGGATGCCGTTGGCGTTGTCGAAGCTCTGCACGTTCATGCCGGCCTGCTTGAGGGCTTTTTCCAGTACCCAGCGGATGGCGTGGTCGTCGTCGATGACCCAGATGGGGTTGCTTTCCGTCATGGCGGGTTTCTCTCTGTTGCGGTGGTCTGCCCGGTATCGCCTCGCAGGGGCAGTAGCAGACAGAAGCGGGTGTGGCCGGGCCGGCTCTTACAGGTGATGAGGCCGTCGTGCTGATTGATCAGCGACTGGGCGATGGCCAGACCCAATCCGGTGCCGTCGGCGCGGCCGCTGACCATGGGGAAGAAGATGTTTTCCACCAGGTTTTCGGGGATGCCGGGGCCGTTGTCGATGATGCAGATTTGGCATACCAGACGGTGCTGGCGGCTGCCGATGGTGAATTGGCGCCGGGCGCGGGTGCGCAGGGTGATCTCACCTTTGTCTTCCAGGGCCTGTACGGCGTTGCGCACCACGTTGAGTACCGCCTGGATCAGCTGGTCGCGGTCGCCGGTGACATGGGGGATGCTGGGGTCGTAATCGCTGTGGATGTGGATGCCTGCCGGCAGTTCGGTGCTCACCAGCTGGCGGATGTGCTCGAGCACCCGGTGGATGTTGAGGGATTCCTTGTAGGCGATGGTATTGGGGCCGAGCAGGTGATCCACCAGATTCCTCAGCCGGTCGGCTTCGCCGATAATGATGGCGGTGTATTCTTTCAACTCGGCCGCCGGCAGTTCGCGTTCCAGCAGCTGTGCCGCACCGCGCAGGCCGCCGAGGGGGTTCTTTATTTCGTGTGCCAGGCCTCGTACCAGGGTACGGAAGGTCTGCTGGCGGGCGATCTGCTGTTCCTCGCGCGCCACGCGGCGCTGATGATCCAGCGGCCGTAGTTCCACCAGCAGACCGGCGTCGTCGGGGTGTGCGCCCAGTGGCGTGACGGTGCAGTCTGTGGTGAGTGTGTGCTGGTTTGGCAGACGGAGTTGTACTTCGTACTCGGTGATGGGATGGCTGCTTTGCAGGCCGCGTTTGAGGGCCGCATGCAGGGGGCTTCCTGCGGGAAGAATGTCCTCTGCGGACAGTCCCAGCAGGCGGCTGGCGCTGATGGCAAACAGCATTTCCCCGGCCGGGTTGATGAAGGCCAGCCTGAGTGTGGCGTCGAACATCAGCACGGCATGACTGAGGTTGTCCAGTATGCGCTGATGAAGCCCGGTTGGCAGATCGCTCTCAACGTTCATAATATGTGCATAGCAAGAACCAAACCAAGTTATGGTCGTTTTGTCCATTGATCGGCAGGCAATCAATAGGGTCGTTTAAGCCTAAATTAATCAGTGGGTTAATCAGTGGGTTGGCTCGTCATGTGCGCGCTGGCCGGCAACGGGGGAGTTTGTCCCGTAGCACTTGGCCTCAGATTAGCGCAAAACGGGCTTGCGTGCACCGAATTGGTGCATTGAGAGGAGGTGGTCAGGGGCGGGGGACGGTCACGCGCAACATGTGAAAGGTCACGCTTTCCGAACTGATGATGACGTTGTCGTTAGCGTCCACGATCCGTACCTGAATCGTGTGGGTGCCACGATCGACATTGTGCAGTCGCAGCGTTGTGCCCTGCCCTTCAGTGGCCGGTATGCCATCCATGAGCAGCACGAAGCGGTGGTTGGGTTTAAGGGCGGGAGAGAGGCTTATGTTGACCTCGAGTGCGCCGCTGTTTTCCCGTATCGGGCTGTCGTCCGCGGGATGGGTGATCGAGACGAACTCGTAGTTCTGGCTGTCCTGATCCATGGCCTGAGCGCTGGGGGCGGCGGTGTTGGGTGTGGCTGGCGCTTTGTAGGTGATGGGGGGGCTCAGCTCGATGGGCTTGGCATCTTCAGAGCTGGGCTGGTCGGTGAACACGGTGTTGCCCTCGGCGTCTTTTTCCATAAACACCGCTGCGGCGGCGGGAAGGGTGCACAGCAGGCCGGCGAGTCCGGCAATCGTCATGAGTTTGTGTCGGGTCATCATATAAATGTAGCGGAATTGTGCGAGGTGGACAAATGGCGCCAGCGAGTTTCGCGTGAATTTCGTGGGAATAAAAACCAGAAGTGCATTTGAAATTTCTGTGGGGTGATTTTTTGGGATCAGGCTTGAAGGGTGTTTATCTTGGACTTGAGAGACTGGGCATACCGTCATTCCCGCGCAGGCGGGAATCCAGAAACGTAGCCTGACACCACAGGTCAGACCGGCGTATTGAAAACCTGTAAAACCCAAAGGCTGTTCGAAGCCGATAGCCTGATTAGGACGATACGCGCGAAGTTCATCGAGGCCAGATGGTTAAGGACTACCTTGAAAACCATGGAGAACAAGATGATGAATTTCATGTTGAGTAGGACTTACAGTCTTACCCTTTAGCCTCCCTGGGGAGGTTAGCTTGTAGCTGGCTTTAGCCAGAGTGGCACTTACAGTGCCCAAATCAAGCCACTGGCTTCAGCCGGTGGTTAGCTTGACTATGACGTTTATTTTTCCTCTGAGGGCATAATCAATGACTTACGTGAGATGTGGCTCAAAGATGGGTTAAAATTCTGGGCGCCGGTAGCTGTGGACTCCTATAATAGGAGTATTTATACTCTCCCCTGCGCATGGATTAGTTCGGCACCTTGCTGCTGGACAAGCAGACCTGCGAAGAAGTGGCCAGCGAAAGTCACTACAGCAGCGAATCCCGAAGGTCGTATCGCGCAGATCTACCGGCAGATAACCCGCCGGGTGTAGCCTGCACTTTCCCTCAAATCAAGAAATTTGCCGCTAGATTGCCAAATGTCGTGACTTAGATTCGAGTATTGTAATGCTCGGTTGAAGACAGGGAGGATTATGAAAAAAACATCAGGAATATTATTTGTTTTTGCTTTAATGTTTAGCTCAGTATGTTTTTCTGGGACTTTAGTTCTTTCATATAAATTACAAGTAGATTACCCAGAGCCATTGCTGATTTCACTCTCTGGAGAGTCTCTGATTTTTAAGTATAAAGATTGGTCTTTTCTATATGATACTGTCAACCCTAAAACCATCTATCAATCCGTGGATCTGACTGGAGTCGAAAAAAAATTTATTCGCTCATTTTTTGATACCAAAATCAGATCACAACTTCCAGAATGGTTAGCTGCCCTTTCTAAGGAACAAGTTAAGGTATTTGGCATTACGCCGGCCAATATCAAAAAAACCAAGGTGGGGCCGATTGATATTATTGGGTATTATGATGAAAAAGATAGAAGTGGTCACTTTTACGTTTTTGAAGAATTAGCAACTCGTCATTTTGCCATTTACGGCACAAAAAATAATTTTGA
>DRKN01000125.1 GCA_011051755.1 Gammaproteobacteria bacterium
AAGATCCCAGCACCGCCATTACCCGCGGGCACCGTGTCGTGGAACTCGCGCGGCGCATCAGCAGCCATGTGTTCATCCACCGCGCCGCAGAAGAGGATCAGGATCGCATCGACAGTTTTATGGTCGTCGATGAAGTGGGGATTCTGCGCCGTGCCCACGGCACACGCTTCGAGGGTACGGCGGAGTTCTACAATCCTGGCGAGGCCCGGCAATTGCTGAAGTATTTTCACGACGCCTGGGAACGCAGCGTACCCGAGACCGAACTGCGGCGACTGTATATCTGATGCGCATCCTCGCCGCCGTTTTGTTTTGCACCAGTGTGCCCGTCCACGCCATGGGCAATTACCCGGAAGCTGGCGCCTGCCCGCAGGACAAGCCCTACTACGCCATCTGCACCCACAGCCTGCACAATCTCGAAGGCTGGTTCGGCCCTGGCTGCCATACCACCCGGGAAGCGGCGAAAAAGGACGTCGAGGCCCATGCACAGGAACAGCACCAGGGCAACACACGCTGGACTGGGATCGCTAAAAACCGTTAGACGACGGCAACAAAAATCTCGTAGGAGCGGGCCATGCCCGCGATGAGTATTTTCCAGAAGCAGTATGAAACGCAGAGGACGTAAAGATCCTTGAGTGTATTTTCTTTGCGTCCTCTGCATTGATTGTCGCTGTCGGGAAAAGCACTTCGCGGGCATGGCCCGCTCCTTGTCTATTTCTACTCCGTTACTTCAATCGCTGAGGGGGCAATTCCCCACAGCTTGCCGCGAACAAGCGTTGAGCAATGCGTAGCGAGTGAATGCCTCCCAATACCCCGCCCCTTGGGGCGGGAATGTTGAATGTTTATTCAGCAAGTTAAATGTAACGGAATAGAACTATTTGCGGTTATCGGCCTGCTGCGCCTTTTTCCCCGGCTTGCTCTGCCGCGCGTAATAGGCCGCCAGCGCGGTGATCTCACTCAGACTCATTCCACTCAGCATGGCATTCATCATGGAGTGCCTGCGCGTGCCGTCACGGTAGGCGATCAGTGATTTGACCAGATAGGCTTCCACCTGCCCGCTGATGATGGGCTTGTCCGGCTGCTCGCTATAACCCGCCGGGCCATGACAACGGTTGCACTTCATCACCCAGCGGCTGGGCGACTCCGGCAGCCGAACCTCGGGACGGACACCACTCAACGCGGCATACCAGGTCGCCACATCATCAATGGCCTGTTTACCCAGCCCCTTGACCGCATCGGTCATGGCCTCGTGATGGCGTTTGCCACTGGCGTATTCGTGGATCGCCAACGCCAGGTAAGCGGCATCCTGGCCGGCCAGACTGGGTACCTTGGGATCGCTGCTGACACCCTTTTCGCCATGACAACCGGCGCAGGCGGCACCGATCTCTTCACCAGCTGGCGCATCGCCCTTGCCCAACTGCCTGTTTTCGGCTGGTACCTGAGTGGCATAGAACAGGCTGACCTTCTCGATAGCCACGTCGCTCAGGGTGCGGGTGAACATCTGCATGGTCTCATTCTTGCGCTCACCGGTCTTGTAGGCTTGGGTGGCGGCAAACAGGTAATCCGCAGCGAGACCGGTCAGGCGCGGGACACCACGCTGGCCACCGTTGCCATTCTTGCCATGACAACCATCGCAGGAAGCCGCCAGTTTTGCGCCATCGCCCAGGGGATCGAAGACACCGGATCCACTGCTTTCACCGCGGGCCGGTGAGGCGGGTTTCTGACGTGAGTAATAGGCGGCCAGGTTATCGATCCGGCGGTCGCTGAAGCCGGCAACAGCCTCCTTCATCATGGCATTCTTGCGCTTACCATCACGGTAGTCCTGTAGGGCGGTCTTCAGGTAGCGGCCATCCTGGCCAGCGAGACCGGGGATATCGGGGTTGATGCTGTTGCCATTGGCACCATGGCAACCCACACAACCCGCTGCTGACTTACGCCCCTGCGTGACACTGCCCTGGATCGCCAGCGCCGCCTTGCCGGGCTTGAGAGCGGCAAAATAGGCCGCCAGATGATCCATATCCTGCGTCGACAGGGAATACTTGAAATTCTTCATGATATCGGCACCCACGCGCTCGCCACTCAGGTAGGCACGCAGGGATCGTTTGAAATACGCCGGCTGCAAGCCAGCGAGACTCGGTACCCCTGGACGGGTACTGATACCCCTGCCACCGTGACAGGAGGTACACTGACGAGCAATACGCCTGCCGGCAGTAACGGCGTGTTTATCGATGCGCCCGGCGTTGGCCGACCTTCCCTTCCCTGCCCCTTTCCACGGCGTATTCAACCTTGCGTAGTGTTCGGCAACGCGCAGGCGTTCGGCATCCGTCAACGCCACCACGGCATCACGCATCGCCGTGTGTTGTCGCTCACCGACCACATATTCACGTATCGCAGCGACCAGGTATGGCTGGTGCTGCCCGGCAAGGAAGGGGGTGCCATTGGCACTGCTGGCGCCATCTTTGCCATGGCAGATATCGCAGGCGGCGATAATGCCCTGTTCGTCAACAAGCCCGGGGACACTGGCAACGGCGATGCCGGTGCCCACATCTTCCGAACCGCAGGCCGCCAACGCCAACAGGAGGAAGGCGGGATAAATCACTCTTGATTTCATCGTTACTATCTCTAATTTGAACCTGAATCCAGGGGTTCAGGTTGAAGACAAGCAATCAACGCAGCTGTCGTGTTGCCCATCAACATCGATCAGCAGGGTTTGCACAGGACAACGGGTTAGTGCCTGGAATTAAGCAGGGTTTTCAGCTCTCCAACATCCACCAATAGTACACGTCAGGACAGCAAAAACTGCACAAAAAAGCCGCGACTCCAGGGAGGAAAGTCGCGGCCAACTCAAACAAATTAGGGGGTTTGTCTGCGAGTGGGTAAACAATAGCGCAAGTCGTTATTCTCTAAAAGTAATATATAGCTATTATTTAATAGCTTTTTATGATTTATGGCATCCCAAACCACGCTGTCCGATGAGTCAGCTCCCGGCAGAGTACTAGCTCGTGCCCGCCCGAAAACCATCTAACCTCATGATTTAATATAAAAAACCACTCCATTCTTGGCGCGAAGAAAGCTATAATAAAGCAAACCCTCCACTAAAAACCTGCAAAAACCGCTTTTTTTCGGTTTTCTTCATAAAACTTCGAGGATTTACCCGATGCGCCACATGAAAAACCCACAACTTCATTTTGGCGAAGCAGGTAGGGTGGGCACGTTTTTCGTGCCCACGCGGCAGGCTGGTGGCCGGTGGGCAGGAGGTTAAAAAAATGTGCAAAAATACCCATCACGGAAAAACGCCTTCCCCCGGGCTTTGAATTTCCCTAGAATTTGCCGGAACGCTCTCTCCGTCACATGGAACCTCTGCATGGACAGCCCCCAACTGATTCCAACGAACCAGATC
>DRKN01000126.1 GCA_011051755.1 Gammaproteobacteria bacterium
CGGGTTGGTTTTTTTTCATATTACTGAGGGGGGGGGGGGTGTTTTATCGGTACGCCTGCGCCGCTGTGGGTGTTATGTTTATGATTCTATTGGGCGGCTGCCAGCATGAGAGGCATCATAGCAGGCTCACTGAAATCACAGGACACCCCATGAAAGAAATTTTCGTTGATACCCCCGAGGCACTGGCCACCCTGTGCGACAGCCTGCGCGGCTGTGAAGCGTTGGCGCTGGACAGCGAATTCCTGCGTGAAAAGACCTATTACACTCAGCTCTGTCTGTTGCAAATCGCCAGCGACGAGCTGATTGCCTGCGTCGATCCGTTGGCGCTGGAAACCATCGACCCACTGCTGGATATCTTCTACGACCCGCAGGTCGTGCTGGTGATGCATTCGGCGCGGCAGGATCTGGAGATCTTCTTCGACCTGCGCGGAAGCCTGCCCGGCCCGGTGTTCGATACCCAGGTTGCCGCCACCCTGCTGGGTTATGGCGATCAGATCGGCTACGCCAATCTGGTGCGTGAATTCACCGGCGTCGAGCTGGACAAGCAGCACACGCGCACCGACTGGAGTTGTCGTCCACTGGGCGAAGGACAGCTGCGTTATGCTGCTGATGACGTGCGCTACCTGCTGGATATTTACCGTGAACAGCGCCGCCGCCTGCAGGAAAAGGGCCGCGAGGAATGGCTGCAGGCCGATTTCGATGCCCTGGTGGACACCAGCACCTACGACCCGCCGGTGGAAAACCTGTGGAAGCGGGTACGCGGCAACCAGCCACTCAAGGGGCGTCAGCTGGCCATTGCGCAGGCGCTGGCCGTGTGGCGGGAGGAACAGGCACGGCGCGTCAACCGCCCGCGCCGCTGGGTGCTGAAGGACGATGTGATCATCGACATCGCCCGCCGTGTACCCAAGGATCTGGCGGCGCTGGAGCAGATCCGCGGACTGGAAGGCCGCACCTTGGAACGTCACGGCGAGATGCTGCTGGGTTTGGTTGAGCAGGCCTGCAAGCTGCCACAGGAGGCCTGGCCGCAACGGCCCAAGCTTGCCCGCCTGACGCCGCAGCAGGATGCGGTGGTGGATCTGATGATGGCCATCGTGCGCACGCGTGGCGCCGAGCACGATGTCAGCACCGCGCTGCTGGGCAATCGCAAGGCACTGGAGGCATTGATGGCCGGGGCGGAGGACAGCCCATTACGACAGGGTTGGCGTGCGCTGCTGGTGGGTCGGGATTTGCAGGCCCTGTTGGCCGGCGAGTGCGGCTTGCGGGTGGCCGATGGGCGGTTGGTGATCGAGGCGTGGTGAAGCCTGTTTCTCCACGGAGACACGGCGTACAAAGCAGATCGGCCGTATCCTGCGCACAAAATGGATAACCAATGCCTCCGCGAATCCCGTGTCTCTATGGTGAGTTCCTTCAGTGATTGGATGACCCATCGGGATCGAAGTCGGGCGCTGTGGCGGCGGGAATACGATGTGATTCATCGGCCCAGGCGCCTAGATCGATGAGGCGGCAGCGGTCGCTGCAGAAGGGGCGTGCGGGGTTTTTCTCTTTGTCCCACACGGCGGGTTTGCCGCAGGTGGGACACTTTACGGTCTTTATGATCTTCGCGCTCACAGGGCGCAGCAGCTGAGTTGGAAGGCCACGTCCTCCGTGGCCTGCAGGGCGCGTTCACCGGTGCTGGCTTGTAACAGGCGTACGGTGAAGCGGTGGCGGCCACCACTGATCTCGACAAAATACGGCGAATTTTCAGGCAGGGTAACGCGAATCAGTTGGAAGGGGGTGGCACTGTCCAGGTTCTGCTGGTAGATGCCGCCTTCGGCGGTGCAGTGCACGGGGGTGGCGCTCTCGCGGATCAGTTTCAATATCAGATCCACGGACAGGCGCAGGGTGTCGAGGCAGCCATACCAGTTGCGCAGATCGGCGATGCGCGTCTCGGCATTGCGCTGCAGCCAGTGCCGGTATGGCGGCAGGTCGAAATCGCACAGGCCGCCGGGGATGCCGCTGCGTTGCAGCAGCAGTTTAAAGAATTCGTTGTCGCGCAGCTCTTGGGCGATGGGGCCGTCCATATTGCGCAGGTGTGATTTGAGGCCGCCGAGGGTGACGAGCAGGGAGTCTAGGGTGTCGTGATTGACGCCCGCAGTCTGTGCCAGCGGCTCGAGGGTGGCGATGATGCGCTCCAGCTCCTTCACGGCCTCGGTCTTGATATCCACGCGGCCGATGACGTGCAGGATCTCCAGCAGGTTTCCGAGACAGGTATGGCTGTCCTGCCCGGACTCACTGTGCAGGCAGTGGCGGGTCTGGCCAAACAGGCATTCCAGGCGCAGAAAAAAGCGCAGGCGTTCGCTGAGGGGTTGTTCGTAGAAGGTGATGGGTGTTTGCACAGGTCGGATTCATATTTCGCTGAAGCGGCATTGTCCACGAGACGGCGGGCGTAGGCAAATGCGCGGCAGTGTCGGTTGGCGGTGAGTGCCGCGAACCCCAGCAGTTGCGCAGCGACTTTGGCAATCCCGTCGATTCAACGCAGCGGTCGCAGGGGGGCGGAGAACGCAAAGATAATTCATTCAAAAACCGTTGCGTTACTGTGTTTTTTGCGTTTCATTAGCTGTACTCGACAAGGCCGTCTGGCCATTACGGTTGGTTTTCAGCCCGTTGACGATAGCGTCGGTGCAGGGCCTCTACCTGTTCCCGCAGGGCCGTGAGATTCCCCTCGTTGTGGATCACGTCGTCGGCGGCTTGCAGGCGGGCATCGCGGCCGATCTGGCTGGCAATAATGGCCTCGGCCTGCTGGCGTGTCATGCCATCGCGGGCGGTGGTGCGCTGAATCTGCATTGCGCGCGTAGTGTCCACCACCAACACCCGCTGTACCAGACCCTGCCAGCCGCTTTCGATCAGCAGTGGCACACTGACCAGGCAGTAGCCACAGGCGGGTGTGAGGTCGGCGATACGCTGCTGGATTTCTGCCCGGATGCGCGGGTGGAGGATGGCTTCCAGCTCGAGGCGTTGTTCGGGGTGGGCGAAAACCTGCTCACGCAGACGGGCACGGTTCAGCTGGCCCGAGTCGTCGAGCATGTCGGCGCCGAAGTGTTCGGCGATGACGGTCAGCGCGTGCCGGCCCGGTTCGACCAACTGGCGGCCGATGTCGTCGGCGTCGATGACGGGGACGCCAAGGGCTTCAAAATGGCGGGCGACGGTACTTTTGCCGCTGCCGATGCCGCCAGTGAGTCCGATGATCAGCATGCGGTGAGCATACCGGGCGGCGGGGTTGGCGTATAGCGGGTGGATTGACCGACTGGGTAGGAGCGGGCCATGCCCGCGAAAATTGTTGAGAAGGCAAGCTGGTGGGAATTCAAGCAATCTGTGGTGAAAAACAGGGCCATCGCGGGCATGGCCCGTTCCTACGGGTCAGGGCGAACCGATGCCGGCAAATTGCAGGTAGGTATGGGTGATCCACTCACCCCACAGAAAGGCGATCCAGCCGGCGATGGCCAGATAGGGGCCGAAGGGGATGGGGATGTTGCGGTCGCGGCTGCGCAGGACGATGAGGCCGATACCGATGACGGCGCCGACGGCGGAGGAGAGCAGGATGATCACCGGCAGGGCCTGCCAGCCCATCCAGGCGCCAAGCATGGCCAGCAGCTTGAAGTCACCGAAGCCCATGCCCTCCTTGCCAGTGAGGAGTTTGAACAGCCAGTAGATACTCCACAGGCTGAGATAGCCGGCCATGACACCGATGACGGCGGAATCGATGTCGGTGTAGGTGCCACCCAGGTTGAAGGCGAGGCCGAGCCACAGCAGGGGCAGGGTGATGTTGTCCGGCAGCAGCTGGTGGTCGATGTCGATCATGGTCAGGGCGATCAGCGCCCAGGTGAGCAGCAGGCCGCCGGCCAGTGGCCAGCCGAAACCGAAGTGCCAGGCGACGGCCACGCTGAACAGGGCGGTGACGATTTCGATGATGGGATAGCGGGGCGAGATGCGGGCGCCGCACCCCGAGCACTTGCCGCGTAGCCACAGGTAGCTGATGACCGGGATATTTTTCAGCGCGCTGATGGCATGGCCGCAGTGAGGGCAGCGGGAGCGGGGCCGGGACAGGCTGACGGGTTCGTCCTTCGGCGCCTGTTCCGGTTGCGCGAGGAATTCGGCGCACTGGCCGCGCCAGTCGTGTTCCATCATGAGGGGCAGGCGGTGGATCACCACGTTGAGAAAGCTGCCCACCATCAGGCCCAGCAGAGCGGTGGTGGTGAGCAGCCAGGCGGTGCTGGTCGCCAGCAGGTCGAGTAGCGCCAAAGGATATCCTGTGTGCAGTCGGTCTAAATTGCTTCACCCATCTTGAAGATGGGCAGGTACATGGCGACCACCAGCCCGCCGATGAGGATGCCGAGCACGGCCATGATGATGGGTTCCAGCAGGCTGCTGAGGCCGTCCACCATATTGTTGACTTCTTCTTCGTAGAAATCGGCGACCTTGGACAGCATGGCGTCCACCGAGCCGGTTTCTTCACCGATAGCGAGCATCTGCACCACCATGTTGGGGAACAGGCCGGTCTCCTTCATGGCGACATTGATCTGCTGGCCGGTGGCGACCTCGTCGCGCATGCCGAGAATGGCCTGGGTATAGACGTGGTTGCCGGAGGCGTTGGCCACGGTCTCCATGGCCTCCACCAGCGGCATGCCGGCGGCGAACATGGTGGAGAGTGTGCGTGCAAAGCGGGCGATGGTGGCTTTGGTGATGATGTCGCCGATGATGGGTAGCTTGAGAACTATCACATCCATGGCGTGGTTGAATTTTCTGGAGCGTTTTTTCAATTGCATCAACCCGTAGATCGCCAGTCCGATGCCACCGAAAATGGCCCACCACCATTCCTGGAAGATTTTTGACATGACAATAACTGCCTTGGTGAGAGCGGGCAGGTCGGCGCCAAAGCTAGCGAACATATCTTCGAATTGCGGGATGACGAAGATCAGCAGGATGGTGGTAATGATGAAGGCCACGGCCACGATGGCGGCCGGGTAGAATAGGGCCTTCTTGATCTTGCCCTTGATGGCCTCCATCTTTTCCTTGTAGGTGGCGATCTTGTCCAGCAGGGTTTCGAGGATACCGGCCTGCTCGCCAGCATGCACCAGGCTGCAGTAGAGGTCATCGAAATAGAGCGGGTGTTTGGCCAGAGATTCGGCAAGGGATGAGCCGCTCTCCACATCGGCCTTCACGGCCATGATGAGGTCTTGCATGCTGGGGTTTTCGTGCCCCTTGCCGACGATCTCGAAAGACTGCACCATCGGCACGCCGGCGGCCATCATGGTGGCCATCTGGCGACTGAAGATGGCGATGTCCCCAGCGGTGATCTTTTTCTTGCGCGCGCCAAATAGCGGCTTCGGCTTTTTCTTCACTTTCAGCGGGGTGATGCCTTGGCGGCGTAGATCGGCCTTGACCAGGGCCAGGGTGGAGCCGGAAATTTCTCCCTTGCTGCGTTTGCCCTGTTTGTTCATGCCTTCCCAGACGTAGGTGTCGGCGGCCGTCGAATTTTTTGCCATGGGTTATTCCTTGGTGACGCGGTTAACTTCTTCCAGGCTGGTAAGGCCGTTTTTGACCTTGATCAGTCCCGAGCGGCGCAGATCGTTGACGCCCTCTTTGGTCGCCTGATCGGCAATTTCCATGGAGTTGCCGTTTTCCATGATGATACGCTGCATTTCTTCGGAGAGCGGCATGACCTGATAGATACCGACCCGGCCCCTGTAGCCGCCGTCGCACTGGTCGCAGCCTTCCGGGTGGTGGATGGTCAGGCCGTCCAGTTCGTCTTCGCGGAAGCCCTCTTCCAGCAGGGCCTCATGGGGGATATCGACTGGCTTCTTGCAATTATTACACAGTCGGCGCGCCAGGCGTTGGGCGATGATCAGCGAGACGGAGGAGGCGATATTGAAGGGCGCCACGCCCATGTTCAACATGCGGCTCAGGGTCTGCGGGGCATCATTGGTATGCAGGGTGGAGAGCACCAGGTGGCCGGTCTGCGCCGCCTTGATGGCGATTTCGGCGGTTTCCAGGTCACGAATCTCACCCACCATGATAATGTCCGGATCCTGACGCAGGAAGGCCTTGAGGGCCGAGGCGAAGGTGAGGCCCACCTTATTGTCCACATTGACCTGATTGACGCCCGGCAGGTTGATTTCCGCCGGGTCTTCTGCGGTGGAAATATTGCGGTCTTCCGTATTGAGAATATTCAGGCCGGTATACAGCGATACGGTCTTACCGCTGCCGGTAGGCCCGGTTACCAGGATCATGCCCTGGGGTTGTTCCAGCGCCTCCATGTAGAGTTGCTTCTGGTCTTCCTCGTAGCCCAGGGCATCGATGCCGAGTTGGGCGCTGGTGGGGTCGAGGATACGCAGCACGATCTTTTCGCCGAACAGGGTGGGGCAGGAATTGACACGAAAGTCGATGGCGCGGTTCCTGGACAGCTTCATCTTCATGCGGCCGTCCTGGGGGACGCGGCGCTCCGAGATATCCAGTCGCGCCAGCACCTTCAGGCGTGCCGAGATGCGCCGGTTCAAGGCGATCGGCGGGGTGGCGATCTCTTTGAGGATGCCGTCGCGGCGATAACGCACCCGGTAGGTCTTTTCATAAGGCTCAAAATGGATATCCGAAGCCCCGGTGTTGATGGCGTCCAGCAATATCTTGTTGATGAAACGCACCACGGGTGCGTCGTCGATATCGACGTCGCCGGCATCGCCATCCTCATCCTCGCCGGAGCTGATATCCAGGGTGTCGAGATCACCATCGCTGGAGAGTTCGGCAAGGGAAGTATCGGCGCCGGCCATGGCCTTTTCAATGGTACTTTTGAGCTTGCCTTCCTCGACCAGTATGGCCTCGATGCCAGCGCCGACGTGGAACTTGATCTCATCCAGGGCTTGGAGGTTGGTGGGGTCGGAGACGGCGACGAACAGGCGATTGCCGCGCTTGAACAGGGGCAGGGCATGGTGCTGGCGCACCAGCTTCTCGTCCACCAGTTTGGTGACCTCGGCGTCGATGTCGATGCTATCGATATCCAGTAACGGGATACCGAATTCCTCGGCGCCGATAGTGGCGATGACATTGCCGTCCGCCAGCTCCTGTTCCACCAGGTAGCTGACCAGCGGCATCTTCTTCGTCTCTGCGGCGGCCTGAGCCTTCTCCGCTGCCGCTTCGTCCAGGTGTCCGTCCTGTACCAGCTTGCGTGTCAGTCCGCTCAATATGACTTGGGAACCTGCTGTTGCCATGCTTCGTTACTGCCTCTCTCTGATGTTGCAAATTCTGATTTTAACTATGAATAACAGTAGTTTATCTTGTGGGGATAACCGCCGCATGTCAATTCCGGTGATTGTTGATTTTCCTACGGTGAGTCGCCTGTCGCTGCTTGTGGAAAGGGCTGTGTTGCTTGCAGCGGTATTCCATGTGAATGCCGCCGTGAACTGCGTCGCTTAATCAGGAGCTTTCGCAAGTCTCTCTATCCTTCTCCGTTAGTTAGCGTCCACTTTTTCCATTGTTCAAGAACAAGTGAATTTTCTCCAGGAATTATGTGGCTGGTCTTTTAGGGTTTCACCATCCAGACAATCAATCAAGTTCAATTCTTCTGAATAGAATGCCTGGATCTCAGTCAGCAATTGTTCGACCGGGGCTTGTTTGGCAAAGGCTGACTTGAAGTCATACGTCCATTGGTGGGTGTCCCTGTTAACCAGCAGTGTATGGGGTACATCGGATGCGTCAGGAATTATGGCTAGCTGCCATTTGCCAATGATGATGCTTCGTTGCTTGAAGGGGATCAGTTTGTCATAGCTCGAGGGGATGAGCTGGAGCCTGCCGGAATCCGGGACAACATCATAGAAAGAGAGAGACTCTTCTAGAAGACTAGCCGGATCAAACTTGCTGAAGTCCAATATGGCCCTAAAAGTTATGCCTGTTTCAAGGAAGATGGGGCGAGGTTCGATATCGGCGAAGATATAAGTTCCATCGGCGGATTCCGTGATAAGAGGGGTGCCATCGAGTGGTTCTGCATGGTCTACATTAAGCATTTTTAGAATTGTTGGCGCCACATCAACGAGAGACACCGGTACATGTGATTTTTCTTTAGGCGTAGGTTTTCCTGGAACAAACGACCTTATGGCCAGTATGGACTGGTATTGAGAGGGACTGAGGGTGCTTATGCCGTGCCCATAGCGGGACTGCAAGGCAGTATTTGATATAAGTGCATGGAACTCTTCGGAAATACGTCCAACATAGTTCTCATTATTGATCAGAGAGTCGTAAACGTTGCCTGTTGCTTCGCCGTGATCCGTCAGTAATATTACGATTGCATTTTCCAGAAATCCCAGTTTTTTGAGGCTGGATAAATAGGATTCGACTTGTTGATCCACTCGTTGAAGTGCAGCGATGTGACGTCGGGTAAAAATGTTGGCCGTCAACGTCGTGGGCAGCATTCTCCTGTACTCGTTATGGTTTCGCCACTCGAAAGGAAAGTGAGGCAGGCAGAAGTGTGAGGTTATGAGTTTAGGGCCCTGGTTGATTTTGCTCAGGCTGTCGATGAACTCTCTATTGAAGCTGGACGGCTCGTATGTCTGTTGTGCCGCTGCGTTCAGAGCCAAGTGGGGGAATAGAGTTTGGCCAATGGGGCTGGCAACAGCGAGATTGATAAGGGGGATGTCGGATATTTCTGGCAGGATGAAATCTGCGGCACCAATGTTTGGGCCAACGGTGTAATCAAAACCGTAAGACTCATCGATGTTGCTAAAACGGCGCTCGTCCATTGCAAAGATGGTTGTATAGCCATCTTTTTTTAAAATCTTTGGTAGGGTGTTTTCAAGGGAGATTTCATTAAACTTGTAAAGATTGAAACGGGCCCCATGGTGTTTTGGGTATAGTCCAGTAAGTATGCTGGTCCAGGCCGGAAACGTTCGGGCCAAGGGGGTTGTTGTGTCGGAGAAAAAAGCTGATTGATGAATAAAGTTAGCAATGAACGGCATATGACTGCCATATTTTTCCAGGTGAACTGGGGAGATGGAATCTATCCCGACGATAATGATGTTGGGCTTTGCGTGCAGCGTTGTTTCCTGGAAAGGGCTGATGGATTTCTGCGTGCCGGAAAGGGTGACGATTGTTACGATAGCAGTAGCAGCAATTGCCCACCGCTTTTTGTTCGGGAAACGCGACAATTTTGCAAGCCTATAAAATGCGAGAATCAATATTCCGGAAAGTGAGGCTATTAGGATGGTTCGGGCTATATGGATAACAGTTTCATCGAAAGTGTCAGTGAAAAAATAGGCATAAATAGATGTTGGGAAGCTGACAGCATTTTCAAGAAATATATACAGGGTTATGGCCAGATAAAGGCCAATACCGATGCTTCCTGCATGTTGCTTCTCAAAACATGCAGTTCGAAGGAGTATGTGGATCAATGCCCAGATCAAGATGATCAGTAGCATATTGATAAAGAAAATCGAGCCCAGAAAATGCAGGATATCTGCCTGCAGGTTTGGCGAATTAACAATTTTGCTAATGACCAGACCGGACTTTCCCAGGGTTTCTTCGGTAAACGGGTTGGTCAGCCAATGCCAGTACTGCGGCAAGGAAACGATGAGCGCCGTGATACACAGTTGGACAAAAATGTGCTGGTTAATCCACTGGCGTATTTTTTTCATTTTGGGAATGTATAGGGGCTGCTGGATTTTTCGGCGACTAACAGACTGCGGGGCCTCAAAGGCCCCGCAGTCTGTTATCGTGCTACTGTTGTAGTCTGGCCATCAGACTCGGCAATTAGCGGGTACGTACTTGGAGTATACCGCATCAGAAACTTCACATGCCCAAGTGAGGGCGCCACTCGAGGCAATGGAGGGGGTCAGTGTGATGTCGAAGGCTGTTCCGCCGACTTCATCAGCATCATAGGCGATGGTAATGATACCGTTATTGACCGAAATGCCAGACACAATGTTTGTCGCTGTGAAGGCAGTACCCACAGAGGCCAGTGTATCCATATCATTCAGGCGCGTGCCGGATGCGGAGGTCTCCGATACAGCTAGTTTGGTCGCGGCGGCTAAATTCAGACCTTCAGTGACCTTGGCGCGAATGGTATAGTCCTGGTAGGCTGGAATGGCGATGGCGGCCAAAATGCCGATGATGGCGACTACGATCATCAGTTCGATGAGGGTGAAGCCCTGTTGTGCTTTCTTTACGAGTTTTACATGCTGCATGGATAAATCCTCCATAATGTTTCAAGATCAATAAATCGATGTTGTTTGCGCATTTCCCGGTGCTGACCAGCCTGTCCTTTTGCCAGTGATGCCGTTGGGTGACGTATTCCCTTTACGGTCGCTGTCGCAGATCCTTTAATCCCTTGGCGGTTGATCAAGACGGGGAAATCCGCACTTGCCTTAGTGTAAGCACGGGGCGTGCCAAAGTTTCGAGACCCCCAGGCATTGCCAGTTTTTAGGTCTTTGTTTTTTTTGATAAGTAATTGATTTTGCAGGGGTAGTCTGGGCTAAAAAGTATGGATTTTTCTTGCCGTGTGACTGAGTTCTAGCTTTTATAGGCGCCAGGGTGCGGGTTGTGGGTTTTGCATAGGGTCACAAAGTGACAATTTTGGTCACCTGGTGTGCTGGTCAGTAGTTCCGGAAATGCTGTATTGATTGGGGTTGTTTATCGAAAAACCGGATGAATTTTGGCTGCTCTCCCATCAGCGCAGTCGATTATTCCCAAATCTGACAGGCTTCTATGCTACCCGCGGCGATACCTCGGCCTCGATTTTGATGCGTAACTTGCGCTTTGCTTTGTTGAGTTCATAATCCTTTTGGAGGCCTAGCCAAAATTCTGCCGACATGCCAAGGTGACGTTCCAGGCGTAGCGCGGTGTCTCCTGTTACGCTCCGCTGATGCTTGATAATGGTGGTGATGCGATTTGGGGGCACGTTGAGTGCCTTGGCCAGCGCATTGGCGGTAAGACCTAACGGTTCCATAAAGTCGTGCAGCAGAATATCTCCGGGGTGCATAAGGGGGAGTGGGGCGGCATCTGGAGAGATAATGTCGCTGAAATCAATCCGCTCCAATTCTTCTTTTCGAATAGTCATGTTTATTACCTTTCTATCCGCAATCTCTACGTTACAGGCGTCACCATCGCGCCATTCGAAGCAGATTCGCCATTGGCGGTTGATGCGGATGCTCCACTGTCCTTTGCGGTTGCCTTTGAGCGCCTCCAAGCGGTTCGATGGTGGAATGCGTAGTTGATCCAGATGTTTAACCTGAGGTTCCTTTCTTAGAACGACAAACTATCCCTTATTTATCATCTAGATAGACAAAAACAGGGTTCAAGGCTCTGTCTACATTTTTACTTTCTTCAGTAACTGGTAGGCTTTTTGTTGCCTCTCTGTCGGTTGGGTATC
>DRKN01000127.1 GCA_011051755.1 Gammaproteobacteria bacterium
GGTATCGAGATCGTCAACGGCAAGGCCCAGGGCAAGACCGAGGCCAGTAAAAAACTCTATGATCTGATCCGCGCGACAGGCGAATACACGATTGAGGCCTGGCTGGTGCCCGCCAATGTCACCCAGGAAGGGCCAGCACGCATCGTCAGCTATTCCGCCGGTAACAAGGCCCGCAACTTTACTCTCGGCCAGACCCTTTACAACTACAACTTTCTGCATCGCAGCAGCACCACCGATCTCAATGGCAGTCCGGATCTATCCACCCGTGACGATGACGAACGTCTGCAGGCCACCCTGCAACATGTGGTACTCACCTATGATCCCGCCAATGGTCGTCGTATTTATATCAATGCAGAATATACCGGTGATGTCGATCCAGCCGCGCCGGGGAATCTGAAAGACTGGGATGACAGTTACGCCCTGATTCTCGGCAATGAAGCCTCCGGCGATCAGCAATGGCAGGGCCGCATTCGCATGCTTGCGATTCACAATCGGGCCTTGACCCATGCCCAGATCCAGCAAAACTTTGATGCCGGCGTCGGCCAGATGCTCTTCATGCTGTTCAATATCAGCCACCTGGTCGATGTACCCGACAGTTACATCATGTTCGAAATGTCCCGCTTTGACGACTACAGTTATATGTTCGCCAAACCCACCTATGTCACGCTTGGCAAAGCCCGCCCGAGCAACATTCGGATTAAAGGTATCCGCCTGGGTATCAACGGCTCGGAAGCGGCTATTGGCCAGGCCTGGAGCAATCTCGACAGCACCCTCAACGCCGCTCGCTACAGCCAGACGGGCCAGCAACTTTCATCTATGGGCACTATCGTGCCGCTGGAAAAAGGCGCTGACAACGACGAGTTTTTCCTGACCTTCGATATCATTGGCACGCATACCAACGCCATGAGTCGCGGCGGCAACTATAGTCCAACGGCGATCCCGCTGCCCGCTCCCGCGTCCGATATCGGCCTGCGCACCTTCGAGGAAATCAACAATACGATGGCGGAAGTCACCGGCGTCACGGCCCAGACTGATGATGGCCGTTCCACTTACAGCACAGTCAGGCAACAACTCCCGGCAGTAGAAAATATCGAGGGCTTCGTCTCGGCCCATCAGGTCGCCATCACCCAGCTGGCTTTCGACTATTGCAGTTCCCTGGTCGAGAACACGGACCTGCGTACACGCTTTTTTGGCGGCAGCATCGACTTCAATGCCGATGTCGCCACCGCCTTCGCCTCAAAAACCACTACCATTGATATCCTCGCCAGCCGTCTGTACAACAACATGATTGGCAGCAATATCGCCAGCGCACCGACCTACAACGAGATCTATACCGAATTAAGTAACGAAATTGACGCTGACAGCGATGGCATCGGCGATGGCCTGTATGAACAGTTAACCAGCAACTGCCCAACGGCCTGCGACACCACCCGCACCCGCAGCATCATTAAAGGCATGTGTACCGCCGTACTCGGCAGCGCGGCTATGTTGATACAATAAAGGACGACTTCAATGGCAAAAAAATCAAACCACCCGGCAAACGAGGGCCCCTATTATCACCGCGATCACAAACGCCCCGTGACACGGCGTGAGTTTCTCGGCCAGGGCTTTCTCGCCGGTTCCGGCCTGGTGCTGGGCAGCAGTTCCCTGCTCGGTCTGTTCGCCAGCCCCAACATAGCCCACACCGCACTGGCCAGCGACATGCAGGCTCTGCAAACCCGCTGCGGCATTACGGCCGCTGGCGCCGGGAAAGTCCCCTTCATCTGTTTTGATCTGGCCGGCGGTGCCAGTATTGCCGGTTCCAATGTGCTGGTAGGCGAGCGCGGCGGGCAACTGGATTTTCTTTCCACCGCCGGCTACAGCAAGCTCGGCCTGCCGGGTGATATGATCCCCTCCATCAGCCAGGGGAACTTTATCAACACCGACATGGGTCTGGCCTTTCATTCTGACAGTGCCTTTTTACGCGGCATCCAGGCCCGCACCTCCACCAGCACCCTGGCCAATACCAATGGCGCCGTGATTCCGGCCCGCTCCGCCAACGATACCGGCAACAATCCCCACAACCCCATGTATGGCATCTATAAAGCGGGAGCACGTGGCGAACTGCTGGATCTAATCGGTTCACGCAACTCCGAGTCAGGTGGCAATTCGGTAGCCCCCCCCAGCATGATCGATGTCGAAGCCCGCCCCACCAAGGTTGATCGTCCCAGTGACGTCACCGGCATGGTGGATACCGGCAATCTGGTTGGCCAAATGAGCAATGCCGATGCGGTAAAAGTGATGGAATCCGTCACCCGTCTCAGCCGTAAAAAACTGGATCGGATCAGCACCGGCCTTGCGGCGGATGCTTCGATCAAGGACAAAATTGAATGTGCCTATGTAAAAAGCGCGGGACTGGTGGATCGCTACGGCGATCCTGCCACCCTTGACCCCACCCCCGCCGGTGATCCTGATATCGCCGGAATTTTTCCGGACTTTGACAGCACAGGCAATCGTGATCGAAGCGAATTTCGAAAAACCGCCTCGGTAATGAAGCTGGTTATCAACGGCTATGCCGGTGCCGGTACTATCCAGATGGGGGGGTTCGACTACCACACGGGTAATCGCTCAGTCGGTGAAGATCGGGATTTTCGCGCCGGTCAGTGCATGGGTGCCTGTCTGGAATATGCTGCCCGCCGAGGCCAGCCGCTGATGCTGTATGTCTTCAGCGATGGCTCACTCTCCAGTAACGGCAGCACGGACAATTCCACCGCCGGCCGCGGCAAAGGCGTCTGGACCGGCGACAACGGTTCCACCGCTGCGGCTTTTTTCCTGGTCTACAGCCCCACTGGCCGACCCGCCCTGCGCGCCAGTA
>DRKN01000128.1 GCA_011051755.1 Gammaproteobacteria bacterium
GCGCCCGGAGGGAGGCCCGCAAATGCCCCAATCCTGCGTTCCAGTCCTTGTTAAGGGAGGGGGCCATTAACGGCGGACTGCGCCTTGTCTTGGGGCATTTGCGGGCCTCTGATAGGTGCACTTTATACGTTACACCACACTAGGAGTCTGGCAATATTCTAAAAATATACTTTGCCACGATCACAAAAATACCCAGCACGTTTACGGTAGTGCCACCAATGAACGCCAGCAGTACAGAATCCGAAAGGGAAAACCCGTCATCTGTCTTCCCGAAACCCTGCAATAACAGCACACCCAGGAGCACAATAAGCCACACGATAATGAGATAAAATATCTTGTTGGCATACTCTTTGCGCTGCTTAAGATCTAACTTCAGCCCATCGACTTCCGCCGTTTTTAGCGCCAACTCTATAGCACGCTGCTCTGCGGCATAAATTTGCTCTTCTGCAAGAGTGATGGCATCAGGAGTATCGGAGGCAGCCCCGTCAGTAATGGCATCGAGACTAAATTGCCGGCTAGCGGTAAACGGTACCGCCGCTTCGTCGTCTTCAGCCGTCCCCGTCTTCGTTCCATCCCCCGGCGGCTCTTTTGGGGTCATCCGCTGCCTGCCGCTTGAGTTGCCGGTTGTGACTGTTCCGCAAGGTGGACGAAAAATGCCTTGATAAGCCCCTGGTCGATATCAGTACCCTTAGGCGCCTTTCCAGCATCCCACACTTTTTCCCAGGGTGTTCCCGGCAGATGCGTGGCGTTGGAAAGCTGAACCGCTGAATAGCCCCCATAGACGTCCCAAATCTTGTCTAAAAGAGCTGTCGTTTCAGTATCATCAGGCCTGATTTTCGGAACGACAATACGGAAATCAACGATATTTTCTTCGTTCAGCTCGATTTCAGTTGCTGGATCCTTAATGGGTTGGCTGCCGAAACGCTTGAATTCGTGATAGATAGAGCTGATCACCGGCCCGAACTTCCACGCCTCTATCTGCTCGTCGATCAATGGCCTGCCGTAAATAGCCAAACTCCATCCATGTGCAAAATAGATCAGTTTTTGCAGCTTCATCGGCGTCAAATCCTGCCCCGCACGGGCAGCGCGATCAATGAAGTAATTGGCTATAGCCTTTGATCCATAGACCATTTCGGTTAACCCTGATTGTAACGCCGCACTGCCTTTCCGTATGACTGCTGAAAGTCTAGCATATTCTCGACAGCCGATCTGTGACGAGAGTCCTGGCACAGCGGATACCAAGTCCTGCAACGCCCCGCCAGACCGCAGAGTCATTGAGCGATCAGCGCTGTCATCCTCGCGTGCGGGAAAAACACGGAAACGACAAATTTTCCGCTTTTCGAGATGCTTTTCCACAAACGTCAGTCGTCACAAACCTTGCAGAACCTGCAATGCATCAGCATCGCTCATACTTTCTGGCTGTCGGGATCAGGCAAATGAGGCTGGCGACGTTGGCTTCCATTCACCGTGCCCAGGCTTGGGCGGTCTTATTTCGTTTTGAATGTCTTTGAGAGGCAAAGCACTTCGCGCGTGCGAATAATTGCCTTCCAACGCATGCCGCTGGTGGCGCACTTGGTCAACGTGGCCATTGTCGCCTGCAATCAAGCGAAATCAGACCCCATCTCCGGCGATTGCCCGATTTGCAGCCTGCTCGCGAAGTGATTGCAACGCCTGACCGCCAAGCCCGTCGTTTCAACTGCTGAATCAGCCATTTGGCTGAGGTATTTGGTGGGCCGTCCGCGACTCGAACGCGGGACCATCGGATTAAAAGTCCGGTGCTCTACCAACTGAGCTAACGGCCCGAAAAATGGGACTGCAATAATACCCGAATCGGGCCGAATGACAAGAGGCTGAAGATAACAAAAGGCCATCGGCAAACACATCTACCGACGGCCTTTTTATCAGTAATAAAGAGCACTTCTAATTATTGATTGAGGCCTCTGCGCAACCTGTCAAAAAGTTGCAACGCAGAGGGCGAACCCGCTTGTAGACCTGAGGCAGCAAGCAATAATTAGAGGTGCCTTAAAGTTACACGGCATCGAGGCTGCGCAATCCCGAAGGCAGGAGCTTCATATCCACCAGCGAGGTTACCAGCGCCTTGATGAAAGTGGCCTCCTCTTCATAGACCAGCTGATAGTACTGGATCTTCATGGTCAGCGCACAGCCGAAAATAATCGCGATCAGCGCAATCAACGAGCCAATGGCCAGGGTGGAAAAACCCGTGATACCCTGGCCAATGGTGCAACCCATCGCCAGCACGCCGCCAAAACCCATCAGAATGGCGCCGATAATATGATTGAAGAAATCCTTGCCGGAGGCAAACCACTCGAAACGAAAACTGCGGGAAAACAAAGACCAGAGAAACGAGCCAACGATGACGCCGATCAGCGCCATGATACCAAAAGTCAGATAGGCGCTGCTGAAGCCGCCACTGACATAGCCCAGCGTCTGTCCCATAGGGTTGATAAAAGTAAATGATTGTGGGCTGAGAGGACGGGTATCCGCCGGTTTCCCCTCATCGGTTTCCGCCAGAAAATCCCACTGTTGGGCAAATTCGCGCAGCGAATAGATATCACCATCGACATCCAGTGTGATATTGCTGGAGACATACCAGGCACCGAGCACCGCCAGCCCCACCAGCAGGCCGGCGAACAGATTATCAAAACTCCTGCGAAAATCCGCCGACTTGAAAATGAACACCAGCAGCGCGAGGGCGATAAGACCACCGATAACGAGCCGCGCCATGACCGCATTGTCCGGGCTGGCCAGGGTGCCGAGATCCTGCGCGCTGCCCATATCCACGGCCAGCGGTCGAATCCAGTCGAAAAACAGCAGAGACATCAAGGTCTGATCAGAATCCGGAAACGGGTTGATCATAAAATAGGCGATCACCGCAATGATCAGCAACACCACAATAGATTTGAGATTCCCCCCGCCAATTCGGATCAACACCTTGTTGCCGCAACCGCTCGCCAGGGTCATGCCGATGCCGAACATTACGCCGCCAAGCAGGTTCTCAGCCCAGATCAATAGCGGTGAACGATAGGGGGGAAAGGCCGCATCCGGGTTCGCCATGCCCATGCCTTCCAACACGATAACGCCGACCAGGGCCACGGTCGCGGCCAGCATCCAGGCACGAAAACGTCCCAGATCGCCGATATTGACCCAGTCGGAAACAGCGCCCATGGTACAAAAATTGGTCTTGTTCACAACCGCGCCCAGCAGCAGAGCAATGGCAAACGTAGACCATAGCAAGACCGACTGGGCCTCAACAAAGCTTTCAAACGTCATATACCTTCTCCTGTTCACCCTCGATTCTTATTGTTATTCTGGCCTGACAGCCGGGTAAGGATCCGTGAAATCAGACATGATTATCGGCAATAACATCAGCAACTAAAATCAAATTTTTCTATATCCATATTCAATAAGATCCAATTTCCCCGCGCAAAAAAAAACCGGGCAAAGCCCGGTTCTTCAGATATGATAAAGAAACAACCTATTCTTCTGTTTTTACCGTTTCTTCGTCGTCCTCGACGTCCTCTTCCTGAGGGCGATCAACCAGCTCAACAAACGCCATCGG
The DNA here is from genome assembly GCA_011051755.1 of Gammaproteobacteria bacterium. GTDB lineage: Bacteria > Pseudomonadota > Gammaproteobacteria > SZUA-152 > SZUA-152 > DRQN01. The sequence continues at coordinate 3,581 of DRKN01000128.1, forward strand.
GGCATTGTCACCGGCGCGATAACCACACTTAAGGATACGGATATAGCCACCGGGGCGCTCCTTGTAACGGGGCGCAATCTCGACGAACAACTTGCCGACCATCTCTTTGTCTCGAATACGGTCGAAGACAACACGGCGATTGGCCAACGAGTCGGTCTTGGCACGCGTAATCAGCGGCTCTGCAACACCCCGCAGCTCCTTGGCCTTGGGCAGCGTGGTTCTGATGATTTCATGGCGAAACAGCGAGCAGGCCATATTCTTGAACATGGCTTTACGATGACTGCTGTTTCGGTTTAACTGTCGACCTGATTGACGATGACGCATGACAACTTCCTTAATAAAACCTTGCTGTGGCTGGCAGGATCCCGAAAGATCAACCGTCTTCCCGCTGATCCTTAAGACTGGCGGGTGGCCAGTTTTCCAAACGCATGCCCAGCGACAAACCCTTGGTCGCAAGCACGCTCTTAATTTCAGTCAGTGACTTCTTACCCAGATTAGGTGTCTTCAAAAGCTCAACTTCTGTGCACTGAATCAGGTCACCGATATAGTAAATCTGCTCAGCCTTCAGGCAGTTGGCAGAGCGAACCGTCAATTCCAGATCATCGACCGGACGCAACAGGATCGGGTCAACATCGGGCTCTTCCGTAGTCGCACTGGATTCCTGACGGCTCTGCAAGTCAACAAAGCTGGACAGCTGATCCTGCAAAATCGTTGCCGCCGTGCGGACGGCCTCTTCAGGATCAAGTGAACCATCCGTCACCAAATCGAGAATGAGTTTATCGAGATCCGTGCGCTGTTCGAGGCGGGCATTTTCAACGGTATATGAAACACGAGATACCGGACAGAACGAGGCATCAACCTGCAAGCGGCCGATAACGGCAGCCTCATCTTCTTCCGTGCGCTGATTGGCGGGCTGATAGCCCCGACCGCTGCGCACCTTGAGTCTCATCTTGATCTCACCATTTTTGGTCAGATGCGCAATCACGTGATCCGGATTGATGACTTCTACGTCATGCCCCAGAGTAATGTCGCTGGCGGTAACAGGGCCTTCGCCCTTCTTCTCCAGAACCAGTTCGACCTCATCCCGCGCGTGCATCTGGAACGCAACACCCTTCAGGTTAAGGAGGATATCGATGACATCTTCCTGTACGCCTTCAATGGCGCTGTACTCGTGAAGCACCCCTTCAATCTCTACTTCAACCACGGCACAACCCGTGATGGAAGACAGCAGGATACGACGCAGGGCATTACCCAGGGTATGCCCGAAACCACGTTCCAAGGGCTCCAATGTCACCTTTGCATGGTGGCCATTGAACACTTGAACGTTGACAATACTCGGCTTCAAAAAACCTGACAGTGAGCCTTGCATGGAATTTCCTCTTATAAGCTGACGATACGTTGCTGCGCTACCGTGTGTTGATTACTTGGAGTACAACTCAACGATCAGATGCTCATTTATGTCAGACGGCAACTCAGAGCGTTCCGGATAGGCCTTGAATACACCGCTCAGCTTCTTGCTGTCGACGTCAATCCATTCGACGAAACCACGCTGAGTGGCCAGATCCATGGAGTTCTGAATACGAATTTGCTGACGACAACCTTCACCCACGGCAACCACATCGGACGGACTGACCCGATAGGACGGAATCGTCACGACCCGCTCGTTAACCGTGATCGCCTTGTGGCGAATCAATTGACGCGCCTCACTGCGCGAGGCGGCATAACCCATGCGATAAACGACATTATCAAGACGGGATTCCAGTGTCTGCAAAAGATTCTCACCGGTCGCACCCTTGCGACGATCAGACTCCTGATAGTAGAGACGAAACTGCTTCTCAAGAACACCATAGGTACGGCGCATTTTTTGTTTTTCGCGCAACTGGTTTGCATAGTCAGAAACGCGCGTACGGCGCTGGCCATGCTGCCCTGGGGGAAATGCGCGATTCTCCATGGCGCATTTTGCGGTATAACACTTTTCGCCCTTCAGAAAGAGCTTGGCCCCCTCACGGCGGCACTGGCGACACTTCGGTCCAATATATCTTGCCATCTCAATCTCCGGACTTACACACGGCGCCGCTTGGGAGGGCGGCAACCATTGTGCGGAATAGGGGTTACATCGGTAATGCTGGTAATGTTGAAACCTTGACCATTCAAAGCGCGAATAGCGGATTCCCGACCCGGGCCCGGGCCCTTGACGTTAACCTCGAGGTTCTTCATCCCCATATCCTTGACCACCACGGCCACGCGCTCTGCAGCAACCTGTGCGGCAAAGGGTGTACTCTTGCGAGAACCACGGAAACCTGAACCACCCGCCGTCGCCCAGGCAAGCGCATTGCCCTGGCGGTCAGTGATGGTCACGATGGTATTATTGAAGGACGCATGAATGTGGGCGACACCGTCGACCACATTCTTTTTTATGCGCTTCTTTGTACGGGGACTTGCCATTCCGCTTACCTATAAAAAAGACGTGTGAGTTAAATTACTTGCGAATCATGCGCCGTGGGCCCTTGCGGGTACGCGCATTGGTACGAGTACGCTGGCCACGCACCGGCAGACCGCGACGGTGACGAATACCGCGAGTACAACCCATGTCCATGAGTCGCTTGATGTTCATGGAAACTTCACGGCGCAGGTCACCTTCAACGATGAGCTTGCCAACTTCCGAACGCAATGCCTCCAGCTCCTGCTCGGTAAGATCCTTGATCTTTGCACCGGTATTGACACTGGCTGCGGCACAGATTTTTACCGCGCGCGCATGCCCAACGCCATAAATGGAAGTCAGCGCTATGACCGCATGTTTTTGATCTGGGACGTTGATCCCCGCAATACGCGCCATTCTAATACTCTCCTAATCGATCGCCGCAGTAAACCGGCTATTCTAAGCTGTCAACAACTGCCAATGCAAGTGCCAGACCTATCCCTGACGCTGCTTGTGGCGGGGATCCGAGCAGATCACTCGAACCACGCCCTTGCGGCGAACCACTTTACACTTGCGGCATATTTTTTTAACCGATGCACGAACCTTCATCGTTCTCTCTCCAAACACAGGGCGCTCAGGCCCACTTACAAACCACTTCGACCGTAGCCTTTTAGGTTGGCCTTTTTCATCAGGCCATCATACTGATGCGACATCAGGTGGGCCTGTATCTGTGAAATAAAATCCATGACGACAATAACAATAATCAGCAGTGACGTGCCGCCAAAATAAAACGGCACGTTCCAGTAGACAATCATAAATTCAGGCAACAAACAAACGGCGGTAATGTACATTGCACCAACCAGCGTCAGCCGCGACATGACCTGGTCGATATATTTTGCCGTCTGCTGACCCGGGCGAATACCGGGGATAAACGCCCCCGACCGCTTCAGGTTGTCCGCCGTATCCTTGGGGTTGAACATCAACGCCGTATAGAAAAAGCAAAAGAAAATAATCGCCAACGCATACATCAACACGTAAATCGGCTGGCCCGGGGAAAGCGTCGAAGAGAGATCCTTCAACCAACCCATCCCTTCTGCACTACCAAACCATCCGCCCAGGGTCGCTGGAAACAGGATGATACTGGAGGCAAAGATCGGCGGAATAACGCCAGCCATATTCACCTTCAACGGCAAATGGCTCTTCTGCGCAGCAAATACCTTTCGCCCCTGCTGGCGCTTTGCATAGTTAACGGTGATCCGCCGCTGCCCTCTCTCCATGAACACCACAAAGCCGGTGACCAAAATGACGAGCACCAATAGCGCAATAACCAGGAAGCTACTCAACTCACCGATTCGCGCCAGCTCCAAGGTACCGCCGATAGCCGAAGGAAGACCGGCAACGATACCAGCGAATATAATCAATGAAATGCCGTTACCAATCCCGCGCTCGGTGATCTGCTCACCCAGCCACATCAGGAACATCGTGCCCGTCACCAAACTGACGACCGCCGTAAACACAAAAGCCGGGCCCGGGTTCGGCACCACCGGCAATGCACCCATCTGCTGGCTTTGCAAAGCAATGGCAACACCGATGGACTGGAAGGTCGCCAGCCCCAGGGTGCCGTAGCGTGTGTACTGGGTGATCTTGCGGCGCCCGGACTCGCCTTCCTTCTTCAGTTGTTCCAGCTTCGGCACCACCGCCGTCAGCAACTGCATGATGATCGAGGCCGAGATATAAGGCATGACGCCTAATGCGAAAAGCGTCAAGCGCCCCAGCGCGCCACCCGAGAACATGTTGAACATGTCCAGTATGGTGCCCTTTTGCTGATCGAACAGTATCGCCAAAGCAGCAGGATCAATGCCTGGCACCGGGATGAAAGAGCCGATGCGGAAAACCAGCATGGCCAGGAAGACAAACCACAGGCGCTGCTTGAGTTCTGTCAGCTTGCCCGAACCCATGGCGCCGAGCATGGACGACCTGGAAGCGCCCACCTATTCCTCGACTTTGCCGCCGGCAGCTTCAATCGCCGCACGCGCACCTTTGGTTGCCAGTACACCGCGCAACGTTACGGACTTGGCCACCTCACCGGAAGCGATCACTTTTGCACGCTTGATGTGCTGACCGATAATATTCGCCGCCTTCAGGGCAATCAGATCAACGATCTCGCCATCGACCTTTGCCAGCTCACCAAGCCGCACCTCAGCGGTAATACGCGCCTTGCGGGAACTGAAGCCAACTTTGGGAAGCCGACGCTGCAAAGGCATCTGGCCACCTTCAAAGCCTACCTTATGAAAACCACCGGAGCGGGATTTTTGCCCCTTGTGGCCACGGCCACAGGTCTTGCCAAGGCCACAGCCAATACCGCGCCCAACTCGCTTCGGATCCTTCTTTGAGCCTTCTGCCGGCTTAAGAGTATTCAAACGCATTTTATGCTTCCTCAACCTTTAGCATGTAGGAAACCGCATTGATCATGCCCCGGTTACACGGCGTGTCCTCAACCACAACGGTCTGATGCATGCGACGAATACCCAGGCCGGACACACAGGCCTTGTGGGCCGGCAGGCGTCCGATGGTGCTTCGCACCAGGGTGACTTTGACTTTCCCGGCCATAATTTACTCCGTAATCTCTTCGATGCGCTTACCACGCTTGGCGGCGATAGCCTCAGGCGTGGTCATGCTGGTCAAGCCCTTGAACGTCGCGCGCACGACGTTGATCGGGTTATTCGAGCCGATACACTTGGCCAGCACATCGCGCACACCCACCGCCTCAAACACGGCACGCATTGCGCCGCCGGCAATGATGCCGGTACCTTCAGAGGCCGGCAACATCACGACCTTGGCCGCGCCGTGCACACCCGTGATGGAATATTGCAGAGTGCCACCCTTGAGGTCGACCTTACGCATATTCTTACGTGCGTCTTCCATCGCCTTCTGCACCGCGACCGGCACTTCACGCGCCTTGCCACGACCGAAGCCAACACGGCCTTCGCCGTCACCCACCACCGTCAAAGCGGTGAAGCCGAAGATGCGACCCCCCTTGACGACCTTGGCGACGCGATTGATTCCGACGAGCTTTTCGATTAAGCCGTCGCTGTTTGCTGCTGCATCAAATTTTGCCATGCGAACACCTTAACCTTTATATCTGCAAGCCGCTTTCACGGGCCGCATCTGCGAGCGCCTTGACGCGCCCATGATACTGAAAGCCGGAACGATCAAACGCAACCCGCTCGACCCCGGATGCCTTGGCGCGTTCCGCGATAAGCTGGCCGATCTTTTCGGCAGCCTCGATATTGCCCGTGCACTTCAGGCCTGACTTCACATCAGATTCCAGCGTGGAAGCACTCGCCACGACCTTTCCGCCATCAGGTGAAATAACCTGGGCATAAGTGTGTCGAGGAGTGCGATGAATACACAGGCGGTAAACGCCCAGTTCGCTGATCTTGGCGCGCGTACGGCGAGCGCGGCGCAATCGACTCTGTTTCTTGTCCATGATTCTTCGCCCTTACTTCTTCTTCGCTTCTTTACGCACGACCTGCTCATCGGAATAGCGTACGCCCTTGCCTTTATAGGGCTCCGGCGGACGATAAGCCCGAATATTCGCCGCCACCTGGCCGACCAACTGCTTGTCGATACCCTTCACCACAACCTCGGTCTGGCTCGGGGTCTCGATGCTGACACCCTCAGGGATCTGATATTCAACCGGATGCGAAAACCCCAGCGAAAGATTGAGAACCTTGCCCTGGGCCTGGGCACGATAACCAACCCCCACCAGCGTCAGCTTCTTCTCAAAGCCCCGGGTCACACCGATCACCATATTGTTCAGCAGAGCGCGGGTGGTGCCGGCCAGCGCATTGGCCTCCTTGCCGCCATTGCGTGGCGCAAAGGTCAGCACATTGTCCGCCTGCTTTACATCGACGGAGCCGTGAATTTCATGGCTCATTTCACCCTTGGCGCCCTTGATCTTGATCGCCTGGCCATCAATCCTGACGTCAACACCGGAAGGCAGCTGAACGGGGTTCTTAGCAACACGTGACATGGTCAGTCCCCCTTAAGCGACAAAGCAGAGAATTTCACCACCATGACCGGCCTTGCGGGCGGCGCGATCTGTCATCAGACCCTTGGAGGTGGAAATCACGGCAACACCCAAACCGCCCATCACGCTGGGCAACTCGTCTTTACCTTTATAGACACGCAGGCCAGGCCGGCTCACGCGCTTGATCAGATCGATGACGGGGCGTCCTTCATAATACTTGAGGGAAACGTCCATCACCGGCTTACCATCGATATCCTTGACAGATACGTTATTGATATACCCTTCATCCTTAAGCAGCTTTGCGATCGCAACCTTCTGCTTGGAAGATGGCATCGTCACGCTCAATTTACCCGCTGAAAGAGCGTTACGAACACGGGTCAACATATCCGCAATGGGATCAGTCATGCTCATGCCAGAAACTCCTAACTAAAAATACACTGCCTGCGGCAGCGTTTACCAACTGGCCTTGACCAGGCCAGGAATATCGCCGCGCATTGCCGCTTCACGCAATTTAGTACGGCTCAGCCCAAACTTCCGGTAGTAACCGTGCGGACGTCCTGTCTGGCGGCAGCGATTGCGCTGGCGACAGGGACTGGCATCGCGCGGCAGAGACTGAAATTTTCTGCGCACCTCTTCCTTTTCTTCATAACTCAGGGAAGGATCCTTCAGCTTCGCCTTCAACTCAGCGCGCTTGGCGGCATACTTTTTCACCAAACGGGCGCGCTTCAGCTCACGATTAATAATGGAGACTTTTGCCATCGCTAGATTCTCTTACTTTTTAAGCGGAAGATTAAAGGCGGTCAACAATGCACGCGCCTCATCATCGGTCTTTGCGGTGGTCGTGAAACAAATATCCATACCACGAATCGCGTCGATCTGATCGTAATCGATTTCCGGGAACATGATCTGTTCCTGAATACCCATACTGTAGTTACCACGGCCATCGAAGGCCTTGCCATTCAAACCCCGAAAATCACGGATACGCGGAATGGCAATGCTGATCAGGCGATCAAGAAAATCGTACATACGCTCACGGCGCAGCGTTACCTTGCAGCCCACCGGCCAACCTTCACGCACCTTGAATCCCGCCACAGAAAGACGCGCCTTGGTGACGATAGGCGCCTGACCTGAAATCCTCACCATGTCGGCAACAGCATTCTGAATAACCTTCTTGTCACCGATCGCCTCACCCACGCCCATATTCAGGGTGATCTTGGTGATCCGGGGAACTTCCATCACACTCGTGTAGCCAAACTGCTCCTGAAGCTGTTTGGTCACGGTATCCTTATAAAACTCTTTAAGTCTGGACATTTGCCTAACTCGCCTTAAACGTCCACAACTTCGTTGTTGGACTTGAAGTAACGCACCCGACGACGATCCTCGAGAACCTTGATCCCGATACGGTCAGCCTTTCCCGAGGCCGAATTGAACACCGCCACGTTGGATATATGCAGCGGCATTTCCTTGTCGATAATGCCACCGGATTCACCGGCATTCGGATTGGGCTTGACATGCTTCTTGGCCATATTGGCCCCTTCGATAACGACACGCTCGTTATCAATGATTTTCAGCACCGTACCACGCTTGCCCTTGTCTTTGCCGGCAATGATGATGACATCATCACCTGTCTTAATCTTGTTCATGCTCGTCGCCCCAGCAGTTACAGCACTTCAGGTGCCAGCGAAATAATCTTCATAAAACGCTCGCCACGCAGCTCACGCGTCACCGGGCCAAAAATACGCGTGCCGATGGGCTGCAGTTGCGCATTCAACAACACGGCCGCATTGCCATCGAAGCGAATAATCGACCCATCGGGACGACGCACGCCCTTGGCGGTACGCACAACAACCGCGCTATAAACCTCGCCCTTCTTGACCTTACCGCGAGGAATGGCCTCCTTGACACTCACCTTGATGATGTCGCCGATCCCCGCATACCGGCGCTTGGAGCCACCCAGGACTTTGATACACATCAGCCGACGCGCGCCGCTGTTATCGGCCACATCCAACACCGTTTGCATCTGAATCATCGATACTTCTCCGCCAATCTGTACCCAGCTCCTCCAACCTCCGTGGTTCGAGGGCGCGAAATAATACCACCTAAACGCGCAGAGCCCAAATGTTTTTCGCTTTGGGCTCTGCGATCAATCCTTTTGCCCCCTCAGCCGACAAAATCCGCTGATGGAGTGTGCGGTTTAGCTGGCGCGCTTTACAATTTCAGCCAGTCGCCAAGACTTAGTCTTCGATATCGGGCGACACTCGGAAATCGTCACCTCATCGCCAATGTTGCATTCATTGTTCTCATCATGGACATGCAACTTGGTCGAACGGCGGATATATTTGCCATACAAAGGATGCTTGACGCGACGTTCAACCATCACCGTGATGGTACGATCCATCTTGTCGCTGATGACCCGCCCGGCAAGCGTGCGAACTGCCTTATCTTCACTCATTCTGCACCACCCGCAATCTCATTCATGATCGTCTTCACACGTGCCACGTCACGGCGCACGCTTTTCAGGCGCGCAGAGTCAGCCAACTGGCCGGTGCCTTTCTGCATGCGCAGATTGAATTGCTCACGCAACAGGCTTTGCAGCTCTTCGCCCAGCTCTGTCGTACTTTTTCCACGTAATTCTTTTGCGTCCATCACATCACCGTCCGCGTCACAAAGGTCGTCGACAGAGGCAGCTTGGCCGCCGCCAGACGAAACGCCTCACGCGCCACGTCCTCGGCAACACCTTCCATCTCAAATAACATCCGCCCCGGCTGAATCTGCGCCACCCAGTATTCAACACCGCCCTTACCCTTACCCATGCGAACCTCCAGGGGCTTCTTGGTAATCGGCTTGTCCGGAAACACACGAATCCAGATCTTTCCGCCACGCTTGATGTGACGGGTCATGGCACGACGCGCGGCTTCGATCTGACGCGCGGTAATACGTCCACGGGCAGTCGCCTTCAGACCACACTCGCCGAAACTGACATCACTGCCGCGAAACGCCAGTCCGCGGTTCTTACCTTTCATTTGTTTGCGAAATTTCGTTCGCTTTGGCTGTAACATAACTTTGTCTCCCTAAACGCTACTTCGCAGCGGCTTGATCAGCGACAACAGCGGAGGTCTGCCCTTTTTCGAAGACTTCCCCCTTGAACAGCCACACCTTGACGCCGATCACACCATAGGTGGTGCTGGCCTCAACGACGCCGTAGTCAATATCGGCTCTCAGCGTGTGCAGAGGGACACGACCCTCGTGGTACCATTCAGTGCGCGCAATCTCCGCACCGTTCAAACGACCGGATACACGCACCTTGATACCCAGGGCGCCCAGGCGCATGGCATTCTGCACCGCACGCTTCATGGCGCGACGAAACATGATGCGACGCTCAAGCTGCTGGGCAACGTTCTCGGCCACCAGGGTGGCATCCAGCTCAGGCTTGCGAATCTCTTCGATATTGATGCTCACCGGCACCCCCATCATCTGACTGACGGAGCGGCGCAGGCGTTCGACATCCTCACCCTTTTTGCCAATCACGATACCCGGGCGGGCCGTATGAATGGTAATGCGGGCATTACTCGCAGGGCGCTCGATCTGCACGCGACTGACGGACGCGTGCGAAAGCTTCTTCTTGATGAAGTCACGAACTTCGAGATCCATATTGAGGATATTCGCGAAATCCTTGCTGTCTGCGTACCACTTGGAAGTCCAATCTTTGACAATGCCAAGACGAATACCTATCGGATGTACTTTCTGACCCATTACTCTGCCTCTTGACTGTCGCTGACGGTGACGGTGATATGCGCCCGGCGCTTAAGGATGCGCGTTCCGCGCCCCTTGGCGCGTGCACGCATGCGCTTGTAGGTCGGCCCCTCGTCAACAAAGACCGCGCTAACCTTCAACTCGTCGATGTCAGCGCCTTCATTGTGCTCGGCATTGGCGATAGCGGACTCAAGCACCTTTTTCAACACACGCGCCGCCTTTTTGGGACTGAAGGCCAGCGTCTGAATCGCCTTTTCCACCGCCAGCCCACGAATCTGATCTGCCACCAGCCGGCCCTTTTGGGCGGACAACGGCGCATTGGTCAATTTTGCACTTACTTCCATCACGGCACCCCTTAGCGGCCTTTCTTGTCGGCAGTGTGGCCTCGGTAGGTGCGAGTCGGAGCGAATTCACCCAACTTGTACCCCACCATATCTTCGGTGATGAACACCGGGACATGCTGTCGACCATTATGAACGGCAATGGTCAAACCCAACATTTCCGGCAGTACCATCGAACGGCGCGACCAGGTTTTGATCGGTTTCCGGTTATTAGTTTCCGCGGCAACCTGAACTTTCTTCAGGAGATGCAGATCGACAAAAGGCCCTTTGCTAACTGAACGTGGCACAGTCCTGACTCTCTTCTATTACTTAGATTTGCGACGGCGAACAATCATGCCATCGGTCCGTTTATTACTGCGGGTCTTGTAACCCTTGGTCGGCACACCCCAGGGTGAAACCGGATGACGGCCACCTGACGTGCGGCCCTCGCCACCACCATGCGGGTGATCGACGGGGTTCATGGCCACACCGCGAACGGTGGGACGAACGCCACGCCAACGAGAAGCACCGGCCTTGCCCAGTGAACGCAGACTGTGCTCACTGTTACCCACCTCACCCACAACCGCACGACACTCGACATGCACCTTGCGCATCTCGCCGGAACGCAGGCGGAGTGTGGCATAGTCGCCCTCACGGGCAACCAACTGCGCCGAGGTACCGGCACTGCGCGCAATCTGCGCGCCCTTGCCAGGCTTCATCTCGATGCAGTGAATGGTCGTGCCCACCGGCATACGACGCAGGGTCAGACAGTTACCGGGCTTGATGGGCGATTCGGCGCCCGACATGACCTCGCTGCCAGCCGTCACACCCTTGGGCGCAATGATATACCGGCGTTCGCCATCGGCATACAGCACCAGGGCGATGTTCGCGCTGCGGTTCGGATCATACTCCAGACGCTCGACACGAGCGGGAATACCATCCTTGTTGCGCTTGAAATCGATGATCCGGTAGTGCTGCTTGTGCCCACCGCCTCTGTGGCGAGTGGTGATGCGACCCTGGTTGTTACGCCCGCCGCTACGCGACTTCTTTTCCAGCAGGCCAGCAAAGGGCGCACCCTTATGCAGATCCGGGTTGACCACCTCGACCACGAATCTGCGGCCGGGTGAGGTCGGTTTTGCTTTTACAATTGCCATGCTATCTACTCCGAAACCTTATTCGCCGCCAATGAAGTCGATTTCCTGACCGGCCTTGACACGCACATAGGCCTTTTTCCAGTCTTTCCGACGACCGAGACGGGCACCAGAACGCTTGCTTTTGCCCTTGCTGTTGAGGACGCGAACAGCATCAACTTTCACTTCAAACAGGGCTTCAACCGCCTGTTTGATTTCAGGCTTGGTGGCGTCCGGAACAACCTTGAACACGTATTGGTTGCTGGACTCACCAACGTTGGCCGCTTTTTCAGTCACATGCGGCGCCAAGATGACTTTCATGATGCGTTCCTGGTTCATCCGAGCATCTCCTCAATCTGTTTGACGGCTGCCACCGTCATCAGCACATTGTTGCTGTTGACCAGGCTGACCGGATCAATTTCCTTGGCGCCACAAACATCGATCTTGTAGAGATTGCGCGCCGACAGGTAAAGGTGCTCATTTTCACTCTCGGTGACGATCAGGCCGCGATCAAAACCCATCGCATCCAGTTTTTCCACCAGCGCCTTGGTCTTGGGCGCCTCGAAGTCGAATTTGTCGACGATCTTCAGGCGCTCCTGACGAACCAGCTCGGAAAGAATCGAGCGCATGGCGCCGCGGTACATCTTTTTGTTCACCTTCTGCGAGTGATCCTGTGGACGCACGGCAAAGGTATGGCCACCACTCCGCCAAATCGGGCTGCTGGAGGTACCCGCACGCGCACGGCCGGTTCCCTTCTGGCGCCAGGGTTTGGCTCCACCGCCACGGACATCGGAGCGGCTCTTGCTGGCGCGGGTTCCGCTGCGCCCCCCCGCCAGATAGGCGGTAACCACCTGATGAACCAGGGCTTCATTATAATCACGGGCGAAGTTGTCCGCCGAGACTTCAACCGTTTCGCTTGAGGTCTCGCCCGCCGCTGTTGTTAATTTGAGATCCATGCTATCACCCCTTAGCTACGTGCTTTGACTGCTGCGCAGAGGATCACATCGCCACCCTTGGCCCCGGGCACAGCACCCTTGACCAGCAGCAGATTGCGCTCGGCATCGACACGCACAACCTCAAGATTCTGCACAGTGCGGCGCACGGCGCCCATGTGACCGGCCATTTTCTTGCCCTTGAAGACATGCCCTGGTGTCTGACCGAGCCCAATGGATCCCGGCGCGCGGTGCGACAGAGAGTTACCGTGCGTGGCATCCTGCATGTGGAAGTTGTGACGTTTGATAACGCCGGCAAAGCCCTTACCAATGCTGGTGCCCGACACATCGACCTTCTGGCCTGCGGAGAAAATTTCCACACTGACGCTATCGCCAGCGGAAATATCTTCACCCTCGCCAGCATCAAGGCGGAACTCCCAAAGACCACGACCCGCTTCCACACCCGCCTTGGCGAAATGTCCCGTCGCCGGTTTGTTGACACGGGAAGGGCGGCGGCTGCCGGTGGTCACCTGCACGGCGCGATAACCATCGACATCCTGCGTCTTGACCTGGGTCACGCGATTGGGTTCAACCTCGATGACCGTCACCGGGATGGAAACACCCTCCTCGGTGAAGATGCGAGTCATACCTGCCTTGCGGCCGACTACTCCGATCGTCATCTTTAATTCCTCAATATCTGCATCTGCCGATCCATGACCGGCGCTTAAATCGTCTAAAATTCGTCAACTCAACCCAGCTTGATCTGGACATCGACACCCGCCGCCAGATCCAGCTTCATCAGCGCATCGACGGTCTTGTCGGTAGGGTCGACAATATCCATCAGACGCTTGTGAGTGCGGATTTCATACTGGTCACGCGCATCCTTATTGACATGCGGCGACGTCAGCACCGTCCAGCGCTCTTTCTTGGTCGGCAGCGGAATCGGGCCGTGAACCTGCGCACCCGTGCGTTTCGCGGTTTCAACAATTTCCTGCGCAGACTGATCGATCAGACGATGATCAAACGCCTTTAAGCGGATGCGAATTCTCTGTCCTGCTGCCATTTTTTCTGACCTTTATCAATAAATGCTGCATATCAACTGACAAGGGCCGAGCAGCGAAGCAAAGCCTCACCGGCCCAGCCCTTGTTGGCGATCTAAAACTTACTCGATGATCTTGGCGACCACGCCCGCACCCACGGTGCGACCGCCTTCGCGAATCGCGAAGCGCAGGCCTTCTTCCATGGCAATCGGCGCAATCAGCGTCACCGTCATGTTGACGTTGTCACCCGGCATCACCATCTCAAC